>CATNDT010000060.1 GCA_950097035.1 uncultured Oscillibacter sp.
CCGCCGCCGATATCGGCATTGCCGGGGGCAAGGGCGAGGGGCTTCTGTTCCGAAAAGGAGAGATACTTTACAAAGTGCCGCAGGAGCGGCTTGTAGATGCGCTGATGGAAGAGATTGAAAAGCTGTGAGGCGCTTTGCAAAATGGCAGAGGAATCTTTGAGGCCGGGCGGCCAGTGCCCGGCCTGTAAAATGCTGAATCGAGACCGGAGAGAAGATCATGTCGAGAAATATCCCGTTTTTTGAAATGTTCACAGAATTGCAGAGCTCTCCCCAGCTGCGGCTGCGGCTGGCGGGGACGGAGCTGACCGCCGCGGCCATCGACCAGACAGAGATGTCGATTCGGTTGGAGCTCACGGTAAAGATCCCGCTCTGTGAGGGAGATATCCAGGCCGTTAAAGATGCACTTCAGGCGGTCTACGGCTTTTCCAGGGTGGAGACAGTTATCACCTGTCAGGCGCCGGAGGCAAAAAATCCCGCACCGAGGTCTGCTCCCAAGGCGGAAAAAGGGAGAAAACCGGCGGTGGGTAAGGTGTTGATGGGAAATCTCATCAAAACAAAGCCAGGTCCTATAAAAAATCTGGATTTGAAAATGACCAACGCCACTGTGGCGGGAAAGGTCTTTTTTTCGAGGGCCGGGAGACACGGCGGCCCGGTATGTGGCGGCTCAGCTTTGACATGACGGACTACACCAACTCCGTGACGGTGCAGAAAAACCTCACTGCCAAGGAGGCCAGGGCGCTGGAGAGTGCCGTTAAACCCGGTATGTGGGTGTGTGTTCAGGGCAAGATGGAACCCACCTGGGACGGCAAGGACATTCAGCTCAACCCCTATCACATCAATGTGATTGAGCATCAGCCCCGGCAGGATACCGCGCCGGTGAAGCGCGTGGAGCTGCACCTGCATACCAAAATGAGCAATATGGACGCTCTCACAGATACCAAGGCGGTCATCCAGACCGCCATCCGATGGGGCCATCCCGCGATTGCCGTCACCGACCACGGCGTGGCCCAGTCCTTTCCGGACGCGTGGCATGCGGCAGGGGACAAGATCAAGATTTTGTACGGTGTAGAGGGCTACTTTCTCAACAATCTGGATGACCGTGTGGCAGTCCACGGTCCCCTGGACTGTCCTTTAGACAGTGATATTGTCTGCTTTGACATCGAGACCACCGGCCTGAAAGTTGACCGGGAGGCCATTACTGAGATCGGCGCGGTGGTGCTGCGAAATGGAGAGATTGCAGAGCGGTTTCAGACCTTTGTGAATCCAAACCGCCGTCTGACACCGGAAATCGTTGGTCTGACAGGTATCACCGACGAGATGCTCAAAGACGCTCCACAACCGAAAGACGCCCTCGCGGATTTTTTGAAATTCGTAAATGGCCGCCCCTTGGCGGCCCACAATGCGGAGTTTGATATTGGCTTTATCCGGGCGGGCTGCAAGCAGGCGGGGCTGGATTTTCAGCCTACATATGTGGACTCCCTGATTTTGGCGCAGAATCTGCTGCCGGGACTTGGAAAATACAAGCTGGACATCGTGGCAGAACACCTGGATTTACCTGCCTTTAATCACCACCGGGCCAGCGATGATGCTGCCACGGTGGGTTATATGCTGATCCCTTTTTGGAAGATGATTCACGAAAAGGGTGTGCATACACTGCAGGCGGTGAATCCGGAAATGGAGAAGCTACGGCCCCTTGGCAGCAAGAGCAACCGCTTTCCAAAGCACATCATTCTGCTTGCACGGAACAAGGTGGGGCTGAAAAACCTCTACCAGATGATTTCAGATTCCAACCTCAAATACTTTAAACGTGTTCCTATCATCCCCAAAAGTGTGCTGAAAGAGCACAGGGAGGGGGTCATTGTGGGCTCCGCCTGTGAGGCGGGGGAGCTTTTTAAAGCGGTGGTGGACCGCAAGGACTGGGATGAGCTGAAGCGTATTGCGGATTTTTACGACTATCTGGAGATTCAGCCCCTGTGCAACAACCGCTTTATGTTGCGAAATGGCGACGCCCGCAGCGAGGAGGACTTGAAGGAGTTTAACCGAGCCATCGTCCGCCTGGGTGAGGAGCTGGGTAAACCCGTCTGTGCCACCGGAGACGTCCACTTTTTGGACCCGGAGGACGAGGTGTATCGCCATATCCTTCTTGCCTCTAAAAAATTTCCGGATGCCAACGAATCGCTTCCTATTTACTTTAAGACCACCGCCGAGATGCTGGAGGAGTTTTCTTATCTGGGGAAGGAGAAGGCCTATGAGGTGGTCGTTACCAATACGCGCCTGATTGCGGACCAGGTGGAGACCTTTGAGCTGCTGCCGAAGGAGCTGTTTCCGCCCCGGTTGGAGAACTCGGAGGAGGATCTGAACCGTTTGGTGTGGGAGAAGGTCCACCGGCTGTACGGAGAGGACCCGCCTTCGCTGATCGTGGACCGGTTGAATGTTGAATTGGGCGGCATTCTGGGCAAGTACGATGTGGTGTACATGTCCGCCCAAAAATTGGTGCAGCGCTCTCTGGAAAACGGCTACCTGGTGGGTTCCCGTGGTTCTGTTGGCTCGTCTCTGGTGGCCTATATGTCCGGTATTACGGAGGTCAACTCCCTGCCGCCCCATTACCGCTGCCCAAAATGCCGGAACAGTGAGTTTATTCAGGACGGCTCCTATGGCTGCGGCGCGGATATGCCGGACAAAATTTGTCCGGTGTGCGGCGAGCAGTATGAAAAAGACGGATTTGACATCCCCTTTGAGACCTTTTTGGGGTTTGGCGGCGGCAAGGTGCCGGATATCGACCTGAATTTTTCCGGTGAGTACCAGGCGAGGGCCCACCGCCATGCCATTGAGATGTTTGGAGAGACACAGGTGTTCCGGGCCGGGACCATCGGCACGCTGGCGGAGAAGACTGCCTATGGCTTTGTGAAAAAATATCTGGAGGAAAACGCCATAACGGCGGGCCGGGCGGAGGAGAACCGCCTTACCCTGGGCTGTGTCGGCGCCCGGCGCACCACCGGACAGCACCCGGGGGGCCTTGTGGTGGTGCCGGACGACAAGGACATGGAGGACTTCTGCCCTGTGCAGCACCCGGCGGACGCAGACGGATCCGACACCGTCACCACCCATTTTGAATACCACTCCATGGAGGCCAACCTCCTAAAGCTGGACATGCTGGGGCACGATGACCCTACCATGGTCCGCATGATGCAGGATCTCACCGGCGTAGACCCCCAGAAAATCCCGCTGGACGACCCGGATACCATGTCCATCTTCACCTCCAGCAGGGTGCTGGGCTATGAGAACGACGAGATTCTGGGCCCCACCGGGGCGGTGGCTATTCCGGAGTTTAATACCCGGTTTACCCGGCAGATGCTCATCGACACTCAACCCAGAGATTTTAACACTCTGGTGCGCCTCTCCGGCTTTTCCCACGGCACCGATGTGTGGCTTGGGAATGCCCGGGACCTGATCGTGGGTGGAACGGCCTCGGTTTTGGAGACGGTTGGCTGCCGCGACGACATTATGCTCTACCTCATCTCCAAAGGGGTGGAGGCGAAAATGTCCTTTAAGATCATGGAGTCAGTGCGAAAGGGGAAGGTAAAGAAGGGGGGATTTGAGCCCGGCTGGGTGGAGGCCATGCAGGAGCACGGTGTACCGGAGTGGTATATCGACTCTCTTGCAAAGATTGGCTATCTCTTTCCCAAGGCCCATGCGGTGGCCTATGTTATGATGGCCTTCCGCATTGCGTGGTTCAAGGTGCATGAGCCCCTGGCCTTTTACGCCACATTTTTCTCGGTGCGGGCCAAGGCATTTGACGCGGAGTTCTGCTGTGCCGGAAAGGATGCGGTAAAGAGAAAGATCCGGGAGATCGAAAACAACAAGGACGCCACCGCCGTAGAGCAGAACCTTCTGACAACGCTGGAGGTTTGCTACGAGTTCTATCTTCGGGGATACCACTTTGACACCATTAACATCTACCGGTCAGATGCCACAAAATTTCTGGTGACAGAGGGAGGGCTTCTGCCGCCCTTCGTCTCCGTCCACGGTCTGGGGGAGGCCGCGGCGGTGGACACCGTGGAAAAGCGGGCGGGAAAGAGCTTTATCTCTGTTGAGGAGTTCGCCATGTGCTGCAATAAGCTGTCCAAAACCCACATTGAGCAGCTGAAGGCCCTGGGCGCCTTTGCCGGCATGGCGGAGACCAGCCAGATGACGCTATTCTGACAAAGAGATCTCTTTTTTGTCGGATTTGCAATAGATTTTTTCCAGAAACCGGAGTACAATCATCTCATAAAAAAGAAAGGGGTACCATTAGCATGCTGAATGAAAAAGTTGCCGCGCTGCTGAACGACCAGATCAATAAGGAGTTTTACTCCGCATATCTCTATCTGGATTTCTCCAACTACTTTGAGGCCCGCGGGCTGGACGGCTTTGCCAACTGGTATAAGATCCAGGCGCAGGAGGAGCGGGACCACGCCATGCTCTTCTATCAGTATCTCCACAACAACAACGCCAAGGTGACGTTGGACGCCATTGCCAAACCCGACAAGGTTCTCGACAGCGATATGGCTGTTTTGAAGGCAGGTCTGGAGCATGAGATGTATGTCACCGGCCTCATCAACGATATCTATGCCGCCGCCTATGAGGTAAAGGATTTTCGCACGATGCAGTTTTTGGATTGGTTTGTAAAGGAGCAGGGCGAGGAGGAGACCAACGCCAATGACATGATCTCCAAGATGGAGCTGTTTGGCTCCGATCCCAAGAGCCTGTACATGCTCAACAGTGAGTTGGCAAGCCGTGTCTACAGCGCCCCTTCTTTGACGCTGTAAGTTTTCAAAACGTGTACATAAGGAGAGAGCGCCGGAGTATCCCTCCGGCGCTCGATTCATTTCAATTGGTGTCACACGGCTTCCAGTTTTCCGTTACACCGGGCCAAAAACTTTTCGCTGTGGATAATGGCCCGGGTGTGACAGCCGCCGCCCACAGGTCCTTTTTCATCCCAGGCAGAGACCTTGAAGTCCACCATCTTCCCGTTTTCAGAAACGCCGGTGATCTCGGCCTCGGCCCAGACCTTCATGCCCACAGGGGTGGGCGCGTCGTGATGGATGTCCAGGTGGGTGCCCACGCTACCCTGACCCTCCTCCAAAAAGTTCTGCAAGGCCGTCAGGGCGGCGTTTTCCATCATGGCGGCCATAAACGGCGTGCCGAATACCGGCAGAGCGCCGGAACCCACGGCGGCAGCGGTCAGCTCCGGAGTGACGGTCTGTTCCAGCTGGCACTTTGTTCCAATCAAAATCATAAAAATACCTCCTGATGTTGTCAAATACCGAGTTCTGTCCACAGGTCGTTATACAGAGTCCTGATTTGGGGAGGGAGGACCAGATAGGCCTCGCAGTTGTCCAAAACGGCCTGGGGCGCCGCCATGATCTCATAAATGGCCGGGTCCAGCTCCTCCTCATAGAGCTCCGCGTAATAGGCGGGGTAATCCTCCAGAACCTGGGTGTTGGGGGAGGCGTAGCCGATATAGTCCATATTGGCCATGCTGGCCTCATTTGAGGCGATGAAGTTGATCCAGGCCTCCGCCTCCTCTTTGTGTGGAGCGCCTTTCAGCACGCACATGGCGTCCATAAACCAGTTGGAGCCCTCCTCAGGCACTACAAAGCGGAGGTTTTCGTTGTTCTCCAGCATGGTGAGGTAGTCGCCTGCATAATACGCGCCGATGGCGGCATTGCCGCCCTCCAGCTTCTGAAAGATCTCGTCCATGACAAAGGATTGATAGACGCCCCGGTTCTTTGCGCTCTGCAAGAGCTGAAAGGCCTCCCGAAGCTCCCCCTCGTCGGTAGTGTTCAGGGAGTAACCCAGGTAACTTAGGGCTGTGGCCATGGCATCCCGGGAGTTGCGGAACATCAGCACATTTCCGGCATATTTGTCGTCAAACAGCGCACTCCAGCTGGTGATGGGACCGTCCACCATCTCCGCGTTGTAGATGATGCCCACGGTGCCCCAAGCATAGGGAACCGTATACCGGTTCTCCGGGTCGTAGGGCAGGCTTTTAAATCTGCCGTCTACCAGGGAGAAATTTGGGATATTGTCATAGTTTAAAGGCTCCAGCATGTCCTCCTCGATCAACTGGGAGATCATATAGTCAGAGGGGACGATGACATCGTAGTCCCCGGCGCCGCTTTTCAGCAGGGAGTAGAGAGCCTCGTTGCTCTCGGCGGTCTGGTAGTTTACCAGAATGCCGGTCTCCTCCTCAAAGCGGATAATCAGCTCCTCGTCGATATACTCTCCCCAGCTGCATACGTTGACAACAGGCTGGGCGTTGGTCGCGCTGGTAAGAAGGAGCACCACGATCAAAAAGGAGGCGGTCAATACCCCCGCGGTGACCCGGCGGACACGCTTTCCTCCAGGGGAGTCGAGGAACCTTGTCAGGCGCCGGGAGACCGCTTTGGTCTGGCGCTCCGGCCGCCCTGTCCGCTCCAGCCGGGTCTCACGGAGATTTACGATGACCAGCAGCAGCAGCACCGTTACAAACAGTAATGTGGAGATGGCGTTGATCTCCGGTGTTACCCGCTTTTTTGTCATGCCGTAAATCGTCATTGCCAGTGTGGAGGAGGAGGAACCCGCGGTGAAATAGCTGATAATAAAGTCGTCCACACTCATGGTGAAGGCTGTCAGCGCACCGGAGGCGATGCCGGGTTTGATTTCCGGCAGGATGACCTTCCAGAAGGCCTGCATCCAGGTGCAGCCAAGATCCATGGCCGCATCCACCAGGTTTTTGTCCATTTGCCGCAGCTTGGGCCCCACAGACAGTATCACATAGGGAATATTGAAGGTAACGTGGGCGATCAGCAATGTGCCGAAGCCCAGCGTCAGCCTGGGGGGCAGGGTGACCACGTGCTGGATATCGTTGAACCAGGCTGCAAAGTCCCCCCAGAAGGTGAAAAAGGCCACAAAAAACAGGCACATGGCCACACCGGTGACAATGTCGGCGTTCATCATGGGAATGCTGTTCACGGTGTTCAGCACTGTGCGGGGTTTGCGGCGAAGGCTGTAAAAGCCGATGGCGGCAAAGGTTCCGGCAAAGGTTGCAATGGCCGTTGCCAGCAGGGAGACCAGCAGCGTAGTATACACACTGCGCATGATGAGCCGGTTGTGAAACAGGGACTGATACCAGTCCAGAGAGAAACCGGTCCAGACGATGTTGCTGTTTCCCTGATTGAAGGAAAAGACAATCAGCAGAAAAATAGGCGCATAGAGGAAGAGAAATACCAGCGCCGTGAAGATGCGGCTGAACGCCTTGCCATTTCCATATGCTCTGCCTCTCACAGCATCACCGCCTGTTCCTCGCCCTCGCCAAAGCGGTTCATGACCACCATACAGACAACGACGATTACCATCATGACCAGGGAAATGGCGGCTCCCAGCTGGGGATTATAGGCCCCTCCCATATACTGCTGCTCGATCAGGTCACCCAGCAGCATCTCAGTGCCGCCGCCCAACATCTTGCTGATGGCGAAGGTGGAGACCGAGGGGACAAAGACCATGGTGATGCCGGAGAGCACGCCCGGCAGGGAGAGCGGCAGGATGACCCGCCGGAACACATTGAAGCTGTTGGCGCCCAGGTCTCTGGCGGCCTCCACCAGAGAGTTGTCCAGCTTGAGGATCACGGAATAGATGGGCAGGATCATAAAGGGCAGATAGTTGTACACCATGCCCAAAACCACCGCACCCTGAGTGTTCATCATTGGGAAGAATTGCAGATTTGTGCTGAAAATGCGATTATATAGATCAATTATACCAATATATCGGAAGAGCTGATTTAAAAGTCCATTATTTTCAAGGATAGACATCCAGGAGTAGGTCCGCAGCAGAAAGTTAATCCACATGGGCAGCATGATAAGCACCATGGCCACCCGCTGAAACCGGGGCCCCTCCTTGCTCATCATATAGGAGACCGGGTAGCCGATGAGCAGACAGATGACGGTGGCGATCAGGGCCAGCCTGAAAGAGCGGACGAAGACCACGCCATACAGCCCCATGCGGGAAAAATTTTCCAGCGTAAAGCCGCCGGCAGCGGAGGTGAAGGCATACACCACGATCATAATGATGGGAGCCACCACAAAGAGGGCCATCCAGACCACGTAGGGGACGGCGAACCGAGAGAGCTTATTCTTCATCCCCGCTCTCCTCCCCATCCAGCGCAAGGCTGGCGTCATCCAACTCGTCGTATTCGTCTGAGAAGGAGGAATAGTCGCCGAACATACCGGAATATTGGCTTTTTTTCATAACATGGATGCCGTCCGGATCGATCTTGATGCCGATACGGGCGCCGACAGGGGAGTGGTCCGTGGTTTGAATCAGCCACTTAAAGCCCCGGAAGTCCACAATGATGTCATACTGCATCCCCTTGAAGGTTACGTTGGTGACGGTACCGGTCAGCTGGCCCTGTTCCACCGGGACGATATCGATATCCTCCGGGCGGATAACCACGTCCACCGGCTCGTTTGTCCCAAAGCCGCCGTCCAGGCACGGGAACTGCCGTCCATACATCTGTACCAGCTTATCTTGAACCATGATCCCGTCAATGATGTTGGATTCGCCGATAAAATCTGCCACAAAGGCGTTTTTCGGCTCATTGTAGATATCCTCGGGGGTCCCGATCTGCTGGATGGAGCCCTTGTCCATAACCACCACGGTGTCGGACATGGTGAGGGCCTCTTCCTGGTCATGGGTCACATATATAAAAGTAATGCCCACCTGCTGCTGGATGCGTTTCAGCTCGATCTGCATATCCTTGCGCAGCTTCAGATCCAGTGCGCCCAGGGGCTCATCCAAAAGCAGCACCTTGGGCCGGTTGACCAGTGCTCGGGCGATGGCCACCCGCTGCTGCTGGCCGCCGGAAAGAGCGTCCGGCCTGCGGTTTTCAAAGCCCTTCAGACTGATAATCTCCAGCATCTCCAGCACGCGCTCCCGAATCTCCTCCTCGGGGATCTTCAGGGCCTTCTTCGGATTTTCCGGGTTCTGGCGCCGCTGCATCCGCAGTCCAAAGGCGATGTTCTCAAACACGTTCAGGTGGGGAAACAGGGCGTATTTTTGGAATACGGTGTTGATCTGCCGCTTATAGGGCGGAACGTCATTAATCCTCACACCGTCAAAGAGGACGTCTCCCGACGTTGGTGTCGTGAAGCCGCCAATCATCCGCAGCGTGGTGGTCTTGCCGCACCCGCTGGGCCCAAGCAGTGTGAGGAATTCTTTGTCATTGATGTAAAGGTTGATGTTGTTTAATACAAGTTCGTCGTCAAACGCCATGCACAGGTTTTGCAGGCGAATTAACTCTTTGGACATGTATCCTCCCCCATTTCAATCGTAATTTTTATAACAGCGCCGTGTAGAGCCCGCATATGGCCAAACTGCGGCGGCGTTAAAGAATGATACGCCTCTTTTCTCTGTTGAGGGGGAACCTTTCTCGTCGAAATTCAGCTTTAAGCAACTATAACGGAACTGCGGGAAAATGTCAATAGTATTACCAATATATTTCTTGCCGGATTTCAGCGGTTTGGAAAATACCGGTCCCGAAAGGGGATGTCTGCAACGGTGAACTCCTTGCCCCGCAGGTAATTCAGATGTCCCGCATCCGTTGGCAGGGAAAAGGAGAGCTTATAGGAGTACAGGGCCTGTCTGGTTTCGTGATACTGGCGGTTTACCGGACCGCTGCCGTATTTGCCGTCTCCCAGCAGAGGACAGCCGATCTCCGCCATAGAGACCCGGATCTGATGGGTCCGCCCTGTCAAAAGGCGGCACTCCACCAGGGAGAGCCCATCCCGGGTCTCCAGGGTCTGATACAGCGTGACGGCGCTTTTGCCGCCGGGGACGGGGCGGCGGTAAAAAGAAACCTGCTTTTTCGCCTCGTCCTTCAGCAGATATCCCTCGATTTTGCCGGCGGCAGGACGGGGCAGGCCTACGGCGATACAGAGATAGGACTTTTCCAGCTCATGGGCCCGGATTTTCTCGTTGATAATCCGCAGGGTCTCCGCATTTTTGGCGGCGATGACGATGCCGCCGGTATTCCGGTCGATGCGGTTGCAGAGGGCCGGAGCAAAGGCGTTTTCCCACCTGGGATTCCCCTCTTTTTTCTGGTAGAGATAGGCCTGAATATGGTTGATGAGGGTGTTGACCTTTTCTGTCTCATCGGCGTGGACCACCATGCCGGGGCGCTTATCCGCCAGCAGCAGGTTTTCATCCTCATAGACGATGTTCAGTCTGGGTCGATACACGGTGAGAAAGAGATTTTCCTCAGCGGGCTTGTCAAAGAACTCGTCGTTGATATATAATTGTAAGACATCGCCGGCACAGAGGCGCACATCCCGGCCGGAGCCCTTGCCGTTTACTTTGATCCGTTTGATGCGGATATACTTTTGCAGCAGGGCAGGGGGCAGCAGGGGCAGATTTTTGGACACAAACCGGTCCAGCCGTTGTCCGGCGTCGTTTTTTCCAATGGTGAATTCCCGCATATCAATCTCCCTGAATTCGGAACTTTTCTATATCATACCTGTTTGGGGAGAAGTTGTAAAGCCTGGGCGGGCAGGAATTTTTAAAACCGGGAGGCGGAATACAGTGGATCTGGAGATGCTTTGCAGGGCCTTTCAGGAGACCCGGCCATGGCTGGATAACTTCCGGCAAAAGACCTATCCAAAGGCGTTTCAGGCCTATACGGAACGGTTTGGGCCAGTCTATGAGGCGGCGGTCCGGCAGGCCGGCGACGAAAATGCTCTGCAGGCCCTGGCGGAGACAGTTTTGGACGGGATAGAGGCGGGGTGGAAGAAACAGCGCCTCTGGAACCGGAGCGCCGCACGGGTGGAGGAAAAACAGATGGCGGTGGACTATCTTGCCCCCATGCTGCTGAAGTCTTCGCTGCCGGGGTGCCGGACGCTCTGCACCCTTCTGCAGGACGGCTGGGCCGCCCGCTGGCCCAAAGACGCCTATCAGACCGCCGATTATGAAACACTTTTGGGCGGCTTTCGGAACACCGTTATGGGCATTGAGCTGCCCAAACGGCGCGGCGGCCGGGAGAGAGCGTAATGGTTTTTTTAAGCGCGAAAAATCTTCTATCGCAGACATCCCCATAAATTTTGAAAGAAAAAAGGGTTTTTATGGCATTGACTTGTATTTTGCGCTGCGATTTGGTATAATCTAACTATATTTTGGGGTTTGACGACTGGAGAGGCGCCATGCTGCACTATTTAAAAGACCTGTTTCGCGCTTTGGACCTTGGTTCCCTTGGAGATGCCGCGCTGCGGATGGCCGCCGTCTTTCTGTGCCTGACAGTTCATGAGACCTGCCACGGTCTGGCGGCTTACATGTTGGGCGATCCCACCGCCAAGGCACGGCACAGACTGTCGCTTAATCCGCTGCGGCATATCGACTGGTTCGGCCTTTTCATGATGTTTGCAGTGGGGTTTGGCTGGGCTAAGCCGGTGCCGGTAGACCCCAGGTATTTCAAAAAGCCCAAGGAGGGCATGGCCCTTACCGCTTTGGCGGGGCCGGCATCCAATTTGGCGCTGGCGGTGTTGGCAATTGGGATCAGTAAGGCCATTTACCTTTACGGTACATATCATGTGGCTCTGGACGCGGTTTTTGTGTTTTGCCTGTATGTGCTGGCGCCCCTCTCCATTGGTCTTGGCCTTTTTAACCTGCTGCCCGTCCCGCCGCTGGACGGGGCCAAGGTGCTGGGCGCACTGCTGCCGGATCGGGCGTATTTCACGCTGATGCGCTACGAGCGGTATGGAATGCTGGTGTTAATCCTGCTTGCCTTCACCGGCATGGGGAGCGATTGGATCAACCGGGCAATTATGGCCGTTTACGGCGGGCTGTTTAACTTGTTTTATTGAAGGTGTTTGATTGGAAAATCCCGTATTTAAACTGGAAAAGGTCGTCCGCTCCCGGGAAGAGGAGATGCAGGACTTTGAGGGACCGCTGGACCTTATTCTGTTTCTTTTAAGCAAAAACAAAATGGAGATTCAGGATATCTCCATCTCTTTAATCTGCGATCAGTACCTGGCGTGGCTGGCAATGCGGCAGGATATGGATCTGGAGGTGGCCAGCGAGTTTGTCACCATGGCCTCCCATCTGGTGTACATCAAGACGCGGATGCTGCTCTCCATAGAGGATGAAGAGGCCCAGAGCGAGATGGAGGCTCTGATCCAGTCTCTGGAGGATCGCCGCCGAAACGAGATGTACGTACAGGTCAAAGCGGCGGCAGAGCAGCTGTCCCCTCTGGGGGAATTTGGACGGAATATCCATACCCGAAACCCCGAGGGGGCAAAGCGGGGCAAAATCTATGAGTATGACCATGTGCAGGCGGATCTGCTTCTGGCTATGGCGGAGATCCAAAACCGGGCAGAGCACGCCCTTCCGCCTCCAAGAGCGGCCTTCGACAACATTGTGCAGCATGAGCCTTATCCGGTGGAAAACAAGGCGCGGGAGATCCTGCAGCGTTTGAAGCGGTACGGCGTCACCCGGTTTCCCCTGCTGTTTCACGGCAACCGCAGCCGCAGCGAGGTCGTTGCGACCTTTATGGCGGTGTTGGAGCTCTGCCGCGCCCGTGTGCTGCATCTGTCCGGTTCAGAGACGGACTATACCGTTGAGCAGATAGGGGAGCTCCCGGACAGTATGACACTATAATAGTTAAAATTACTGATATATTGGAAAATGAGGAGTGTACTTTTGGATACCTTGGACATGAAAGAGATTGAGTCTGCTGTGGAGGGGATCCTGTTTTCCTCCGGTGAGCCGGTGCAGACAGAGCGGATCTGCGTGGCGCTGGACCTGGACCGGTCCACGGCGGTGCAGGCGCTGCAACGCCTGATGGACTATTACGCCTATGAGCGCCGGGGTATCCGGCTGTTACATATCGAGGACAGCTGGCAGCTCTGCTCCTCGCCGGACTATGCCGACGCGATCCGCCGGGCCTTTGAGATCCGCAAGCCCGCCAAGCTCAGCCAGCCGGCGCTGGAGGTTTTGACCATCATCGCCTACTACCAGCCCACGACCCGGGCCTATGTGGACCAGATCCGGGGCGTGGACAGCTCCTATACCATGAGTCTTTTGCAGGACCGGAAGCTGATCGAGGAGTGCGGCAGGCTCCAGGTGCCGGGGCGGCCCCACCTGTACCGCACCACCAAGCAGTTTTTGCGGGCCTTCCATCTGACAAATCTGGAAGATCTGCCTGAGCTGCCGGACTTTGGCGTGGAGGGACAGATGCGTTTGAACGAGAACGGTGAAGTGGTGGACCCCGAAGGGGATACAGACGGCGCGGAGTCCCTTGCGGCAGATCCGGCAGACAGGGAGAGCGCGGAAGAGTGACCGGCGGCCTACTGTGTGAGAAAGGGGTGGTGGGGTTTGATCTGGCGCTGGGTGTTGGGAATTTTGATTTTTCTGCTGGTGCTGGTTTTGTGGACGCGGGCAGGCGTTCTGATTGCATTTGGTGATCTGGTTACGCTGGATGTGCGCATTGGACCGTTTCGCCTCCACATACTTCCCCAAAGGGAAAAGCCGCCCAAAAAGCAGAGAAAAGAAGCGGAGAAACTCCCCGAACCCGCCGGCGGGAAAAAGAAGAGGACCTTTCCAAAACCGGATCTGGCGGATATCAAAGACGCTGTTCAGGCGCTGCTCCCGCCGCTAAAGCGGGCCCTGGGCCGCACCCGCCGGGGCATTCGGGTGGATCCGCTGTGTGTTTCACTGCAGATTGGTGGCGCGGAGGACCCGGCTGGCGCTGCGTCGCTGTATGGGGAGGTCAACGGGGGAATCTGGGCGTTCATGCCCGCTTTAGAGCAGATACTGGATATTCCATCCCCCCACATCCACACAGAGGTGGATTTTGAAACGGAAAAAACACGGCTGCAGGGCAGCGCGGGCGTCTCCATCCGCATTGGAACCGCTCTGGCTGTGGGAGTTGGGATCGCCGTTCCCGCTCTGCGGTGGCTTTTTCGGTACATGAAGCAAAAACGGAAGCAACAGCGTTCCGCGCCGGAGCCCTCCGGTGCCGGGGCGGCGTGAGAAAAGAGGTTTTCAGAATGGAGAACAATATGGAAAAAAACACCCCCCTCAGCGACTTGATGCGCTCCGCAATGGAGAAGGTGCGGGAGATGGCGGATACAAATACCATTGTAGGCCAGCCGATCACCACGCCGGACGGTGTAACGCTGATTCCCATTTCCAAGGTCAGCCTTGGCTTTGGCTGCGGTGGCGGGGACTACGGCAAGGCACAGCCAAGAGCCTTTGGCGGCGGCAGCGGCGCAGGCGTCAATATCTCTCCGGTGGCCTTTCTGGTCATTAAAGACGGGGTCACCAGGGTCTTGCCTGTGGCGGTTCCGCCGGTGTCCACGGTGGACCGGGTGGTGGAAATGGTACCCGATGTGTTGGACCGTGTGGAAAAATTTTTCGACAAAAAGGAAGAAAAAGATTCCGTGTAATGGGGGTATACTATCATCACCGAAATAGATTGAGGTGATGGTCTTTGCCAAAACGGACGCTTTTTTGTGTGATCCTCGTACTATCTCTGTATATGGTTTTTCCTTGTCAGTCATATGCCGTCGGAACTTCTGCCACCGCATCGATCCTGGTGGATGTAAACAGCGGCCGGGTGCTGCACGAGCAGAATGCGGACGCGAAAATGCTGATAGCCAGCACGACCAAGATCATGACGGCTCTGGTCGCTATCCGTGAGGGAGATCTTAGAGACGTGGTGACAGTCAGCCGTGAGGCCTCGCTGACCGAGGGGTCCTCTATGTATCTGAAAGAGGGAGAGCAGCTGACGCTGGAGACGCTGCTGTACGGACTGATGCTCTGCTCCGGGAACGACGCCGCTGTGGCCATTGCAGACCATGTGGGCGGAAGCCAGGCGGGCTTTGTGGCGCTGATGAACGAGACGGCGCAGGAACTGGGGATGGAGCACTCCTCTTTTGCCAACCCTAACGGCCTGGACCATGAGCAGCATTACTCCACCGCCAGGGATATGGCGCGGTTGGCCTGTGCGGCTATAAAAAATGAGACGCTGGTGCGGATCGTATCCACCCGGTCAGTCACCATTGGCGGACGCACGATGACAAACCACAATAAACTTCTCTCCTATGTGGATGGCTGCATCGGTTTAAAGACCGGGTATACCCGGGCGGCAGGGAGGACGCTGGTCAGCTGCACAGAGCAAAATGGACAGCAACTGGTGGCCGTCACCCTGCAGGACGGAAACGACTGGGCAGACCATCAGGCCCTCTATGAATACGGTTTTTCCCACTATCCGGCTCAGCAGGCGGCAGTTCTCGGTCATGCCGTCGGCAAGGTCCCGGTGCAAAACGGCCTGCCCGGAACGGTCCCACTGGTGGCTGCTGCGGGATTTTCCTGGCCGGTTTCGGCTGGAGAGCGGCTGGAGAGCCGGATTGAGCTGGATGGCCCTTTGACCGCACCGCTTTCTGTGGGTGCGCCGGTGGGAGAGGTCGTTTTCACGCTGGACGGAACAGAGGTGGGCCGGGTGGAGCTTTTATGCGGAAAAACGGTTTTACCAAAGCTGGAATCCGCCATGGGCACGCTGAAAAATGGGCTGCCTAAATAAAAACAGGATGGGTGACAATGGAAGAGCGTCTACAAAAACTTCTCTCCTCCACGGGAGTCTGCTCCCGGCGGATGGCGGAGCACTATATCACCGCAGGCCGGGTCACAGTCAACGGCCGTCCCGCGAAGCTGGGGCAGCTGGCCGACCCGGAGCGGGACGATATACTGGTGGACGGAACCCCATTGACATCCAGACCCGCACCGGTGTGCCTGTTGCTGAATAAGCCTCGGGGCTATGTGACCACGCTCTCAGACGAGAGAGGACGGCGGACGGTGGCGGAGCTGGTGCGGGAGTGCGGCATACGGGTGTATCCGGTTGGCCGGCTGGACATGGATTCCGAGGGGCTGCTGCTGCTGACCAATGACGGGGACTTGGCCCAGCGGTTGACGCATCCCAGCCACGAGATCTCAAAGACCTACCATGTCTTTGTCCGCGGCCCTGTTGAGGGGGCGGCGGACAGGTTGTCTGCCATTACGGATCTGGACGGCGAGCCTATCCGCCCCGCAACGGTGTACGCTCTGCGGTTCTGCGGGAGGACGGCGGTGCTCTCTGTCACCATCCATGAGGGGAAGAACCGGCAAATCCGGCGAATGTGCGCCGCCTGTGGGCTGACGGTGACGCGCCTGCGCCGGGTACGGGAACACACCCTGGAGCTGGGGCAGCTGGCGCCGGGTGCATGGCGGTACTTAACGGAAAATGAAATAAGAGCGCTGAAACAGGCTTAGAGCCTGTCTGTGCAAAAATGGCCGCGTTGGGAGGAGCTTCGTAAGGAAGTTCCTCCCAAAACTTTTATGAAGTCAGCCGAGAGTGATTGAATTGCAGGGAAATTCAATATATCGGAGGACTATATCATGGAAAAGTCGATTTTTGAGCAAGTGGGTGGAACCTACTACCAGCAAGGCGATTATCTCTTGCCTAATCTCGCTGTTCCAGAAAGTGTCCCCATCGGTATCTGGGACCAGCGCAGGCGGCAGTATTTGAGAGAACACAGGAAAGCTCTTTACAACGCCTTACTACTCAGTGGGAAGCTGGATAGCCACCTGGCTGACATCAATCAGCAGGCGGAAGATATGTTTTCTCAGCTT
>CATNDT010000061.1 GCA_950097035.1 uncultured Oscillibacter sp.
ACATGTCGTCCCGGATGCCGATGACGTCGGCCATAAAGGAGACCATGTTGGCGGTTTCGCGAACGGTTTCGCCGTGGGCGATCTGGCTCTTCTTCTCGTCCAGGTCCTGGACGGTGAGGCCCAGCAGGTTGCAGGCGGAGGCAAAGGAGAAGCGGGTGCGGGTGGAGTTGTCCCGGAAGATGGAAATGCCAAGGCCGGAGTCAAAGATCCGGGTGGACTTGTTGCGCTCCCGCAGGTCCCGCAGGGCGTCGGCCACGGTGAAGATGGCGTCCAGCTCCTCATCGGTTTTATCCCAGGTCCAGTAGAAGTCGGACTTATACATGTTGTTGATGTGCAGCTTTTCCAGGTGCTGCGCCAGCTCAATGGTCTTAGACATAGGTCGAATCTCCTTGAAGTTTATTTTCAGCTCTTGTCACTGAATGTCGTTATCCGTCAGGCTCTGGCGGAACTCCGTGGCGTCGGCGGTCCTGTTTTCCGGTTTGTAGAGGCCGGGCACGGCGGCGTACAGCGCGGCGCAGGTGACCAGATCCTGCTTCCAGGTGATCTCATTGGGGGCGTGGGCCTGACTTTCGGCGCCGGGGCCAAAGCCCACGCAGGGGATGCCGTAGCGGCCCTGAATGGACACGCAGTTGGTGGAGAAGGTCCACTTGTCGGTCAGGGGGCGGCCGGTCCGCAGGTGCATGGCGTCTCTGGTCCGGTCGGCGTCGGCGTGGCCGATGCGCTCCGTGCCCCACAGGGCGTGGTGGGCGTCCACCAGGGCCTGGACGTGGGCGGCGCTTTCCTTGTTGATCCAGGTGGGGAAGAAGCATTCGGTCTCATACACGGTGCCGGTCCAGGCGGGGCGGTCATACATGTACATGCTGACCTTCACATCCTCACCGTACTTCTGCACGCTGGGCAGCTGGCGGATCTCCTCCAGACAGGAGTCCCAGGTCTCGCCGGCGGTCATGCGGCGGTCGATAGAGATGGAGCAGCTGTCCGCCACGGCGCAGCGGCTGGGAGAGGTATAGAAGATCTGGGAGGTGGTGCAGGTGCCCCGGCCCAGGAACTGGGCGTCCTCATAGTGCCCGGGATTAAAGGCGGGGTTCAGCATCTTCACAAGACCCTTGACCGCGTTGGAGGGGCCGTCGCCGTTTTCATTCAGGGCCCGGACATCCTGCAGGATGTCGGCCATCTTGTAAATGGCGTTGTCGCCCCGCTGGGGGGCGGAGCCGTGGCAGCTGACGCCCTTTACGTCCACCCGGATCTCCATCCGGCCCCGGTGGCCGCGATAGATGCCGCCGTCGGTGGGCTCGGTGGAGATGACGAACTCGATTTTCTCCCGGGCGTCCTCGGGGCCCTGGAAGTACTTGTTGACAATGTACTGCCAGCACATGCCGTCGCAGTCCTCCTCCTGCACGGAGCCCACCACCATGATTTTGTAACCCGCGGGAATCAGCCCCAGGTCTTTCATGATCTTGGCGCCGTATACGGCGGAGGCCATGCCGCCCTCCTGGTCGCTGCCGCCCCGGCCATAGATGATGTCCTCAGTCTCATAGCCGGCGTAGGGGTCGGCCTCCCAGTTGTCAATGTTGCCGATGCCCACGGTGTCGATGTGGGAGTCGATGGCGATAATCTTCTCGCCCTGCCCCATCCAGCCGATCACGTTGCCCAGGCCGTCGATCTCCACCTTGTCAAAGCCCAGCTTCTCCATCTCGGCCTTGATGCACAGCACAACTTCCCTCTCCTCACAGCTCTCGCTGGGGTGGGAGATCATCTCCCGAAGGAACCGGGACATGTCGGCCCGATAGCCGGTTGCCGCTGCTTTGATCGCTTCAAAATCCATGATGTAGCCCTCCATAAAATATTTTGACAGGTCGTTTGGTCCTTGTTGATTGACTGCTTACAGCCCTATCATATCACAAGATTTTCTGTTGTCAAACAAAATTTTTGAAAACCAAAAAAATTTTTTGGGAAAGTGTTGCTTTATACAAAAAATGTGATATGATATAGGGGAAACATCAAGCGATTTGGCAAGAGCGCACCTGCTGCCGAAGAGGGTATTGCGGGATGTTGCTTGTTTGAAAATCACCGTGAAGAGGGGGGACAGTTTACGGAAAGCGGTAAACTGGAGTTATTGAAGCAGGTGGCGGCGGGCATTGCGGCGCAGTTTGGCAGCGGCTGCGAGGTGGTCATCCATGATTTGAGCCGGAATCCGGACCACAGCATTGTGGCCATTATCAACGGTCACGTCTCCGGGCGAAAGGTGGGGGACGGCGCGTCCAACGTGGTGATGGAGCAGCTGCAGACCAACGACCCGGAGCCCAAGGACCATCTGTCCTATCTGATGAAGACCCCGGACGGCAAGATCTTAAAGTCCTCTACCGTCTATATCCGCAACGGCAAGGGGAAGGTATCCGCTATTCTCGCCATCAACTACGATATCTCCGCGCTGCTGATGGTGGAGAGCGCTCTGCACGAGCTGGTCTCCACCGAGGGCCCCCAGCCTCAGGAGCCGGAGAGAATCGTCAATATCAACGACCTGCTGGAGGATCTCATCCAGCAGTCCGTGGCCCTGGTGGGCAAGCCCGTGGCGCTGATGAACAAGGACGACAAGGTCAGGGCCATCCAGTTCTTAAGCCAGAACGGCGCGTTCCTTGTCACCAAATCCGGCGACAAGGTGGCCAAGTATTTTGGGATATCCAAATACACCCTGTATTCTTATATCGACACAAAATTGGAGGAGGACAAAGAGTTATGATCGATCTTTCCGTGAACAAAGAGGGCCTGGCACACAATATTAAAAAGGCGAAGGAGAACCGAATCGTCATCCCCACAATCGCCCAGATGCAGCACCCGGAGACCATTCCCGAAAAAGTGCAGGACAGGCTGAAGACCCTGGGCCTGTGGGATGTGGATCCCATGAACCTGTTCCGCATCACCTGGAAGAACGAGGCCAGGGAGAGCGGCGGACTGTTCCAGGCCGTGCCCAACTATGTGGAGCTGCCTCCGGCGCTCACCGGCGTGCCCTGCCGTATCATTGCCATGGTGGGCAAGTGGTTTCCCACCGGCTGCCACAAGGTGGGCGCCTCCTTCGGATGTCTGGCGCCGCGCCTTGTGACGGGGCAGTTTGACGTGGATGTGCACAAGGCCGTGTGGCCCTCTACCGGCAACTACTGCCGGGGCGGCGCGTTCAACTCCCGGCTGCTGGGCGCTCAGGGCGTGGCCATTCTGCCCGCCGAGATGAGTAAGGAGCGTTTTGACTGGCTCCACGAGATCGGCGCTGAGGTTATCGCCACCCCCGGCTGTGAGTCCAACGTCAAGGAGATCTTTGACAAAACCAATGAGCTTAAGCTGGACCCCCAGTACATGATTTTCAACCAGTTTGAGGAGATGGGGAATCCCCTGTGGCACTACAATGTCACCGGAAACGCCCTGGCGGATGTGTTCGAGGCCGTCAAGCGCCCCGGCGACCGCTTTGCCGGCGCCTGCTTCACCTCCGGTTCCGCCGGGACCATGAGCGCGGGCGACCGCTTAAAGGAGCTGTATCCCCAGCTGAAGCTGGCGGTTGGCGAGGCGCTGCAGTGCCCCACCATTCTGAACAACGGCTTTGGCGGCCACCGCATCGAGGGCATCGGCGACAAGCACATCCCCTGGATTCACAACGTGAAAAACAGCGACATGGCTATTGCCATTGACGATGAGGACAGCCAGCGCCTGCTGCGTCTGTTCAACACCCCCCAGGGGCAGACATACCTGAAAGAGACGCTGAAGCTGGACGATGCGCTCATTGAGAAGCTGACGTGGCTGGGTATCTCCGGTATTGCCAACGTGCTGTGCTGCATCAAGATGGCCAAGTACTATGAGCTCACCGAGCGGGATGTGGTGGGCACGGTGCTCACCGACTCCGCCGTGATGTACGGCAGCCGCATTGAGGAGCTCAACGGCCTGCACGGCGCATACACCGTGCAGGCGGCAGAGCTGGATCACAACATCCACATGCTGGCGCTCAAGACCGACAACCTGATTGAGATGACCTATGCCGACCGCAAGCGGGTGCACCACCTGAAGTACTACACCTGGGTGGAGCAGCAGGGCAAGGATATGCATGAGCTGAACGCCCTGTGGTATGACACCGAGGGCACCTGGGATGCCGTCCACGCCCAGGCGGCGGAGCTGGACGGGCTGATCAACGCCTTTAATGAGGAGACGGGGGTTTTGAAGAGCCTGTAAGCTTCTCCGCAGTGGAGTTGTATGGAATTGTTAGGAGAACAGCACTATGAAAAATGTAAAATACGGCAAATGCGTAAAATGCGGCAAAACCCACGATGCCGTACCGGACCTCACCACCTGCGCGTGCGGCGGCATTCTGGACATCGTCTACGACTACGGCTATATCAGATCCCAACTGACAAAGGAGAAGCTGGCCGCCCGGCAGGAGCGTTCCATGTGGCGCTACCGGGAGCTGCTGCCCGTGGAGGAGACCACCGCCCCCACCCCCCTGCGGGTAGGCTGGTCCCCCCTCTACGAGGAGCCCCGCCTGGCGGAGGAGCTGGGTTTAAAGCGCCTGTGGGTAAAGGACGACGGACAGAATCCCACGGCCTCCTTAAAGGACAGGGCCTCCGCCATGGCGGTGGCCAAGGCCCGGGAGGCGGGAGCCAAGGTAATCGCCTGCTCCTCCACGGGCAACGCCGCGTCCTCCCTGGCCGGCAACGCCGCGGCGGCGGGGCTGGAGACCTATATCTTCGTGCCCTCCCGCGCGCCCAGGGGGAAGGTGGCCCAGCTGATGACCTTTGGGGCAACCGTCATCTCCGTGCAGGGCAGCTATGAGGAGACCTTTGAGCTCTCCAGGCAGGCCATCGACCGCTGGGGCTGGTATAACCGCAACGCCGCCATTAACCCCTATCTCTCCGAGGGGAAAAAGACGGTCGCCCTGGAGATTATGGAGCAGCTGGACTGGCAGGTCCCCGATTACATCGCCATCTCCGTGGGGGACGGCTGCACCATCGCGGGACTTTGGAAGGGCCTGAAGGACCTGCACGCCATCGGCTTTATCGACAGGCTCCCAAAGCTGATTTCCGCCCAGGCGGAGGGCTGCTGCCCGCTGAACCGGGCCATTTCCCAGGGCGGGGACTGGTACCCCATGGAGGAGAATACGCTGGCGGACTCCATTGCCGTGGGCGTGCCCCGGAATGCGGACAAGGCCCTGATGGCCATCAGGGAGTCCGGCGGGCTTGTGGTCAACGTCTCCGACGGGGAGATCATGGCGGCCCAGAAGCTGCTGGGCCGGACCTGCGGCGTCTTTGGCGAGCCGGCGGGCGTCACCGGGACCGCCGGAGTGAAAAAGCTCTGTGAGGCAGGCAGGATCGGAGGGGACGACACCGTGGTGTCTGTGGTGACGGGCAATGGCCTCAAGGACGTGGCAAACGCCATTCAGGCCTGCGGTGAGCCCATATCCATCCCCTCGGATATGGAGCGGCTGCTGGCGGCCTTTGCGGAAAACCGCATTTCCGTGGGGTAATATTCGGATATGGCCGCGTAAAAGTAGCCGGAGGCGGGATGCTGTCCCGCCTCCGGCTGTTTTATACGATTTTCCGCATCCGCATAGACACGCCGCCGGATTCTCTCTGCTCGGAGAAATAGCGGATGATATCCTTGCGGGTGATGATACCGGTGAAATTGCCCAAATCATCCACCACCGGCACAAAGTTTTGGTTCATGGCGCTGCTGAGCAGCTCCTCCATACTTACGGTGATGCGCACCGGGGGTTCCTCATCCTCGCAGAGGATGTCGCTCACGCGGAGCTTTTCCAGCTCCTTCAGGCTGCGGGTGGAGTGTTTGCCGCCCTCGTCGGACAGCAGGCACCACAGGAAGTCCCCCTCGCTGACGGTGCCCACATATTTTCCGTCCCGGGAGATGACGGGGATGGCTGCATATCCGTGGTATCTCATTTTTTCCAATCCCTGACGAACGGTATAGTCGTCATACAGATAAGCCACGCGGCTTTTGGGAAGCAGAAAGTAAGCAATATTCATACTGGCCTCATTTCTTGCGGAAGACGGGCGGCGCCGCCTGGGTGGAAGGGTGCAATTCATCATTTTGCTGGTTATAGTATACAAGAAGAACTTCCCACATTGATGAACAAATTATGAAATTTGCCTTAAATCTTTTTTAGTATAATACCCTTTACTTTTTTCTCCAGGGCTGATAAGATAGGATTGTTGTATATGCAACAGAGAGGGGCGAAGGATATGCTGGCTCCGCGGGAGCTTGAGAAAAGCCCGTTATTTCGGGATATCAGCTATGAGGAATACAGAAGGATGCTGCCCTGCTTTCAGGCGGTGGGAAAGAGCTATCAGGCGGATGAGCTGATCTATGACTTTGCAGACACCGGGCGGAACGACGTGGGCGTTGTGGAGCGGGGCGAGGCGGCCATGATCCGCATCGACGAGGAGGGCGTGGCCACCGTAATGGAGGAGCTGGGACCCGGCAGTGTGTTTGGCCGGAATCTGGCCTTTGTCGGCTCGGCGGGAGACAGCCTGGAGGTGGTGTGCCGCACCCCGTGCGACGTGCTGTTTATCGACTATCCCCACATCCTTCAGCGGTGTGAAAAGGCCTGCACCCACCACAGCCTGCTGGTGCAGAATATGCTGCAGCTGATGGCGGACAAGGCGCGGGCCCTGTCGGAGCGGATCGACGTGCTCTCCCGCCGTTCCATTCGGGAAAAGCTTTTGTGCTGCTTCCGGCAGATGGCCGGGCGGGCGGGCGGAAACAGCTTTACCCTGCCCTTTTCCCTAAGCGTTCTGGCGGACTACATCGCCACAGACCGCAGTGCCATGATGCGGGAGCTGAAACGGCTGCGGGAGGAGCAGGTCATCCGCTCAGAGGGGCGTCGGTTTACCCTGCTTTGACCGTGCGGACAGGAGATTTTACCGGAAACCGTGCGGAAAGCGATTGACGGCCTGCCCCGGTTCGGTGTAAAATAAAGACAGGAAGACAAGACCATGCAAAAATCAGAAGAAGGGGAAAGAAGGAAGCAACATGTATGAGATCGTAAGGAAAGAGGCTCTGCGGCCCACGGTGACGCTGTATGAGATCAAGGCGCCGCTGATTGCCAAAAAGGCCCAGCCGGGCCAGTTCATCATCTTGCGGGTGGACGAAAACGGCGAGCGCATTCCCATCACCATTAACGATTACAACCCGGAGAAGGGCACCGTTACCATCATTGTGCAGACGGCGGGCGCCACCACCGAGAAGCTGCGCCACCTGAATCAGGGCGACTGCCTGCAGGACTTCGTCGGCCCCCTGGGCAAGCCCACCGAGACCGCCGGCAAGAAGAAGGTCTGCGTGGTTGGCGGCGGCGTGGGCTGTGCCATCGCCTACCCGGTGTTGAAAAAGTTCCACGACGACGGGGCCGAGGTCCACGCCGTGGTGGGCTTTAAGAGCCAGGACCTGGTGATTCTGGAGGAGGACTTCAAAAAATCCAGCGACAAGCTGGTCATCTGCACCGACGACGGTTCCTATGGCCGCAAGGGCCTGGTCACCGAGGCGCTGAAGGAGCTGCTGGACGCCGGGGAGAAGTACGATGAGATCTTTGCCATCGGCCCCATGATTATGATGAAATTCGTCTGCAAGACCACGGAGCCTTACGGCGTGCCCACCACAGTGTCCATGAGCCCTATCATGATCGACGGCACCGGCATGTGCGGCGGCTGCCGCCTGTCTGTCGGCGGCGAGATGAAGTTTGCCTGCGTGGACGGCCCGGACTTTGACGGCCACAAGGTGGACTGGGATTTGGCTGTCAAGCGCAACCAGATGTACACGGAGTTTGAAAAGCACAAGTACGAGGAGACCTGCAACCTGCTGAAGAAGGAGGCCCAGTAATCATGGCCAATATGTCTTTAACCAAGAATCCCATGCCCTCCCAGGACCCCAATGTCCGGAACAAGAACTTTGAGGAGGTCGCCCTGGGCTACACCAAGGAGCAGGCCCTGGACGAGGCCCAGCGCTGCCTGAACTGCAAGAACCGCGCCTGCATGCAGGGCTGCCCGGTCATGGTGCATATCCCAGAGTTTATTGCCGAGGTTGCCAAGGGCGACTTTGAGGCGGCGTATCAGATCATCTCCAACACCTCCGCCCTGCCCGCCGTGTGCGGCCGCGTCTGCCCCCAGGAGACCCAGTGCGAGATGTACTGCGTCCGGGGCAAGAAGGGCGATCCTGTAGGCATCGGCCGCCTGGAGCGGTTCGTGGCCGACTGGCACAACGCCCACGCCACCGAAGCGCCCGCAAAGCCCGCCTCCAACGGCCACCGCGTGGCGGTGGTGGGCTCCGGCCCTGCGGGCCTCACCTGCGCCGGCGACCTGGCCCGCAAGGGCTATGAGGTGACGGTGTTTGAGGCGCTGCACCTGGCCGGCGGCGTGCTGGTGTACGGCATTCCCGAATTTCGTCTTCCCAAGTCCATTGTCCAGAAGGAAGTGGACGGGCTGAAGGCCCTGGGCGTCACCATTGCAACAGACACTGTGGTGGGCCGCACCATCTCCATCGACGAGCTGATGGAGGAGCAGGGCTTTGAGGCCGTGTTCATCGGCTCCGGCGCGGGTCTGCCCATGTTCATGGACATCCCCGGCGTGAACTACCGGGGCGTGTACTCCGCCAACGAGTTCCTGACCCGTATCAACCTGATGAAGGCCTATCTCCCCGGCTCCGACACCCCCATCCAGCGGCCCAAGAAGGTGGCCGTGGTGGGCGGCGGCAACGTGGCCATGGACGCGGCCCGCTGCGCCAAGCGCCTGGGGGCCGAGGTCTACATCGTCTACCGCCGGGGCATGGAGGAGCTCCCCGCCCGGAAGGAAGAGGTGGAGCACGCCGAGGAGGAGGGCATCATCTTCAAGACCCTCTGCAACCCGGTGGAGATCTTTGCCGACGAGAACGACGACGTGAACAAAATCCGCTGCATCCAGATGGAGCTGGGCGAGCCGGACGCCTCCGGGCGCCGCCGTCCTATCGAAAAGCCCAACAGTGAGTTTGACATCGACGTGGACTGTGTGATCATGTCTCTGGGCACCAGCCCCAACCCCCTCATCAAGTCCACCACCAGGGGGCTGGAGATCAACAAGAAGGGCGGCATCGTGGTGAATGAGGACGGTCTCACCTCCCGGGAGAATGTTTACGCCGGCGGCGACGCCGTGACGGGCGCGGCCACGGTCATTCTGGCCATGGGCGCGGGCAAAACCGCCGCCAAGGCCATCGACGAGGCGCTGAGCAAAAAGTAAGCGGTTTATCAACAGGAGGGGGCAGGTTCCGGCCTGCCCCCTTCCCGCTTTGTCAGGGTCGAAAAGGGTCGAATTTCCTTGACAAAGGGCGAGGCGGGGGATACAATGAGACATGTCCACAGGGACATTGAGACCGTATAGGATTTTTTGAAATAGGGGTACCCCTATTATGCAGTTCTCGCAGAGAACTGCATAATGCGCTCTGTAGATTCCGTTCCCCAATTTCATGAATGGTTTACATAAGTCCTGTGCGGTCTCGAGAGACTATTCTGATTTGTGATTTGGAGGAAAAAATCATGGCATTCTGCAAAAAGTGTGGCGCGGAGATTGACGATCAGGCGGCCATCTGCCCCAAGTGCGGCGTTCCGCAGACCACCCAGCCCCCTGCGGCTCCGGACAACGGTGGATTTCTGTGGGGTCTGCTGGGATTTTGCATTCCCCTGGCAGGGCTGATCCTGTTTCTGATCTGGAAGGACACAAAGCCCCGGACCAGTAAGGCGGCGGGTGTCGGTGCGCTGGTCAGCGTGATTGTCTGCGTGGTGTTCTATGTGCTGATGTTTGTGATCGGTATTGGCGCGGCCATGTATTGAAGGGCGGTCATGGCTCTATAAGTGGCTCCCCATCCTGTTTGGCTGCCATTGCAGGCCGGAGCGGTCGTTTTTTTACAGGGGAAAGCAGTTTCCGATCTGTGCCCGCTGCACCGGCGAGCTGTTGGGTATGACGGCACTGCTGCTCACATGGTGGGCGGGCCACCCTGTGCCGGGGTGGTCCGCGCTGTTGCTGCTTCCGCTGATAGCCGACGGGACCATTCAGATGTGCACGGCCTACGAGAGCAGCAACCTTCGCCGCCTGTGGACAGGGGCGCTCTTTGGCTATGGACTGATGAATCTGCTTTTCCTCTCCGCCGCTGCCGTATTTCGCTGGGGCTATCGGGTGGGCTTGACTCTGCGGGGCGCATGACAGACCAAAACAAAAAGACTGCTGCGGGTTCTTCATTCCCGCAGCAGTCTTTTTCTGTTTTTCACAGCTCCACCACCGTGACCTCGTGACCGGTGTGGGGGAGGAGTTTTTTCAGTACGTCGGCGGTTTTCAGTTTCAGGCTGCTGGTGCAGATACAGGGGTGGCAGCTTAAGTACTCCGCCTCGTAGACCTCCCGTTCCATCAGCAGCCGCACCCGGCGCTCTTTGTCGTTGGCCAGCCCCAGGATGGTGGCGGAGCCGGGGGTGCAGCGGAGCAGGTCCCACAGGGCGTCCTCCGGCGCGAAGGAGAGCCGGGCGGAGCCGATCTGGTGGGAGAGGTCCCTGGTGTGAAAGGGCTTGTCGGGCCCCATGCAGAGAAGGTAGAACTGGGTCTTCTGCCGGTTGCAGAGAAAGAGGTTTTTGCAGATGGGCACGCCCAGCACCGCGCTGACGGCGGCGCATTTTTCCATGGTGTCGGCGGGCTCGCTGGAAACCCGGTCGTACTCGATGCCCAGCGCCTCCAGCAGGGAAAAGGCCTCCGCCTCCTGGGGCAGCAGCGCCCCCTCGGGGCGGGTGTTATGGTAGAGAGCGGAGATTTCCATGGGGCTTTACACGTCCTTTTCCAAAAGTTTTTCCCCGGCCCGGTAGATGTCCCCCGCGCCCACGGTCAATATCAGGTCGCCGGGGCGGGCGATGGCGCGCAGCTGCTCCGCCGCCTTGTCCAGGGTGGAGCAGTACACCGCGCCGGGAATGTTGCGGCACAGATCGGCGGAGGAGATGCCCTGGGTGTTCTGCTCTCTGGCGGCGAAAATCTCCGCCAGGATGGCCACATCCGGCAGCTTCAGCTCCTCCACAAACCGGTCAAACAGCTTGGCGGTGCGGGAGTAGGTGTGAGGCTGAAAGGCCACGATCAGGCGCTTGTAACCAAGGCCCCTGGCTGTGGTCAGCAGGGCGTGGAGCTCGTCGGGGTGGTGGGCGTAGTCGTCGTAGATCTCCGCGCCGTGGAAGGTCCCCTTGTGCTCAAAGCGGCGGCCGGCGCCGCTGAAGGCGGCCAGCCCCTCCTCCACGGCTTTGCCGGGCAGGCCCAGGGTCCAGGCGGCCGCGGCCGCGGCCAGGGCGTTTGAGATGTTGTGCCGCCCATAGACATGGAGCCGGACGTGGGCGTAGACCGTGCCGCGGATCACCACATCAAACACCGGGCGGCCGTCTTCCTGGCGGAGATTTGTGGCGGTGCAGTCCGCGGGGCGGTCCAGGCCGAAGGTGAACACCGGACGGCCGAGATCCGCCAGGGCATCCATAGCCCCCTGGTTGTCCGCGTTGGCGATGACGGCGCCCTCCGCCGGCACCAGCTCCGCGAAACGGCGGAAGGAGTGCTGGATATCCCGCAGGTCCTTGAAAAAGTCCAGATGATCCGCCTCCACATTTAAGATCACGGCCACTGTGGGGAAAAAGCTCAAAAAGCTGTTGCAGTACTCACAGGACTCCAGAATGATGGTGTCTCCCTTGCCGACCCGGTAGCCGGAGTGCAGCAGGGGCAGCGTGCCGCCGATCATCACCGTGGGGTCCGCCTCCGCGGCCATGAAGATATGGGTGCACATGGAGGTGGTGGTGGTTTTTCCGTGGGTGCCGGAGACGCACAGGGCGTTGGGGTAGCGCCGCATGATGGCGCCCCAGGCCTGGGCCCGCTCGTATACCGGGATACCCCGGGCAATGGCCCCGGCGATCTCGGGGTTGCCGTCGTGGACGGCGGCGGTGCGGATGACCAGGTCGCAATCCCCCAGGTTTTCGGCGTTGTGACCGATGGCTACTGAAATGCCCAGGGAGCGCAGGTGCTCCACGGTGGCTCCTTCGGCCATGTCCGAGCCCTGCACCTGAAGTCCCATACCCTGCAAAACCTCTGCCAGGGGACACATGGAGACGCCGCCGATGCCCACCAGATGGGCACGTTTGCCGGCGGCCAGATAGTCGCTGACGGGGTGAGGATTATTTAACATGGAAACGCGCTTCCTTTCCAAAGCCGCTTTTTCCGTTGCGTGGGAGCAGAAAGCGGTATATAATCAATACATTGGCAAATTATTATAGTATAGATATTGGGAAATTGCAACCGAAAAGGCGGCGAAAATCCATGGGGGATCTGCTGGAATTTGTAAAAACGGTGCTGCACGCGCTGGAGGAGGCCGGATACGAGGCCTGGTGCGTGGGCGGCTGCGTGCGGGACCTGCTGCTGGGCAGGACGCCGGAGGACTGGGACGTGGCCACCGCCGCCCTGCCGGAAGAGACTATGGCGGTCTTTGGGGAGCGGGCCGTTCCCACGGGGCTGAAGCACGGCACCGTCACTGTGCGGACGGCGGAAGGGGCGGTGGAGGTCACAACTTACCGCCTGGATGGGGAGTACCGCGATCACCGCCGGCCGGAGAGCGTATCGTTTACCCGCTCTTTGGAGGAGGACCTGGCCCGGCGGGACTTCACCGTCAATGCCATGGCGCTGAACCTGCGGGGCGAGCTGCGGGACCCCTTTGGCGGGCAGGCGGACCTTGCGGCCGGGGTGCTGCGCTGCGTGGGGGAGGCGGACCGGCGCTTTGAGGAGGATGCGCTTCGCATTCTGCGTGGGCTGCGGTTTGCGGCGGTGCTGGGATTCAGGCTGGAGGCGGATGCGGCCCGGAGCCTGACGCGGAACCGGGCGCTGCTGGAGGGCATCGCGCCCGAGCGCGTCTGGACCGAGGTGCGAAAGCTGCTGCAAGGGCGGTTTGCGGCGGAGACTCTGCGGGCGTATCCCCGGGTCATTGGGGTCTTCTGGCCGGAGATCCTGCCCATGGTAGGGTTTGATCAGCGGAACATCCACCACTGTTACGATGTGTGGGAGCACAGCCTTCACGCGCTGGATGCGGCGCCGGGTGATGCGGCGCTGCGGTGCGCCGCCCTGCTCCACGATATCGGAAAGCCCTCCACATTCACTGTCGACGGAGCCGGCGTGGGTCACTTTTACGGCCACGCCGCCCGCAGCTGTGAGCTGGCGGAGGGCATGCTCCGGCGGCTGCGCTGCCCCACGTCCTTTCGGGAGCGGGTGGTGCGGCTGGTGGCGTGGCATGACCGGGACATTCCGCGGACAGACCGGGGCATTCGCCGGGCCCTGCGGGCGCTGGGGGAGGAGGAGCTGCGGCTGCTGCTGGCGCTGAAGCGGGCGGACAATCTGGCCCAGGCCCCGGCCTTTTGGGACCGGCAGCGGGAGATCCGCATGGGGGAGGAGATCCTGGACCGCCTGCTGGCGGCGGAGGCCTGTTTTTCCCTAAAACAGCTGGCGGTGAGGGGGGAGGACCTCCTGGCCCTGGGCCTTCGGGGGCCTGCCGTCGGACAGGCGCTGAATACACTGTTGAATAAGGTGATCGACGGCGAGCTGCCCAACGACCGGGTGGCGCTGCTGGAATTTGCCGCCGGGGCGCAGCCGCCCGCGGCGCCGTGAAAATGGGATAGCACCGCCGGCCGCCCTCTGCATACCATGGTTTGAGGGGGGCGTATCGGATGAATCAGACCTTTGGCCTCATCGGAGGCGACCGAAGGCAGGCGGAGCTGAGCCGCCTGTTGGCGGCGGATGGAAACACTGTGTATACTTACGGGCTGAATGCCTGGCGGCCGGTGGGCGCTTCGCCGTTGGACCGGGCCGTCGGGGCGGATGTGGTGGTCCTGCCGCTGCCGCTGTGCCGGGGCGACGGAGTGCTGAACTGTGAGGAGGGCCCTGTGCCCACCATGGACCTGTTCCGCCGCCTGCGGCCGGCACAGCGGATTCTGGCCGGGCAGGTGAAGCCGCAGCAGCGGCAGGAGGCTGCGGCCTGCGGCCTGATCCTGGAGGATTACTTCCTTCGGGAGGAGTTGACGGTGGCCAATGCCGCCGCCACGGCGGAGGCCGCCATACAGGTGGCCATGGAGCAGCTGGACGAGACGCTGCTGGGCATGAACTGCCTGGTGCTGGGATTTGGGCGCATTGGAAAGCTGCTGTGCCACCGGCTCCACGGTTTGGGCGCCCGGGTAACGGCCACGGCCCGCCGGCCGGAGGATCTTGCCTGGGTTCGGGCCTACGGCCTGCGGGCGCTGGAGACGGGAGCCCTGGACGGGAACCTCTCCGGCTTTGGCGCGGTGTTCAACACGGTCCCCTCCCCCGTTCTGGGTCAAACGCTGCTAAAGCAGCTGTCTGCCGGGTGTCTCTGTGTGGATCTGGCGTCCACTCAGGGAATCGACCTGGCTGCAGCGGAGCGCCTAGGCCTGCCCAATGTCTGGGCCAGGTCGCTGCCGGGGCGGCTGACGCCCCGCACGGCTGCGGCGGTGATCCGGGATGCGGTGTATTACATCCTATTGGAAGAACGGAGTGACCCTGCGTGAGAACAGAGCGCGTTGGATTCGCGGTGAGCGGGTCCTTCTGTACACACGAGCAGGTGCTCAAGGCACTGGAACAGCTGACGGCGGTCTATGAGACGGTGATTCCCATTGTGTCTGAGACCTCCGCCTTTACAGACACCCGTTTCGGCGCCTCGGAGGATCTGCTGGACCGGCTGGAGGATCTGACGGGGCAGGAGGTCCTGTGCGACATCCTGTCGGTGGAGCCCATCGGCCCCAAAAAGCTGTTGGATGTGCTGGTGATTGCGCCGGCCACCGGCAACACCATTGCCAAGCTTGCAAACGGCATTGCGGATACCGCCGTCACCATGGCGGCAAAGTCCCACCTGCGCAACGGCCGGCCGGTGGTCGTGGCGGTTTCCAGCAACGACGGGCTGGCGGCCGGTGCAAAAAACATCGGTGAGCTGCTGGTGCGGAAAAACTACTACTTTGTGCCCTTTGGGCAGGACAACGCCGCGGCGAAGCCCTGCTCTCTGGTGGCGGATTTTGAAAAGATCCCACAGACGGTGGAGTACGCCCTGCGGGGCGAGCAGCTGCAGCCGGTGCTGCTGCGCTGAAATATAAAGAGAGAAGGGGCCGGATCAGGCCTCTTCTTTCCCTTTTATGGGCGGCGGTGGCCACAGCCGGCAAAAATCACAGAAATCATACCGCTGCTGTTTGTAACGGCAGATGTACTTACATTTAATACAGAGAAATATGATTGTGAAAATTTCATATAGAAGAAATGAAAAGTTTGTGGTATGATTGTGAAAAACAAATCCGAAAGGAAGCGAATCGATGAGCCAGCCCTATGTGATTTTAACGGAATCCTCCTGTGATTTGACGCCGGCGCTTTTGGCCCAGGCCGGAGCAGAGGTGTTGCCGCTGAATTTTACCATGGATGGGAAGAACTATCCGCATTACCCGGACGAGCGGGAGATGACCATTGCGGAATTTTACGACAGGATGCGCGCCGGAGCCGTTGCGGTGACGGCTGCCGCCAATGTGGCGGAGCTGACGGACGGTATGGAGGTCCATCTGCAGGCGGGGCGGGATGTGCTGTTCCTCTGCTTCTCCTCCGGGCTCTCCAGCACCCGCGACGCCTGCGCAATTGCCGCAGTAGAGCTGGGGGAGAAATATCCGGGGCGAAAGATCTACACGGTAGACACTTTGGCGGCCTCCGGCGGACAGGGGCTGTTGGTGCTGCTGGCGGGCCGGATGCAAAAGGCGGGGGCCTCCATTGAAGAGGTGCGGGACTTTGTGGAGGACACCAAACTGCACATGGCGCACTGGTTTACGGTGGACGACCTTACCTATTTAAAGCGGGGCGGACGTGTCTCTCCAACGGCGGCGGCCGTGGGGACCATGCTGAACATTAAGCCGGTGCTTCATGTGGATGACGAGGGGCGTCTGATCCCCATGGAAAAGGTGCGGGGCCGAAAGGCCGCTTTGGCGGCGCTGCTCAAGCAGATGCGCAAAACCGTGAAGGACCCGGAGTCACAGACCATGATGGTCAGTCACTCCTGCTGTCTGGAGGAGGCGGAGAACCTGCGGGAGACGGTGCTGGCGGAGTTTCACCCTAAGGAAGTGTTGATTACCGAGCTGGGGCCTATCATCGGCGCCCACACAGGGCCGGGGCTGATGGCGCTGTTTTTCCTGGCAGACCATCGGTAAGGGATACAATATAATAATATGAAATATGGAAAGCAGCGGTATCCGGTCAAATGGATACCGCTGCTTTTTGGTGGAGGCGGAAGGGGCGCTTTGTAAATATGACGAAAGAGCACTGCAAAGCGTGAAAGAATCTATAAGTTTAACTGATAACAGATATTAAAAATATTAGCAGAACTCCGGAATAAAATCTTGGTTTTGGGGAAGAAAAGAGAACAGATAGCAAAAATAGACAAACCGGCAAGAAAGGGCTTGACTTTCTTGCGGACCTTTGGTATTCTAACAAAGCTGTGAGGCGGGGCCGGAAGGCGTGGGAAGCTGCGGAAGACTTTTGAAAAAAGTTGAAAAAAGCAGTTGACAAACCGAA
>CATNDT010000062.1 GCA_950097035.1 uncultured Oscillibacter sp.
TCCGCCGCGAGTCCAGCGAAGCGAGTCGCGGTGGAAAGCGAAGAAATTCCCACCAGAGTGCAGTTTTCGGCAAAGCCGGAAACGGAACGGTGGTGGGAATTTCTGAGCTGGTGCCGGTGGTGGGACTCGAACCCACACGGTATCGCTACCAACGGATTTTGAGTCCGTCACGTCTACCAATTCCATCACACCGGCGATTAACCGCATTCATTATACTATTCTCTGTGTGGAAATTCAAGAGAAACTTTCTAAAATCCGGGGAAAAATGAACAGAAGGTAAAATGCCCGGGAAAAATCCTAAGAAGGGACTACCCAAAGTTCTGGGAATGTGGTATCATAAATCAGTTAAATTCTGCGCATTTGGGTGAAAGGGGGCGGGCGTGTGAAACAGTGGGGCCGCAGGGGCCTTGCGGCGCTGATGCTGGCGCTGGCGCTGTCCGGCGCCACCGGCTGCAGCGCCGGGCTGAGCTTTACGCTCAACCCCCAGGATCTGTACGCGCTGCCCAAGCTGCCGGCGAAATACACCGCGCTGAATGACCGGCTCAACGCTGTTTTGGAGAGCGGTGCGGAGTATGCCGCACCCGCGTCCGGCACCAATATCCAGCCGGTGCAGATGACGGATCTGGATGGAGACGGCAGGGAGGAGGCCGTGGCCTTCTTCCGCAACACGGCGGATGAAAAGCCGCTGAAAATCTATATTTTTACCGGTGGAGACGATACGTATGAGCCGGCCGCCGTAATTGAGGGCAGCGGCACCGCCATCTACAGCGTGGCCTACAACGATCTGGACGGGGACGGACGCACGGAGCTGGCGGTAGGCTGGCGGGTAAACGCGGACCTGCTGGCGCTGACGGTGTATGCCCTGCGCGCGGACAGCCCCGTGGAGCTGGTGCGCACAGATTATGTCCGGTACGCCATCACCGATCTGGATCAGAACGGCTTGCAGGAGCTGGTGGTGTTCCGGGCCAACGAGGAGGGCGAGGGCATCGCCGATTACTACGGCTGGCAGGAGGGGGGCCTTGCGGTCAAGTCCTCGGCCAGGATTTCCATGACCATGGCGGAGCTGAGTCAGCAGGGCCGGGTGAACAGCGGAACTCTGGCGGATGGTGTCCCGGCGCTGTTCGTCACGGGAGTGACGGAGGTCCCAAGAGCGATTACCGATATTCTGGCCCTGCGGAACGGAGAGCTGACCAACGTGGTGGTGTCAGACACCACGGGTGTTTCGGCGGAAATCGCGCCGTTTTGTTCGCTGTATCCGGCGGATATCAATGGGGACGGTATCACCGAGGTGCCCCGGCCGGAGCCCCTGCCCAACTGGCACGATGGAGATCTCTCTTATCAGCGGATCGACTGGCGGAGCTATGACAGCCGGGGCAATGCCACACTGTCACAGAGCACCTACTACAGCACGGAAGACGGCTGGTATCTGCGCCTGCGGGACGACTGGCGGGACCAGATCCTGGTGGGCCGGAGCAGCCTGCAGGACGAGACGGCGGTAACATTTTACATCGCCGGGAACCGGGGCCAGCCGCCGGAGCCGTTTTTACGGATCATTGCCATCACCGGTGCCAACCGGGAAAACCGGACTGTGCGGGGCGGCCGCTTTAATTTAAGCCGCCAGCAGGGGACCTTTTACGTGGCGGAGCTGCTGGAGGCCAACAGCTCCTGGGCCTACGGTGTGACACAGGACGAGGTGCGGGAGGCCTTCAGCCTGATTGCGGCGGAGTGGTCTGTGGGAGAGAATTGAGGGAGGATGCGCTATGAAAAAAGTGCTGGTTTTAGAGGATGAATCCAATATCCGCAGCTTTATCGTCATCAATCTGCGCCGTGCCGGCTACGATGTTATTGAGGCGGAGACCGGCGAGGAGGCTATGGAGCAGCTGCGGGAGAACCCGGATACCAGAGTGGCCCTGCTGGATATTATGCTGCCGGGGATCGACGGATTTGAGGTCTGCCGCCGCATCCGGGCCACCAATACCCGGATCGGCATCATCATGCTCACGGCCCGCTCCCAGGAAATGGACAAGGTGACGGGACTGATGACCGGCGCCGACGACTATGTGACCAAGCCCTTCTCCCCGGCAGAGCTGACCGCCCGGGTAGACGCGCTGTTCCGCCGTGCCGGCGGGGAGGACCCGGTGCTCACCGGCGAGATCCGCCAACCGCCGTTCCTGCTGAACACCCAAAACCGCACGCTGGAGAAAAACGGCCAGCGGGTAAAACTGACTCAGGTGGAGTACTCCATTATGAAAGTCTTTATGGAGCATCCCGGTAAGGCCCTCTCCCGGGAGGAGATTTTGGATAAGGTTTGGGGCCGGGACTACTTTGGTGAGCTGAAGATTGTGGATGTGAATATTCGCCGTCTGCGGCTGAAAATCGAAGATAACGTACAGAATCCAACGTATATCACAACCGTGTGGGGATTTGGATACAAGTGGGGGCTGTAGGGCCGGAAGAGCTGTAAAGCAATAACGTTTGACAGAACAGGGGGCTTTCCGGTTATGGAGGAAAAACTGCAAAAGGGGAAGAGCCTCCGGGTGCGGGGGCTGCGGCAGCGGTGGATGGTCAACACAGTGATGCCGGTACTGCTGATACTGCTGCTGACTGTGGTGCTTTTTTCCGTGGGTGTCTCCAGCTATTACTATATGAGTATGCGGGACGGCCTGGAGAAACAGGCCCAGGCCCTGGCCGGCGCCTTTGAAGAGTATTTCATGGACGGCGGCTATGCCGGCTATATCACAAAGGCCCAGCAGTCCACCGACACCTTTGAGGACAAGGGACGCATCGAGATGCAGTTTATCAGCACCAGCGGCCGCATTCAGGCGTCTTCCACCTCCAGTCTGACAGTGGGGACCTTTCCGGGAACGGACGATATCAACCGGGCCATCTCCCAGAACCGGATGGAGTTTTTTCAGGGCCGGGACCCGGAGACCGGGGAGCAGATCCTGGCGGTCTCCCACCCCCTGACCTTCAACGGCCAGGTAAAAGCCGTCATCCGCTTTGTCACCTCGCTGCGGTTTGTGAACCGGCAGGTAATGGTAACGGTGCTGTTCATCTGTCTGGTGGCGGCGCTTTGCCTGGCCATGGTGTTTATCTCCAATCTGCTGTTCATCAACAATGTGGTGGAGCCGGTGGCGGTGGTGTCTGAGGCGGCCAAGCGGATCTCCGCCGGGGGCTACGGCTTTCAGGTGGAAAATAAATACGACGACGAGTTGGGCGAGCTGGTGGACAACATCAACAACATGTCCTTGAAGATCGGCCAGAACGAGAAGATGAAAAGCGAGTTCATCTCCTCCGTCTCCCACGAGCTGCGCACCCCCCTCACCGCTATCAACGGCTGGGGCGAGACGATTCTGGAGGATCCTACCGGAGATCCGGCCCAGCTGCGCCGGGGCATCCGCATTATTCTCAACGAGTCCCGACGCCTTTCCACCATGGTGGAGGAGCTGCTGGAGTTCTCTAAAATGGAGGACGGGCGCTTTACCCTCAGGCTGGAGCAGGTGGATCTGCAGGCGGAGTTTGAGGATGCCATCTTCACCTACCAGGAGCTGTTCCGGCAGGAGGGTATCGAGCTGGAGTACGAGATGGGGGAGGGGGATCTGCCCCTGATCTCCGGCGACCCGGAGCGGCTGAAGCAGGTGTTCTGCAATGTGCTGGACAATGCCGCCAAGCACGGCGGCGCGGGCGGGCGAATCCACGCCTCGGTGGCCCAGGAGGGGGCGTGGCAGGTGGTCCGGGTGCGGGATTTTGGCCCCGGCATTCCGGAAGAGGAGCTGCCCTTTGTGAAGCAGAAATTTTACAAGGGCACCTCCAAGGCAAGGGGCAGCGGCATCGGCCTTGCGGTGTGCGACGAGATTGTAAACCTCCATGGCGGCAGCCTTACCATCGGCAACGCCCATGGCGGCGGAACGGTGGTAACTGTGCAGCTGCCCACCAGAGAATAGAACGTTTGTTTGACTTTTGCAAAATATTCTGCTATGATAAACAGCATCAGGAAAGGAAAACTCATGACGGAAGAAAAGAGGTCCGGCGCCTTCAGGACAAGCATCGGCGGGCAGGCGCTGATCGAAGGTATTTTGATGCGGGGGCCGGAGAAGCAGGCCGTTGTAGTGCGGGACCAGGAGGGAAACCTGGTGGAAAAGGTGGAGGAGCTTCGGCTCATCCGTGACCGCTATCCTGTTTTGGGACTGCCGCTGATTCGGGGCACTGTGAACTTTCTGGACTCCATGGTAAAGGGCGTGAAGGCGCTGATGTACTCCGCCGATTTTTATCCGGAGGAAGAGGCGGGGCAGCCCTCAAAATTTGAGCTGTGGCTGGAAAAGCACCTCTCCAGCAAAAAGCTGGAGAGCGTTGTGGTGGCGCTGGCAGTGGTGATGGGTGTTGGGCTGTCTGTGTTTTTGTTTATGGTGCTGCCCACCGTGCTTACCGGCGCCATTCTCTACTTCTTTCCCGGCTTTCCCCTGTGGGGGCGGAATTTGGTGGAGGGCCTTTTGAAGATCGCCATTTTTCTGCTGTATCTCATTGTCTGTTCCCGGCAGAAGGATATCTACCGGGTGTTTCAGTATCACGGGGCAGAGCATAAGACCATCTTCTGTTACGAGGCGCGGCTGCCCTTGACGGTGGAGAATGTCCGGGCCCAGCCCCGGCACCATCCCCGATGCGGCACCAGCTTTCTCTTTGTGGTGATTTTTGTGTCCATTGTGTTCTCCAGCATTGTGTTTGGCATTTGGCCCATGACCAATGTCTGGCTGCGGACGCTGGTGCATTTGTTGCTGCTGCCCCTGGTGGTGGGTGTGACTTATGAGTTTAACCGCTGGGTAGGCCGGCACGACAACGGCCTGACCCGGATACTGACCGCCCCGGGCATGTGGCTGCAGAATTTTACCACCAACGAACCGGATGACAGCATGATCGAGTGTGCCGTTCGGTCCCTGGAGTTAGTGCTGCCTCAAGAGACAGGGAAGGACACCTGGTAAAAACCGCAAGGTGGAATACGGAGAGTGTTATGGCGACGACATATAACAATTTGTATTTGGATATTCGCCAGCAGCTGCGGCAATGGGGGGTAGAGGCCGCCACGCTGGAGGCCCGGGAGCTGGTTTGCTTTGGCGCCGGCAAGACCCGGGAGGAGCTGAGCCGGGACGGCGGGCTGTATGTCTCTCCGGCGTTGGAGCGGCAGGTGCGGCAGTTGGTGGAGCGGCGTATGGCGGGGGAGCCGGTGGCCTATCTTATCGGCGAGTGGGAGTTTTACGGCATGCCGCTGGATATCTCGGGTGACGTGTTGATTCCCCGCCCGGACACGGAGGTACTGGCGGAGCAGGCCATTGGCTACTGCCGGACGCTGATAGAGGGAGGACGGGTGCTGGATCTCTGCGCCGGCAGCGGGTGTGTGGGGCTGGCGGTGGCCGCTCATGCGCCCCAGGTCCGGGTGGTGCTGGGGGAGATTTCAGATGCCGCGCTGCGGATCTGCCGCCAGAATATTCGCCGCAGCGGACTTTCGGGCCAGGTGGTGTCGGTGCGGACAGACGCCCGGGAAAAGCCGGAGAAATCCCTGGGGGATTTTCAGTGTATCGTCAGCAATCCCCCCTACATCCCCCACGGTGACATTGCCGGACTGGACAGCTCCGTGAAAGACTATGAGCCCCACCTGGCGCTGGACGGCGGCGAGGATGGCCTGGACTTCTACCGCAGTATCACAGAGAAGTGGAGGGAATGCCTGAATCCCGGCGGCCGGCTGTATTTTGAGGTTGGCATTGGCCAGGCAGACCAGGTGCTGCGGATTATGCGGAGCCAGGGCTTTGGCGATATCCAGATCGTGAAGGACACCCACGATATCCCGCGGGTGGTATTTGGTACGCTTTTTACGGAGATTTGAAAAGGAGAGATCGCAGTGGAAAAAAGGAGAGATCGCAGTGGAAAAGAGACTGTATAAAAGCCGGGACAAAATGCTGGACGGTGTTTGTGCCGGTATTGCCGACTATTTTGGACTGGACCCCACGCTGGTGCGGCTGGCCTGGGCGGCGTTTACGGTTTTGGGCTGCAGCGGAATCGTGGCCTATATCATATGCGCCATTGTGATCCCGCGGGAGCCTGCGGGGCTGGATTGAATACCGTTTTGTTTTGAGGGTCAGGATCACATAACAGATATATATTTAGGAGGAGAACAGCATGGCAAAGGAAAAGGCCCCTCTGCCCACTGCGGCGCCGGCAAACGACCGGAAAAAGGCCATCGACACGGCTATGGCCCAAATTGAGAAGATGTATGGCAAGGGATCTATCATGCGCTTTGGGGACAAAGCTGTGACGAATGTGGACTACATCCCCACCGGCTCTCTGGCGCTGGATGTGGCGCTGGGAATCGGGGGCCTGCCCAAGGGGCGGATTATCGAGATCTACGGGCCGGAATCCTCCGGCAAGACCACTCTGGCCCTCCATGTGGTGGCGGAGGCTCAGAAGAGGGGCGGCGAGGCCGCCTTCGTGGATGCCGAGCACGCCCTGGATCCCACCTATGCCCGTGCCCTGGGTGTAAAGGTGGAAGACTTGCTGATCTCCCAGCCGGACACCGGCGAACAGGCCCTGGAGATTACCGAGGCACTGGTGCGTTCCGGCGCCATCGACGTGATCGTGGTAGACAGCGTGGCGGCCTTGGTGCCCCGGGCTGAGATTGAGGGCGAGATGGGCGACAGCTATGTGGGCCTTCAGGCCCGGCTGATGAGCCAGGCCCTGCGAAAGCTCACCGGCGCCATCGGCAAGACCAATACCGTCGTCATCTTCATCAACCAGCTGCGTGAGAAGGTGGGGGTGATGTACGGAAACCCGGAGGTCACCACCGGCGGCCGGGCACTGAAGTTTTACTCCTCTGTCCGCATCGACGTGCGGCGGATCGAGACGCTGAAAAACGGCTCTGAGATGATCGGAAACCGCACCCGGGCCAAGGTGGTGAAAAACAAGATGGCCCCGCCCTTCCGGGAGGCGGAGTTTGACATTATGTACGGCGAGGGCATCGCCCACGCCGGCGAGCTGGTGGACCTGGGCGTGAAGCTGGATCTGGTGCAGAAGGCCGGCTCCTGGTTCTCCATGGGGGAGACCCGTATCGGCCAGGGCCGGGAGGCTGCCAAGTCCTATCTTCTGGATAACCCGGAGATCGCCGCTCAGCTGGAAGAGGACATCCGCAAAAACTTTGACAAGCTTTTGAGCAATCAGGCGCGAATCGCCGCCAAGGCGGCGGGCCGTGCTGTGGACGTGAGCGCCGACGACTTTGACGATGAGGATTGAGCGCATTGAGCCGTCCAAACATAAAAAGGGACGGGTGCTGGTGTTTCTGGAGGACGGCGCCTGCCTGAAGATCACAGAGCAGGAGCTGCTGGACTTCGGTCTGCGGGCCGGGGACCGGCTGAACGGGGCGGCCCTGGGCCGCCTGAAGGAGGCCGCGGGCATCTCCAATGTGAAGGTGACGGCGGCGGACCTGGTGGGTAAGCGGGCCATGAGCCGGTACGAGCTGGAGAAAAAGCTGCGGGAAAAGGGCGCCAGCGAGGCGGAGGCCCGCTATGCCGCCGAGTGGCTGGAGGCCATTGGCGCCATTGACGACCGGGATTACGGGGCGCTGCTGGTCCGCCATTACGGGCAGATGGGCTACGGTCCCGCCCGTATCCGGGAAAAGCTGCGGGAAAAAGGCGTGCCCCGGGATTTGTGGGACGAGGCTATGGGGGACGCGCCGGAAAACGAGGGGCAGATCGACGCCTTTCTTGCCGCAAGGCTTCGGGGCCGGGAGACAGTGGACGAGCGGGAGAAGCGGCGGCTGACCAACGCCCTGCTTCGCCGGGGATTTTCCTGGGGGGATGTCCGGGCGGCCTGGAACCGCCTGGGGGCTGATACCTGGGAGGAAGAGTAGGCGCGGCAGTTCCGCGGGCGCCGTTTGTGGCAGACAGGAAAAGTCCGGTTTGGAGGGATTGTTTTTGGGATACACAGTGTCGTTTATCTCCCTTGGCTGCGCCAAGAATCAGGTGAACTGCGAGCAGATGATGGCCGCCGTACAGGCCGCGGGACACACCGTTACCGCGGTTCCGGAGGGCAGCGACGTGGTGGTGGTGAACACCTGCGGATTTTTGACCTCCGCCTGTGAGGAGGCCATTGAGAATATTCTGGAGATGGCGGAACTGAAAAAGGCGGGCCGGGTGAAAAAGATTCTGGTCACCGGCTGCATGGCCCAGCGGTATCAGGAGGACGTCCTCCGTGAGATGCCGGAGGTAGACGGGATTCTGGGCACCGGCAGCTATGGGGAGATCGCCGCCGCCGTGGCGGAGGTCATGGAGCGGGGGCTGCGCCCCTGCCGCATGGGCAACATTCACACCGCCGGCCAGGGCGGGGCGCGGATTCTATCCACGCCCCCGTGGTACGCCTACCTGCGGATCGCCGAGGGCTGCGACAATCACTGCGCCTACTGCGTCATTCCCTCTCTGCGGGGAAAATACCGCAGCCGCCCCATGGACGAGCTGCTGGAGGAGGCGGCGGAGCTGGCCTCAGCCGGGGTGCGGGAGCTGCTGGTCATCGCCCAGGACATCACCCGGTACGGCACAGACCTGAACGGGGAGAGGCAGCTGGCCGCGCTGCTGCGGGAGCTGGGGAAGCTGGACTTTCACTGGATTCGCCTGCACTACCTGTACCCAGATGAGATCACCGACGAATTGATTGATATTATAGCGGAAAATGATAAAATACTGCCCTATTTGGACATCCCCATGCAGCACTGCAACGACGCGGTGTTAAAGGCCATGAACCGGCGGGACACCAGAGAGACCCTGACGGCGCTGCTTCACAAGCTGCGGCGGCGGATTCCGGGCCTGGTGCTGCGCACCAGCCTCATCACCGGTCTGCCGGGGGAGGATGAGGCCGCTTTTGAGGAGCTCTGCCAGTTCCTGCGGGAGATGAAGATCGAGCGGGCGGGGGTGTTCCCCTTCTCCCCGGAGGAGGGCACCCGGGCGGCGCAGATGGACCATGTGGACGGCCAGGAGGCCGGCCGCCGGGCGGAGCTGGCGGTGGACATCCAGTCCGACATCATCGACGCATACAACGAATCCGCCCTGGGCAGTTTGCGGGAGGTCCTCTGTGAGGGCTTTGACGGCCAGGCCCAGATGTTCTTTGGCCGCAGCTATGCGGAGTCGCCGGAGATCGACGGACGGATCTACTTCACCGCCGGCGGGGAGGTGGAGCCCGGGACCTTTGTACAGGTTCGCCTCACCGGGACCATGGACGGGGAGCTGACGGGGGAGATGGCGGAATGAGAAGTCCTCTGGAGGAGATCCCCGGCGTGGGCCGGCGCATCGCCGCCGTGATGGAGCGCCTGGGCATCCGGCAGGTGTCCGACCTGCGGGGGCAGGACCCGGAGGCGCTGTATCTGCGGGAGTGTGCGATGAAGGGCTTTCAGGAGGATCGCTGCGCCTTGTATGTGTGGCGGGCGGCGGTCTATTACGCGGAGCATGAGACTCACGACCCGGAGAAGCTGAAGTGGTGGTACTGGAAGGACAGAGCGTATCCACAGGAAGAGAGGAGCGAAAACCCATGAATTTGCCGAATAAATTAACTCTTTTGCGCATTATATTAACACCGGTCTTTATGGCGGTGCTGTATTGGGGCTTCTCCGGGGCGGATTATGTGGCTCTTGCCATCTTTGTCATCGCCAGTCTTACGGACCTGCTGGACGGAAAGATCGCCCGGAAGTACAACCTGGTGACGGATTTCGGCAAGTTTGCCGACCCTCTGGCGGATAAAATTCTGGTGGTGGCCGCCATGCTCTGGTTTGTGGAGGTGGGGCGGATGCCCGCCTGGGCGCTGCTGGTGGTGCTGCTGCGGGAGTTCGCCGTCAGCGGCCTGCGGATGATCGCCAGCGACAAGGGGCGGGTGATTGCCGCCGGCTGGTCCGGCAAGGTGAAGACCGCCTCCACCATGGTCTGTATCGTGGTGATGCTGGCCATCGCCCCCATGGTGCAGGAGGCAAAGTTTGCCATGACCCTCTCCTCTCGGTATCCCGCGCCCCGCCCCCCCATCTTGTGGGTGGACACGGTGTGTGTGTGGGTGATTGTGCTGACCACTCTCTACTCCGGCGTGGAGTATTTTGTAAAGAACCGGGACGTCATCGCCTCGGCGTGAGAGCCGGTCCGCAGGGCGCGGCCGGCAGTAAACAAGTCCTCCGGCGGAGAGCAGTTCTCTCTGCCGGAGGACTTGTTTTTGTATGTCTTGTGATGTCCGGGACAATTTGACGGTAAAAGCAGAGGATTACCGGAATCGGTAATCAATTCCGCTCTGTTTTAGAATCGCGTTTGCAGTGCGTCAAAGGAGCCAGACTCCAGTACGAGACCGGGAATATCGTCACTGGTGGCAATCCAGACGCCGGCCTCCGCATCCAGGTCAATTTTACAATATATTCCATCGCCGCATCCCTCCTGTGTTCAGTATATCCCAATCGGCGCGTGGTTTTCAAAGACTACCGGAAACAGACTTCGGCGCCCGGTAAACTTTCAGGATACGATACCATTGTAAAGCAGGAATTTCAAGGAAAGGAGGCGGAGCTTCAGAATTTGCAGGATTTACCGGGTATTTTTCCGCGTCTGTAAAATCAGCATTCCCATTCCTCCCAGCCAGACCGCCAGAATGTCCCGCGGGTCGGACACGGAGCGGGGGAGGTACAGGGGCGTTACATATTCCCAAAAGGCCCCGCAGGCCAGAAGAAACGCCGAGACCGGCAGAGGCCGGGTGAGGGGAGGCCGCCGGGCCGCCGCCAGCAGCGCGTTTAGAATGCACAGCATCAGCCCGCCGGCCAGAAAGTCCGCAAAGTACCAGGCCAGCAGGGTGTGTAATGGGCCGGAGGTGCGGGGGAGCAGCAAAAAGCGGTTGGCGGCGTACAATCCGGCGATGGCCGCCGCCGGGAGAATGTACCGGCGCATCAGAGGAAGGAGAGGATCAGCAGCGCCACGATGACGGCTCCCACCACGCCCCAGAAGCCGATTCCGGGGGAGTTTTTACCTTTTGGGATATCCACGGCGGAGCCCTTCGCCCGCAGGACCTCCGCCTCCTCCCCGCAGTCCTCCACGATGCGGGGCAGTATGGACGATTCCAGGTGCGAAGCGATCCACTGGGCGGCGTGTGCGCTCTTCCCCCGGCAGAGGAGAAGCTGGTTATCGGGATAGCACGGCGAATAGCCGGCGGCGCAGGCCTGGACCTCCTCCTCCGTGAGGCCGCAGTACCTGGAGATCTGCGAGATCAGGTACGGCTGCGTCAAAGGGGCGGAAAAGGAGCCCACCACGGCATAGGGCTGTCCGCCCACCGGGGCGGAGGGCAGGAGATAGCCGCAGGCAGGGCAAACGCCGCCTGAGGTCTCCCGCCCGCAGCAGGGACAGGGGGGCGGCAGCTCGGGCACGGCGTTCTCTGCGGCCGGTTCCTCCTCGGGCTCCTTGCCCAGCAGCACATAGTCCGTGGAGACGTGAAGCGCCTGGCAGACGCGGGTAATCATCAGCATGTCCGGCACGGTCTGGGCGCTCTCCCACTTGCTTACGGCCTGTCTGGTCACGCCCACCAGCTCTCCCAACTGCTCCTGGGTGAGCCCGGCGGCCTTTCGGACCAGGGCGAGGCGTTCATTCCACTCCATATCGATCTTCCTTTCTGGTATTATTTTTTGTGCAAAAAATCGCCTGTTGACAAAATCCTGCCGCCGGGAGAACATACCGGCGCATATCAGAGGAAGGAGAGGATCAGCAGCGCCACGATGACGGCCCCCACTACGCCCCAGAAGCCGATTCCGTCGGACTGCCGCGGCATTGGCGGGAGATCCATGGCGGGGGGCTTGAACAGCAGAGCGTCCTCGTCCTCATCCCCCTGGCACTCCACAATGTGCAGCAGGGCGTACTCCTCCCGGATGTGGTTGACGATCCAGTGGGCGGCGCTGTCCGTCAGGTCCCGGGCGAGGAGGTAGCGGCGGGTCTTGCCCTCCGGCTCCAGCATCCGGCTGACGGCGGCGTTGGCCTGATCCTCCGTCATGCCGCAGTATTTCACCAGGTTTTCCGACTGGGTCGCCGTCTCAAAGGAGAACAGGGGGGAGCCCACCAGGGCGTACCGGGGTCCCCGGGACGCCGCATAGGGTAAAACGTAGCCGCAGGTGGCGCAAAGGGAGCCCCGCACGGGGCGTTTGCAGCAGGGGCAGATCTCAGGCGGCGCGGGAGCCGCGCTCTCCGGAGCGCCATCCTCCGGCTCCCGGCCCAGCAGCACATAGTCCGCGGAGACGCGGAGCGCCTGACAGACCTGGGCGATGGTCACCGCGTCCGGCACGGTCTGGGCGCTCTCCCACTTGCTCACCGCCTGCCTGGTCACTCCCACCAGCTCCCCCAGCTGCTCCTGGGTGAGGCCTGCGGATTTCCGGGCGGCGGCCAGGCGTTCGTTCCATTCCATAAGCAATCCCTCCCACTCTGGTTTTCGGCTTTGCCGGCTATTATGATACCCGAAAACCCGCCGGTTGACAAGCAACAGACGGCTGGAATCTGTCAACAGGCGGTTGACAGGGGTGGTTTTTGGCGGATTTTTCGGGAAAACAGGGGAGAAAACTCCTTGACACCCTTAAAGAACCCTGCTAATATAATGGACTATAAACAAGTGCATAGCGCGATGAACGGAAAGAGTAGCAGTCTACCCAGCAGTCAGAGAGGGCGCGTCACCGGCTGAAAGCGTGCCTGCGGCGGGAACTGCGAAGTGCGTCCGGGAGCGCGGGGGATGTGGAAGCCCTCCGTCCGGCCCGCGTCAGGGGCCTCCTTGAGTGAAAAAAGAGAGTGGAACCGCGATTCGTCGCCTCTCGTACTTCGGTACGGGAGGTTTTTTACGCCTCCCGGCCTGACACAAGGAGCGTATTTCTGCCATGGCAAAACGAGTGACCCGTTTGGGCGGCCTGCTGGCCGCCTACCAGCGCCGCGACCCCGCGGCCCGCAGCAAGCTGGAGATATTTTTGCTGTACCCCGGCGTACACGCCGTGCTCTACCACCGGGTGGCCCACTGGCTGTATGTCCGCCGCCGCCTGTTTCTGGCCCGGTGCGTCTCCCAGTGGAGCCGGTTTTGGACCGGCATTGAGATCCACCCCGGCGCCACCATTGGCCGCCGGCTGGTCATCGACCACGGCATGGGCGTAATCATCGGTGAGACCACGGAGATTGGGGACGACTGCCTGATCTACCAGGGGGTGACCCTGGGGGGGACGGGAAAGGACACAGGCAAGCGCCACCCCACCCTGGGCAGCAACGTGCTGGTGGGCTCCGGCGCAAAGGTCCTGGGTCCCTTTACGGTGGGGGACAACGCCCGTATCGCGGCGGGGGCGGTGGTGCTCAGCGCGGTGCCGCCTGACTGCACCGCCGTGGGTGTTCCGGCCCGGATCGTCCGGCACGAGGGGAACCCTGTCTATTATGCCGACGATGTGGACCAGATTCACATGGAGGACCCCATTCTGGCGGATATGGCCGCCATGTCCAGGCGCATTGAATGCCTGGAGGAAGAGCTGCGAAAACTATTGGAAAATCAGAAAGAGAGGCCAGCCTGACATGTATTTATACAACTCGGTATCCCACAAAAAAGAGGAGTTCAGAACCCACACCCCCGGCCGGGTGGAGATGTACACCTGCGGCCCCACGGTATATCACTTCGCCCACATCGGCAACCTCCGCAGCTACATTATGGAAGATGTGCTGGAGAAATACCTGCGCTACGCCGGGTATGAGGTGAACCGCGTGATGAACATCACCGATGTGGGCCACCTGAGCAGCGACGCCGACACCGGAGAGGACAAGATGCTCAAAGGGGCGAAACGGGAGCACAAAACGGTGCTGGAAATCGCCCGCTTTTACACCGACGCCTTTTTTGACGACTGCCGCAAGCTGAACATCAAGACGCCGGACGTGGTGCAGCCCGCCACCGGCTGCATCGACGAGTATATCAGGATCATCTCCCGGCTGGTAGAGACAGAATACGCCTATCTTTCCGGCGGCAACGTCTATTTCGACACCTCAAAGCTTGGCCGCTACTATGTGTTTAACGACCACGACGAGGAGGATTTGGCCGTGGGCGTTCGGGAGGGCGTGGAAGAGGACGCCAACAAGCGCAATAAAAACGACTTTGTCCTCTGGTTCACCAGGAGCAAATTTGAAGACCAGGCCTTGAAGTGGGATTCTCCCTGGGGCGTGGGTTATCCCGGCTGGCACATTGAGTGTTCCGGCATCTCCATGAAGTATAACGGCGAATATCTGGATCTCCACTGCGGCGGGGTGGACAACGCCTTCCCACACCACACAAATGAGATTGCCCAGTCGGAGAGCTACCTGGGCCACCCCTGGTGTCCCCAGTGGTTCCATGTCCACCATTTAAACACCGAGGGCGGTAAGATGAGCAAGTCCAAGGGCGAGTTTTTAACGGTCTCGCTGCTGGAGGAAAAGGGATACGACCCGCTGGCCTACCGCTATTTCTGCCTTCAGAGCCACTATCGCAAGGCGCTGGTATTCAGCTGGGAGAATCTGGACAACGCCGTGGCGGCGTATCACAAGCTGGTGGCCCGTATCGCCGCGCTGACGCCCGGGGGAGAGGTGGACCGGGCGGTCTTTGACCGGTATCGGGAGAAGTTCCTCCAGCAGATGGGAAACGACCTGAACACCTCCATGGGCGTGACGGCGGTTTTCGACGTGCTGAAGGCCGGGACCGACGACGCCACCAAGCTGGCCCTCATCGGGGACTTTGACGCGGTGCTGTCTCTGAGTCTGCTGGAAAAGGCGGCGGCCCGGCGGGCGGAGGACGCCAGGGTAAAGGCTGTCCCCGCGGCGGACGGAGCCTATGCCGTCACCGGCGAGGGTGACCCGGAGATCGACGCCAGGGTGCTGGCCCGGTACGAGGCCAAAAAGGCGAAGAACTTTGCCGAGGCGGACCGCATCCGGGAGGAGCTGAAGGCCATGGGCGTTGAAATTACCGACGTGAAGGGCGGCGCCAGCTGGAGGCGGGTATAAGGGCGCGGGCCGCATATCTCCCCACAGGGCGGCGCTTTTAGAGAACACGGACAGTAAAATTGGGGACTGGAGTAGTCCTCCAGGCCCCAAAGATATTTCAGAACAGATCAGCAATGTCCTCTGTGGTGTTGGCCGCGGCCACCGGCAGTGTTGGAAACAGCGTTGGCACAGGCGCCGTCACAGAAGCAGCCGTCATGGGCATATCCGCAATAGGTCGTGCCGCCGTGGGTGTGCCGGCCGTTGATCCGGCAGTTCTCTGCCGTGCACAGCGCGGCACAGGTGCCGTCGCAGAATCCGTCTGTGTGGTCATAGCCGCAGCAGGTCATGTCGTCATGGGTGTGCCGTCCGGCAAGCTGGCAATCCTCCACAGAGCACAGCGCGGCGCACTTTCCGTCGCAGAGTCCGCCGGTATGGCCATAACCGCAGTAAATCACCCCGTCGTGGATATGCCGTCCGCCCGTCTCACAGCCCTCTACGGGGCACAGGTAGACCGCCCGGGAAGCCTGCGGGCGCTGTCCGCCGTGATGTCTGCCGCAGGCCGATGCCGGAGAGACCAGCAGAGCGGACGCCAAAGCAAATCCCACCGTAACATTGATTAACTTTGAGATACACATGCTATCTTCCTCCTCAAAGAATTTACTGTGAAAAGTATATAACAGGCAAAAAGAAAATGCAAGCTCATAAGTGTACTGAAACAGTTTGCTTTGGCCGGCGTTGGAATGCACAGAAAAAGCGATAAAAGGCGTTAGGCTATATTTTATGTAAGGCGGGGGAGAAACGTGTTAGCTGGTGCTCCTTCAACCGTGCTGATATTAAAAAGAAGCGGGAGTTTCCTCCAATGGCATTATGAAGGAAACAATTCACTTTAGAGTTTAACCCAAAATTCAAATCATTTGTGCTAGCTGCTTGAATTTTATTCCCTACGGCGCTATACTTTTTTCAAAATAGCCTGGCAAACAAATATCGGCACTAAAAAACTTGCAGAAAATTATACTGGATAATGTGCCAATAGATGTAACGGCGCTGCCGGCTGACGATGAACTTTGATCAGTATGTTTTGGTGGGCAGCACCGTCCGATCTTATCTGGCGTGGCTGAAAGATAACGGCAGGGTGAACGCTTTGTTTGAAAACAATATGCTGCTTTGGCAGCAAGTATAGGAGGACAGTATGGATAGGCGAGAAAAAATTATCGGATTGTGGTTTGATATGTGGCTGCAAAAGAAAGACCTTGGCATAGAGGACATATTTTCTGCCGATGTCCTTTATATCGAAAGCTGGGGGCCGCAGTATCAGGGGGTTGCTAAGGTAAAGCACTGGTTTGAGGAATGGAATACACGCGGAACAGTCCTTCAGTGGGACATCAGGCAGTATTTTCACAAGGAGGATCAGACTATTGCTGAATGGTATTTTAAAAATGCAATGGACGATGGCAGGGTGGAGACCTTTGACGGCATGACCCTTGTGAAGTGGACCGCAGATGATAAAATCCGCTTTTTGCAAGAGTTTGGCTGTAATGAACACCGCTATGACCCCTATCAGGATGGGCCAACTCCACATTTTAGAGATGAAGCAGCCATGTGGTTTTAATCAT
>CATNDT010000063.1 GCA_950097035.1 uncultured Oscillibacter sp.
CCTGTGGCAGGTCTCCCCTCGCTCGCTTCCTTATGCCCTTTTTCAAACACAGCGCCCCATCAGAAAAACACCTCATTTTCCCTGGGCTCCTGAAAAGTCCTCTCCAGCATGGCCACATGGGACAAAAACGCCGGGTCATCAAAGTATTTCGCCCTGTGGGTGCACTTGCGCACACAGCTCTGGCACTTGATGCAGGTCCCCGGGACCCGGGCCACATTCTGCGGGTCGATAGCCCCCATGGGGCAGGCCCTGGCACATGCGCCGCAGCCGCAGCACCTGGCAGGGTCGGTTTTCGGCCTGGCCTTCAGGAAGTTTACCGGCTCGCCATCCACGCCCTTAGGGGTATAATAGGGGGCCGCCGGGTCGCCCGGCACCCGGACGGGCAATGGGATCTCCTCCGCCGCCCGCACCTTTTCCGCAGCCTTTTTCCCAAACTCCTTTGCCGCAAACAGGTCGCTCCAGCCGGGACGGCCATAGGCCAGCTCGTCCGTAAAAGCGTGGCGGCCCACAAAAGCCCCCGCCGCCACGGTGTGAAATCCCCCCACCTCCAGCAGCGCACACAGCTCTGCCAGGGCATTGTCATAGCTCCGGTTGCCAAACAGTACCACCGGCACCGCCAAAGCGCCGTTTCCACGGAGCTTTTCCTGAAAATCCGGCAGGATCTTATTGGGCAGCCTGCCCGCATAAGTGGGCGAACCGATAACCGCCAGGTCTCTCTCCGTGAAATCACAGGTCCGGGCCCGTTCCTCCAGCCGGGTAAAGCCCATCTCCTCCACGGGCAAATTCAGTTTCTCCCCCAGTGTCTCCGCCACAGTGCGCACCACCTTGGCAGTGGTGCCGGTGGCGCTGTAATACACTGCGCAGATCCTCCTGATATCCATAGTCCTTTCTCCTCACAAGGCAGTGTGACAGCAGGCGCCGGAAAATCTGGCGCCTGCTGCTGATCAATACGGCAATCCCGGGCTATATGGCAAAATCCTCCGCCCTCAGCTGCCCGGTCTCCAGCGCCGCCGGACGGGGCGGCACCCGCTTCAGTGGGTCATATTGAAAGGCGCGGCACTGACCCTCACTGGGGACGACTCCCCGCTTGACGCAGGCCACCTCCCGGTCATTGATCTGTTGGCCCCGCCTGCAGTAGGCACAACGGGGGTCCATATTCCTCCGAAACAGCATACTCCCTCTCTTCCTCCCACCTTACAGACAGTAGAGCTTCACCGCATCATCTTCCACCGTGGCCCTGATTTGGGTGACCGGGTTTTCGTAGCTGTCGATGATCCGGGTGGCCATGGGGTCCTCCAGCTCCTTTTGGATGGTCCGCCGCAAATTCCGGGCTCCGTAAGTTCGGGAGTAGGATTTATGGGTCAAAAACTCCACCAATGCGTCGTCATAGGTCAGGGTGATGGCCTTCTCCCGCAGAGAGTCCTTCAGCTCACCCAGCATGATGCGGGCAATGGACTGGAAATGCTCCTCCGTCAGGCGGTTAAATGTGATCACCGCGTCTACCCGGTTGATAAACTCCGGCCGCAGGAACTGCTGGAGCGCCTTCATGGCCCGGTCCGCGTCCTGCTCGTTGGCGGTGCGGCCAAAGCCCACAGACCCCTCCTTGCTGGCGCTGCCGGCATTGGAGGTCATAACAATGATGGTGTTTTCAAAATTGACCTTCCGCCCGTGGGCATCGGTGATTTCACCGTCGTCCAGAATCTGCAGCAGCACGTTCAGCACATCCGGATGGGCCTTTTCGATCTCGTCAAACAGCACTACGGCGTAGGGCTTGCGGCGGATTTTCTCCGTCAGCTGGCCCGCCTCGTCATACCCCACATAGCCCGGCGGAGAGCCCACGATGCGGGAGACGGAGTGCTTTTCCATAAACTCAGACATGTCCAGCCGGATCAAAGCGTCCGGCGTGTTAAAAAGGTCGCCGGCCAGCTGCTTGACAAGCTCGGTCTTGCCCACGCCGGTGGGGCCAACAAAGATGAAGCTGACGGGCTTATGCTTGGGGGAGATACCCACCCGGTTCCGCCGAACGGCGGCGGACACAGCGGTCACCGCCTCGTCCTGGCCGATGATGTGGCCCTTGAGCCGCTGCTCCAGCTGGCTCAAACGCTGGAACTCCTGCTCCCGGATGCGGGAGGCGGGGATCTTGGTCCACAGTTCGATGACGTGCGCCAGATTCTCCATGGCAAGCTGGGGGTCGCCCTTATCGCACAGGGCGGTAAGCTCGGTGTTCAGCTGCAGCTCCCGGCTTTTCAGCTCTGCCATACGGGCATAGTCGTCCTCCGCTTTCTCCTCCTTCTCCTCCAGCATGGTCCTTTCCTTCTCATAGTCGTCCAGCTCCCGCTGAATCTCCATGCGCCGGGAAATATCCGGATCTTTCAAATTCAAGTCGGAACAGGCCTCGTCGATGAGATCGATGGCCTTGTCGGGCAAAAAGCGGTCGGTAATATACCGCTCGCTTAAAACCACTGCCTGGCGCAGGATACCCTCCGAGATTCTTACACCGTGGAACTTCTCGTAGTTGGGGGCCAGGCCCTTCAAAATCTCAACAGAGTCCTCAACAGAGGGCTCGTTCACCGTTACCGGCTGGAAGCGCCGCTCCAGAGCCGTGTCCTTTTCAATGGATTTGCGGTATTCGTTAAACGTGGTGGCGCCGATGACCTGAATCTCGCCCCGGCTTAAGGCGGGCTTTAGGATATTGGCGGCGTTCATGCTGCCCTCCGCGTCTCCTGCGCCCACAATGCTGTGCACCTCGTCGATCATCAGCACGATGTTGCCCAGCCGCTTCACCTCGTCGATCAGGCCCTTCATGCGGCTTTCAAACTGTCCGCGGAACTGGGTGCCCGCCACCAGGGCGGTGAGATCCAGCAGATAGACCTCCTTCTCCCGCAGCTTAAAGGGCACATCCCCGTTTACGATCCGCTGGGCCAGCCCCTCGGCAATGGCAGTCTTACCCACGCCGGGTTCGCCGATGAGACAGGGATTGTTCTTCTGCCGGCGGTTCAGAATCTGCACCACCCGCTCGATTTCCGGAGCCCGTCCGATCACGGGGTCCAGCTTACCCTCCCGCGCCCGGTCGGTCAAGGAGATGCAGTAGCTGTTCAGATATTTCCGTTTTCCGTTCTTCTGATCCTTGCGGTCCTTTTCACGGCCGCCCCGGGCGCCGCCCTCCTCGGACGCGGACTCCCCCTTGGCCGGTGCGTCACCGGAGGAAAACAGACGGTTCAGGAAGGGAAATGTGGCGGTCTTCCCCTCCTCTTCCTCCTCGCCGCTCTCCTCGCCGGAGGGCAGGTCCTCAATGTTCTCCACCCCGTCAAAGGCCTGCATCATCTCGGTGTTGATGGTCTCCAGATCCTCGTCCGAAATCCCCATACGCTTCATCATATCGTCTACCTGGGGCAGTCCCAGGTCCTTGGCGCATTTCAGGCACAGGCCCTCATTGGTGGTCTTCTCCCCGTCCATTTTGGAGATGAACACCACCGCGACATTCTTTTTACATCTTGAACAAAGTGTAGGCTGCATCGTACTACCTCCAGAAAATCCAGCGGCCCCGCCCGCCGGTTATAAGATTCGGGCCGCAAATTGTAAAAGACAGCTCCCCTGGGGATCCATCCCCAGCTTTCGCAGCAGCAGCGCCAGCAAAAACAGGAGCAGCACCCCCTCCAGCAATCCCACGGCGGCCCCGCCCAGGGCGTTGGCGCCGTGGAGCACCGGGAGCCTAAACGCCAGATCCAGCACCTTGGCCGCCAGATTCAGCAGAACCGTCAAAATTAAAAACGCGAGGATGTAAAAAAGGCCGTGAAAAAAGGCCTCTGCGGCGCTCTCCGCCACCGCGGAAAGAACGGAAACGCCAGTTTCCCGCACACTCTCCCGTGCCTGATCCGCCAGGGCATCCAGCCGGTCGCCCGTAATGCCCAGGATTCCAAGCAGCTCCTCCGGAAGGTATTCCTCCGGCATCCGCACCGCCCCGTCCAGGTCCACCGGCAAATCCGCCAGCGCCTCATCCAGCCTTCGCTCAATATGCCGCTGGATGGCCGGCTCCGCCATACGGGCGGCAGGCGCGGCCAGCTTTTCCGCCGCAAAGCGGGCACCAAGCAGGGCCAGCACCACGATCAGCAGCCCGGCCAGGGCCCGAAACAGGCCCCGCCGTGCGCCGTAAGCCGTAAAACCAACCAAAATGGCCGCCGCAATGATGTCTATTATAACAGGTGTCGTCATGATTTCCTACCTTTTTTGCTGTAAACGTTTTGTGAACTCCGCACAAATTTCTTGGTGCTAAGGCAAGAACTGGCTGGCAGACTCCGGCGACAGCAGCACTACAGACCCGTCCGGCCGCATAAGGGCGGAGGACAGGCCGTTAACACCCCGCAGCGAGGCGTATACCTGCAGCTCCTGGTTATATACCACCAGCCGGTCTGTGTACAGCACCGCCAGGTACTTGCCCGCCGCCGAGAGGTTCCGCACCTCCTCGTGGATATCCAGTGAGCCCAACTCCTCTCCCTTTTCGTCCACACTCACCAGCCGCCCCACATTGCCTGCCTGATAGCGGTTCAGCAGCAGCGCGGCAAAGCCGTCTCCCAGGTCATAGCCCCGGAGATAGGCTCCCCCGTAACTGTAGGACGCCTCCACAGCCCCTGCCCGTGAGGCATAGGTCAAACACGTGTCCGATACCGTTACCAGCTTTCCGGACTGCTCCCGAATGGAGAGCACCAGTCCCCCGACCACGTCATAGTCCGCCGCGGGCGTATCCTCCTTCAAATCATAGAGCACCACATTACTGATAAATACACCGTCCTCCTGACCCAGCGTCACCGCCGCCATGCGCTCCCCATCCCCGGTGACACAGGCATCGATCACAAACCGCCGGCGGGATTTGAACTCAAAAAGCAGTTCCATAGCCTCGCTGTAAACGCTGACGCTTCCCTTGCACTCCCGGCTCTCCGCCGTTACCGCCAGCATCCCCCTGCTATTCAGCGTGGCGGCAATAATCGCCGCATCCTCCTCCACCGTCATGTTGAACACCCCGCCGCTCTCGTCCAGCACATACAGCGACCTGCCGCCGATGTCATAGGCCGCCACCCGGCCGCCGCCCCAGGCCAGGGCGGGGTGGGACATGTTCACCAGTGTGGACCAGTTCTCCCCGCCGTCTCTGTTCAAAAGGCGCAGCGACGTGTCCGACAGCACCACCAGTTGATTTCCCAGCACGGCAAAGCGGTTGTTGGCGGACGCGTCATACCGGTACCGCTCCTCTCCGGAAACGCCGGCGCTGCCGTAATTGAGATAACGCCGCAACGCGTCAAAACCGGTGCCGTCCCGATAGGCCGCCGCCAGCACCACCCCCAGCACAATTGCCAGGATCAGAAAAAACGTGAAAAACCGCCGGAAACCGCCGGGCTGCTTTCTCTCCTGTTCCGCGCCGCCGTCACCTCTGATGTTCTTCGTCTTACCTGCCATTGAGCCGCTCATCCTCATACCACAATCTTGTGAGGTACAGTCCCCCCGGCGGCACCGTGGGTCCCGCCAGGGTACGGTCACCGCTCTCCAGAATTGCGGGGATGTCCTCCGGGGTGAATTTTCCCTCCGCCGCATAGAGCACGGTGCCGGTGATGGCCCGTACCATATTATACAAAAATCCGTTGGCGCAGACCTTTAATTCCAAAAGGTCGCCGCTGCGGTCCACATCGCAGTAATAGATCGTGCGGACGGTGGACCTGGTCTGCGTGCCCACGGAGCGCACCGCCCGAAAATCGTGGGTGCCCACAAACATCTGGGCCGCCCGGTTCAGAAACTCCTCGTCCAGCCGCTTGGGATAAAAGTACGCCCGGTTGACATAAAACGGGTTTTTGAACCGGGAGTTATAGATCCGGTAGGTATACTCCTTTTTCACGCAGGACCCGATGGCGTTGAAATCCTCTGCCACCTCATAGGCCTCCTCCACAGCGATATCCTCCGGCGTGTGGGTATTTACGGCGAAGGGCAGCCGCTCCGTGGGAATGCGGGAGGACGTGCGGAAATTGGCGATGTAGTGCTCGGCGTGAACGCCGGCGTCGGTCCGGCCGCAGCCGGTGAGATGCACCGGCTCCCCGGTGATCTTCTCCAGGGCCTTTTGCAGCGTCTCGCAGACCGAGGCGGCGTTTTTCTGCACCTGCCAGCCGTGATAGGCAGTGCCGTTGTACATCAGCTTCAGCGCAATGTTCCGCATGCTATCTCCTCCGCCTCAAAGCCTAAACCGCCCCAGTACCGCCACACCCGCCAGAATCAGCACACCCATCATCAGGGCAATCCAGTCCCGCCGGGCATACTGCAAAACGTGGAGCTTTGTCCGCCCCTCGCCGCCGTGGTAGCAGCGGCACTCCATGGCGGTGGCCAGCTCGTCCGCCCGGCGAAAGGCACTGATAAACAGCGGCACCAGAACGGGAATCAGGGCCTTTGCCTTTTGCATCAGGTTTCCGCTCTCAAAGTCCGCGCCCCGGGCCTTCTGGGCGGACATGATCTTGTCCGTCTCCTCAATCAGCGTGGGGATAAACCTCAGGGCGATGGACATCATCATAGCCAGCTCGTGGACCGGCACATGAAGGCGCTTCAACCCGTTCAGCAGCCTCTCCAGCCCGTCCGTCAGGCTGATGGGACTGGTGGTATACGTCATCAAAAAGGTGCCCATAATCAGCAGCATGATCCGCAGCACCATGAAAACGGCGTTGTGCAGACCGGTGTCTGAAATATGGACCGGCCCCCACTCCACCAGATTCCGGGTGCCGGGCGTAAAAAACAGGTTCAAAACCGCGGTAAAAATAATGATAAACAGCACCGGCTTCAGTCCCCGCACCAGCGCCCTGAGCCCCACCCGGGAGATGCGGACGCAAAGCGCCAGCGTCAGGGCCAGAACACCGTAGCTCACCGCGCCTCTGGCGCAAAACAGCGCGGCGATATAGAGCACCACCAGCAGTATCTTTGTTCGGGGGTCCAGCTTGTGGGCCGCGGTGTCGCCTGGGAAAAACTGACCCAGGGTGATGTCTTTCAGCATGGGGCCGCCCCCTTTCGCAGCGCCAGAATCTGCCGCTCAAGCGCCTCCACCGTATATACCGCCGGGTCGATGTCCAGTCCCCGGGCCTTCAGCGCCATGGCCACTCTGGTCACCTGGGGCACGTCCAGCCCCGCGCCGATCAGCGCCTCCGCCTGGGCAAACACCTCCGCCGGCGTGCCGCTCATAAGCACGCGGGCGGCTTTTAACACCAGAATGCGGTCCACATTCCGGGCGATCTCATCCATGCTGTGGCTCACCAGGATCACCGTGGTGCGGCGGTTGCGGTGAAAGTCCCGGATGTTGGCCATCAGGTTTTCCCTGCCCGCCGGGTCCAGTCCCGCCGTGGGCTCGTCCAGCACCAGCACCTCAGGCTCCATGGCCAGCACCCCGGCCAGCGCCACCCGGCGCTTCTGCCCGCCGGAGAGCTCAAAGGGGGATTTTTCCAGCTGGTCATCCCGCACGCCCACCAGCCGCGCCGCCTCCCGCACGCAGCGGTCCAGCGCCGCACCGGTCTTACCCTGGTTGGCGGGACCAAAGGCGATGTCCCTGTAAACCGTCTCCTCAAAGAGCTGATACTCCGGGTACTGGAATACCAGTCCCACCCGAAAGCGCACGTCCCGGATCTTTTTCGGCTCGGCCCAGATATCCTTCCCCTCCAGCAGCACCTGGCCGGAGGTGGGCTTCAGCAGCCCGTTTAAGTGCTGGATCAGGGTGGATTTGCCGGAGCCGGTGTGGCCGATGATGCCCAAAAACTCCCCCTGGCGCACGTCAAAGCTCATGTCCTCCACCGCACTGCGCTGAAAAGGCGTGCCGATGCCGTAAGTATGCGTCAGATTTTTTACTTGCAGGATAGGTTCCAATCCTCTGCCCCTCCGTTCACGTCATTGCCCGGACAATGGCGTCCGCACACGATTCCACCGTCAGCGCGTCCAACGGCACATCCAGCCCGTCCCGCTGCAGGCGGTCCAGCAGGTCCACGGTGTCCGGCACGGTCAGCCCCATGTGCCGCAGGGCGGCAATCCTGCTGAATACCTCCGCCGGGGTTCCGTCCATCGCTACCTTTCCGCCGTCCATCACCACCACCCGGTCCGCCGCCTCCGCCTCGTTCATGTGGTGGGTGATGAGCACCACGGTGATACCCTTCTCCCGGTTCAGCCGGTGAACGGTGGACAGCACCTCCTGCCGCCCTATGGGGTCCAGCATGGCGGTGGCCTCGTCCAAAATCACGCAGTCCGGCTCCATGGCCAGCACCCCGGCGATGGCGATGCGCTGCTTCTGCCCGCCGGAGAGCAGATGCGGCGCATGGCGCACAAATTCATACATCCCCACGGCCTGCAGGGCGCCGTCCACCCGGCGGCGGATCTCGGCGCTGGGCACTCCCAGGTTTTCCGGGGCAAAGGCCACGTCCTCCTCCACCACGTTGGCGACGATCTGGTTGTCCGGATTTTGAAACACCATGCCCACCCGCTGGCGGATTGCCAGCAGTAAACTCTCATCCAGCGTGTCCATCCCCTGGACATACACCTTGCCCCCGGCGGGCAACAGCACGGCATTAAAGGTTTTGGCCAGAGTGGACTTGCCGGAGCCGTTGTGCCCCAGCACCACTACAAAGCTGCCCTTTTTAACCGTCAGGTCCACGCCCCGCAGGGCGAATACCGGCTCTCCGCCCTCGTCCGCCGGGTAGGCGAAACGGAGGCGTTCGGTTTGGATCATCTCACTCATAGCGTCTCCTCATTTTCGTGGACATGGAATCTCTCTGTAAAACCGGGGGCCAGCGCCCGCAGCGCCCGCCACAGCCAAAAACCGCAGAGCACCCCCAGGGTATTTAAAATCACGTCGTCAATGTCAAGGGCCCGGCCCACCGTCAGCTGCCAGCACTCCACAGTCCCGGTCACGCAGAGACCGGCAGCCAGCGCCCGCCGCCAGGTGCACCCCCGCCACAGCAGGGCGATAAACAGACCGAAGGGGACAAACATAACGATGTTTCCCGCCAGAATATACGCGTCAAACCGAAAGGTCTGAAAGGGCGTCAAATTCACTGTTCCCATCTCAAAAAAGGGATATTCCCCCACATTCCATCTATAGCCGTGGAGGCAGTCCACCAGGGACCAGACCATCCAGCGGGGCGTCAGCGTCAGCATGGCCATGCCGCCGCAGAACATCCAGAACAGGGCCAGCGCGCCCTCCCGCAGCGCGGGGCTTGCCAGCCGCCGCTTCTCCAGCCATCTCTGCCGCAGGGGATACAGCAGCGCAAAGGCGGCCAGCGCCGGCAGCGCGCCGCAGCCAAGGGCGAAAAGATAGCCCGCCGTCCGTTCCATCACTCACACATCCACCGGCCCGCGGCCCCGCAGGGCAGCGCCAGCCCCGTCTCGGTGACCGGAAGGCCCAGCTCGTCCCAGGCGCACTTGCCGCCGTATTTTTCAGCGATTAGAATATTTAGAAGATACCCCAGCACCGAGGGGGCCAGCCCCGTGGTGTAAGAGTTGATGAGGACGAACAGAGGCCTGTCCGACAGCACCCCGGCGCAGAGCTTTACGAAGGGATACAGGTTCTCCTCCAGCTTCCACACCTCGCCCCCCGGTCCCCGGCCATAGCTGGGCGGGTCCATGATGATGGCGTCATAGGTCTTTCCCCGGCGGATCTCCCGCTCCACGAATTTGGCGCAGTCGTCCACAATATAGCGGATGGGGGCATCCTCCAGCCCGCAGAGCTTCGCGTTTTCTTTGGCCCAGGCCACCATGCCCTTTGCCGCGTCCACGTGGCACACGCTGGCCCCGGCCCTGGCACAGGCCATCGTGGCCCCGCCGGTGTATGCAAACAGGTTCAGCACCCGCACGGGCCGCCCGGCGTTCCGGATCTGATCCATCACAAAGTCCCAGTTGGCCGCCTGCTCCGGAAAGAGGCCGGTGTGTTTAAAATTCATGGGCTTCACCTGAAAGGTGAGGTCCCCGTAGCGGAGCTTCCAGTTCTCAGGCAGGGCGCCCTTTTCCCAGTGGCCGCCGCCGGTGCTGGACCGGAGATACCGCCCGTCCGCCCGTTTCCAGGCAGGGTTTTTCCGGGGTGTGGCCCAGATCGCCTGGGGATCCGGCCGCACCAGAACCTGCCTGCCCCAGCGCTCCAGCCGCTCGCCGCCGCCGCAGTCCAGCAGCTCATAGTCCCTCCACTTGTCCGCGATCCACATAGGCCCTTCCTCCACTCTGTCTGCATATCACCGCATACCAAATCATGTTATTATACCGCCAATTTCCCCGCGCCGTCAACAGAAAAAAAGCGCCTTCCCGCAGCGGGCAGCTGCAGCCCTCTGCGAAAAAACGCTTTTCTGTGTTCAAAGCCGCTGGTAGACCTTCATCTCCCGCCGCAGGCGGCGGGCCAGCTTTTCATCATACGTCCCGGGCAGCGTCCGCCACTGCCAGTTGCCCCCCAATGTGGAGGGAACATTCATCCGCGCCTCGCTGCCGAGCCCCAGCAGATCCTGAAACTGCATCACCGCCAGATCCGCGGCGGAGGCCCAGGCGGCCCGCATCATGCCCCAGTGGTAGCCCTCCCGGCTGTTGAGTCGGAGATACGCCTTTGCAAAGGCCACGTCTTTGGGTGGCGCGCTGGCCATCCAGCCCTGAATCGTGTCGTTATCGTGGGTGCCGGTATAGGCCACGCAGTGGGGTGTGTAGCAGTGGGGCAGGTATCCGCTGCCGGTGTCCCGGCTGTCAAAGGCGAACTCCAGCACCTTCATGCCGGGGTAGCCCGTCTCCCGCAGCAGCTTTCGCACCGAGTCGGTGAGAAAGCCCAGGTCCTCGGCAATGATGCGCTTGCGGCCCAGCTCCCGGTTCACCGTCTTGAAAAACTCGATCCCCGGCCCCGGCCGCCAGCGGCCGTTTTTGGCCGTGTCCGCCCCGTAGGGGATGGCGTAATACTGGTCAAAGCCCCGGAAGTGGTCGATGCGGAGCACGTCGTAAATGCGGAACTGAAAGGCGATGCGGCGCAGCCACCACTGGTAACCGTCCGTTCTCATCCGCTCCCAGTCAAAGAGGGGATTGCCCCACAGCTGCCCATCGGCGGAAAACCCGTCCGGCGGACAGCCCGCCACCTCGGTGGGGCGGCCCTTCCCGTCCAGCTGGAACTGCTCCGGGTTGGCCCACACGTCGGCGCTGTCGCCGGAGACATAGATGGGCAGATCTCCGATAATGGACACGCCCCGGTCATTGGCGTATTTCTTCAGGGCGTCCCACTGGCGGAAAAACAGGTACTGCACCGCCCGCCAGAAGTCCGTCTCCCCCGCCAGCTCCCGGCGGGCCCGCTCCATGGCCCCGGGGCGGCGGAGCCGCTCCCCCTCCGGCCACCGGAACCAGGACACGCCGCCGTGCCTGCCCTTGAGGGCCATGAACAGGGCGTAGTCCTCCAGCCATCCGGCGTGCTCCTGGCAAAATTGAAGATACGCCGGCGGCCTTTGCTCTAGCAGGCGGCGGCAGGCCTGCTCCAGCACAGGATACCGAGTGGTATACAGCAGGCCGTAGTCCACCCGGGCGGGGTCGTCCCCCCAGTTCAGATGTTCAAACGCCGCCCGCTCCAGCAGTCCCTCCGCCGCCAGGTCCTCCAGGTCGATGAAATAGGGGTTGCCCGCATAGGAGGAAAAGGACTGATAGGGGGAATCCCCAAAGCTGGTGGGACACACCGGCAGCAGCTGCCAGTAGGACTGGCCGCCCCGGGCCAGAAAATCCACAAATTCCCGGGCGGCGGCTCCCAGCGTCCCAATCCCGCAGGGAGAGGGCAGGGCGGAAACCGGCATCAGGATCCCTGCTTTTCTCACGGTTGGAATCCCCTTTCTCAATGAAAAATCAAGCCCCGCTGGCGGCCGCGCCGCCCAGCACCGCAACGCTCTCTCCCCGCACCAGCTGGAAGGGCGCCACCTCGTGGACGGGGCGGTTCTTCCGCTCGATGTTCCGCAGCAGAATGTCCACCCCCCGCTCCGCCAGAAGCTGGGTGTCCTGCCGGACGGTGGAGAGGCGTGGCACGGAGAACTGGGCCATGGGGATGCCGTCGTAGCCCACCACGGAGATGTCCTCCGGCACCCGGCGGCCCAGGTCCCGCAGGGCCCGGATGGTCCCCATGGCCATCACGTCACTCATGGCAAAGATGGCGGTGAGGTCCGGACAGCGGCTCAGCAGCCGCAGCGTGGCGTCGTAGGCCTCCGCCATGGAGTAGCGGCAGGGCTCACACTGGCGGTCCAGGTCAAAGGGCAGGCCCAGGTCCCGGCAGGCATCCCGACAGCCCGTCAGCCGGTGATAGCTGATCTGGGAACAGGACCAGTTGCCGCCCAGCACCCCGATATTCCGGTGCCCCTGCTCCGCCAGAAACCGAATCACCTGAACGGCGGCCTCCCGGTCGTCGGTGGTCAGAGAGGAGAGATTGTCAAACCCCAGCTCTCCGGCAGTGTTGGTCAACAGCACACAGGGGATCGTAATGCCGGCAAACCCGGCCTGAAACCGCTCCAAATCGCCCCCCAGAAAGAGGATGCCGATGGGCTTGCGCTCCCGGCAGAGCTGCAAAGCGTAGCCCACCTCGTCCGCATCCTCGTCCAGGTAGTAGACGGCGGCGTCCCGTCCGCTGTCCTGCAGCAGGGCCTGCACCCGCTCCACCAGGTCGGCAAAGAGCATGTTTTGAGTGCCCTTCACCAGAATGGTGATGCTGGTACCCGCCTGCTGCTTTAAGTGCTTGGCGTTGTTGTTGGGCTGAAAGCCGTACTCCTCCACCACCGCCATAACCCTGCGGCGGGTCTCCTCGCTGACATCCGGATGCTGGTTGAGTACGCGGGACACGGTGGCCACACCGCACCCGGACAGCCGGGCAATATCTTTAATGGTCATCCGTATCCCTCCTTCGGCCCTTCTCCCCTATTTTACCCCTTTACCGCGCCGGCTGCAACACCTTTGATGATGTGCTTTTGGCAGCTGAGGTAAAATACCACAATGGGGATGATGGCCATTACCAGAGAGGCCATGATGGCGCCCATGTCCACCCGGCCATAGGAGCCCTGCATCCGCTGAATGGTGATGGGGATGGTGCTGAACTTGTTGAGGTCCAGGGTGAGGTATGGCAGCAGGAAGTCGTTCCAGATCCACATGGTCTCCAGAATGCCCACGGAGATATAGGTGGGCTTCATAATGGGCAGCACCACGGAGAAGAAGGTCCGCAGCGGGGAACAGCCGTCGATCATGGCGGCCTCCTCGATCTCAATGGGGATGGATTTGACAAAGCCGCAGAACATAAACACCGCCAGCCCCGCGCCAAAGCCCAGATAGATGATGATCAGGCCCCAGGGCGTGCCCAGCCGCAGCCGGTCCGTAACCAGGGAGAGGGTGAACATCACCATCTGGAAGGGCACCACCATGGAGAACACGCAGAGAAGATATAAAAAGCTGGTGGCGCGTCCCTTCACCCGGGTGATGAACCAGGCAAACATGGAGGTGCAGATCAAAATCACGACGACAGAACCCACCGTCATCACCACCGTCCACAGCACGGACTTTAAAAAATCGTATTTCTCAATGGCGGTGACATAGTTCTCCAATCCGGTCAGCGTCTTTTCCGAGGGCAGGTTGAAGGGCTCCAGATTGATAAAGGCCTTCTTTTTAAAGGAATTGATTAACACAATAAACAGCGGCGCCACATAAAAAACAGACACCACGGCAAACAGCACCGTCGCAAACCAGCCGCCTTTTCCCTTGCTTTTCATCACTGCTGCACCTCCTTGGAACGGGTCATTTTCAGCTGGATAAGGCCCAGGCCCACCACCAGGACAAAGAACACCACGGCCTTGGCCTGGCCCACACCCTGGTAGCCCACGCGGCTGTAGAACGTGTTAAAGATGTTCAGCGCCAGCATCTCCGTCTGCTTCATAGGCTCGCCGGCGGTGAGGGACAGGTTCTGGTCAAAGAGCTTAAAGCCGTTGGTCAGCGTCAGGAAGGTGCAGATGGTAATGGAGGGCATCATGTTGGGAATGGTGACGTTCCACAGCCGCTGCCAGCCGTTGGCGCCGTCGATCTCGGCGGCCTCGTTCAAATCGCCGGGGATGGACTGGAGGCCTGCGATGTAAATAATCATCATATACCCGATCTGCTGCCAGCAGATCACCACCACCAGGCCCCAGAAGCCGTATTTGGCGGAGATCTTCAGCGCCAGGTCATACCGGGCCAGAATGCCGTTGAAGATCAGCTGCCACACATAGCCCAGGACGATGCCGCCGATAAGGTTGGGCATGAAAAACACCGTGCGGAAGATGTTGGTGCCCCGAATTTCCCGGGTGAGCACCATGGCCACCGCAAAGGCGATGACGTTGATGAGCACCAGGGTGACCACGGTAAAGAGGGCGGTGAACCAGAAGGCGTGGAGGAACTCACTGTCCTGAAACGCCCGGACGAAGTTGCTCAAGCCCACAAACTTCGCGTCTGTCACCGTGCGGAAGTCGCACAGCGACAGGTAGAGACCCATGATAAAAGGCACGATAAAGCCGATGATAAAGGCCAAAAGCGTAGGCCCGAGAAAGATGGGGAAATACCGTTTGATGGATTTTTCCATAGCTGGACCTCCTTTTAACGATCTGGCGGAGAGGGCGGTGTATTGGCTCCGGTGGCCGAAGCGAATACAGCGCACGCTCCACTTTCTGCATGTGTGCCGGAAAAGAAAACCGGGGCGGGCTCTCCGCCCGCCCCGGAGCGGTTCTTACTTGGATTTTTCAGCGGCCCAGTTGTCCACAAAGGCGGCGCGCACGGTCTCCCAGTTGGCGTCGGTCTGATCTGCGGCGTAGGTGGTCATAGCAGAGCCCAGAACGTTCTTCCACTCCTCGGAGGGCATGGTGGGGAAGCACCACTTGATGCTGGTGGTGCCCTTTGCAACGTAGTCATTGGCGATGTTCACCAGCAGGTTGCTGGACTCCAGGTTGCCCTTGAAGGGGACAACGAAGCCCATGTGGTCGCCGGAGCACATATACTCCAGGCCCGTATCGGAGGTGACGCACCAGTACATGAAGTCCAGGGTGGCCTGGATATCCTCGGGCTTGGCGTTCTTGTTCACGCACCAGTAGTTCTCGGTGCCGGTGCACAGGCCCTGATTGGCCTCGTCGCCCACGCCGATATAGATGGGCAGCATGCCCAGGTTCTCCTCACCCACATCGGCCACGTCGCCGTAGGCCCAGGTGCCGTTCTGATAGAACACGGCCTGCTCGGTGACAAACTCCGCCACGGAGTCATCGCCGGTCTTGGCGGAGAGCATGGTGGGCGCGCAGGTGCCGTTGTTGATATACAAATCCCAGATCTCGCGGTAGTTGTCAAGATACGTGCCCTTGATGGCGTCGGTGTCGCCGATGCCGTCGGCCTCATACTCAAAGTAGATGGGCAGGTTGGCCAGGTGGGTCTTGAAGCGCCAGTCGGAAGAGCCGTCCATGCCGGCGGAGGTGAAAGCGGCAAAGCCCAGGGCGTCCTTGCGGGCGGTGATATCCTCGGCAACCTTCTTCAGGTCGGCGAAGGATTTGATGTCATCCAGGGTATAGCCCGCGTCGCCCAGCAGTTTGGTGTTGACAATGATACCGTAGGTCTCGATGACATAGGCAATGCCGGACATGGAGCTGCCGTCCATCAGGGCAAAGTCGTCGCTGGAGAGCTCACCGGCGATGGCGGAGCCGGACAGGTCATAGCAGTAGTCCTTCCAGTTGGCAAGACCCACAGGGCCGTTGACCTGGAACAGCGTGGGCGCGTCGGTCTTGGCCATCTCGCTCATCAGGGTGGTCTCATACTGGCCGGAGGCGGCGGTCTGCACCTTTACCTCCACGCCGGTCTCCTGGGTGTAGAGCTTGGCCAGCTCCTGCCAGTCGCCGTCCTGCTCGGGCTTGAAGTTCAGGTAGTACACGGAGCCGGAGGCTGCGCCGGAATTGCCGCCGTCGGAGTTTCCGCTGTCGGCGGGCGGATTTCCGCCGCTGTTTCCGCCGCCGCAGGCGGCCAGGGACAGCGCCATGACACCGCACAGGGCCAGGGTCAAGAGTCTCTTCTTCATTTCATGTTCCTCCTGTTTGTTTTGTTGTGACGGGTCGCATCTTGGAAACGTTACTGGTAACGTTTCCAAACCTTGTGCCCATCATACATCACTCAGGCGCAAGATGCAAGGAAAACCTGCGCGTTTTTTCCAAATTCGGAGAATCAGAAAAAAGCGGCCCATTCATTTTGTACAATTTTCCCAGTTTTACGCAAGTTCCGCGGAACGGTGCGCAAAAAATAACTCCTCTTTTCCGCCGCCGCCCGTTTTTGCGCTTGACAGTATGATGTCCGACTGCCATAATAGATGTATGATAACATTGCCTGTCATTCGCAGAAGCCGAGAAAATCAGAACAGGGGGAAGAATATGAAACGCAAGACTATGGACGG
>CATNDT010000064.1 GCA_950097035.1 uncultured Oscillibacter sp.
TGTAATAGTTTCGGGGTCTTCTCTTATTTTTGCAACTATTTTTTTGTTAGTAACTTGCTAGCAATTGGTCCAATTTACAAGTTGACCCACACGGGAAATAAAGTGTGCCAAAAGTCAAACACAGAATAAACAGTAGCGAGATAGCAATAAGCGCCGTTATGCGGAGTGCAGGTGATATCGGTTAACAGAATGCACGGGGACCATAGTCTTCAAAATCACGGTTTACCAGATTTTCCGCCGTATTGTTTGTCCGTATGGCTTTCAGCAGCCTGCGGCAGCAATTCTCTCATACCACATCTCCTGCACATGCGTATATCCCCGTCTCGCCATATTTTTACCCCCTGATGTAGTCCTTTTATTTTCCTACATCAGGGGGCTTTTGTCCATTGTCCGTTTTTACTGGGGCAGTTCGCATGGTCTTGGGTGGTTTTCTTGATTGGACCGCCGGATTTTTGAAGGCGTTTGTGCGATGTTATGCCCTCATTGGAGAGATGGATGGGTTCCTTTCCGGAGAGTTTTGTGAGGTTTCGGGAATGTGGCGCACTGTGTTTACCAACTGGATCGATGTTGGCATTCTTTTGATTGTGATCGTGATTTATACAAATTCATAATAGCCGGAGGAATCGTGAGGTAGCGTTTTTAATTTTGCCCACTGAGGACTACTGAGTGGTTGTAACAGCGGTGCGTCAAGAAGTTTGGATTTTGTTATGGCAATGAACCGCTCTTCAATTGAGCTTAATGACTTTTTGCAGGAGTAGGCGATAGCATTATGCTCGTATACGGTTTGGGTGGACAATTCTGCGATAATGGGGACGATACCTGGCAGTGTGTACCGGGTGGCGTAGGGGGTGGCAAACGTGATTCCCATACCAGAGGCCGCCATCCTATAGCATGCTACGATATTGGGAGCGTACATCACATTGGCAGGATGGATACCGCTGCATTCCATAAGAGCTGAGACAGTAGCACCAAACCCGTCTGTTGGATGCAGAAGCACAAAATCCTGATTGTTCAGAGCTTCCGGTGGGATAGTGAGAATATTATCAATACTATTATTGGATAGATTTGTACCCCAGAGAATTGGGTGGTTCGCGGGAATAAAGAGCAGGATTCGTGCGGAAGATAAATATTCATAAATCAGATTGGCAGAGGAGGCTGACTGTGTAGTAAAGGCCATATCAATGTTGCTCTTGATCAAATCTCTTTCAAAAAGAAGAGAGTTTTGTTGCTCCAGGCTGATGGAGATGTTTGGATACTCTCTGTGAAAAACCGGGAGGATATGGGGAAGCCAAAGAGCGCTGGCAGCATAATTTGTGCCGATTTTTAAAGTTCCGCGCTTCATTTCGGAAATTTCCTGCAGCTCTCTTCTCAAAGAATTATCGATAGCGAGAATCCGACGCGCTTCCTCCAGATATCGCTCGCCAGCATAAGTCAACTGAATCGGCAGAACAGAGCGGTTAAAAAGCGGGGTGCCCAATTCTTCCTCAATATTCAAAATGATGCGTGTCAGTGCGGGCTGGGAGATATAGAGCTTTTGCGCGGCCTTGGAAATGCTGCGTAGTTCGGCGACGGTTGTAATGTACTTATATTTTGAATAAATTATGACAATCCTCCCCCAATGCCTGATTTAAGTGCTCCCATCATAACATAGCCGGATGCGCTGCCGCAAGACTTGAATAGCAGGAAGATATTGAGATATGCAAAATTTAATATAAGTTCCATGCGGATAATGGCATTGGACGGATTGTGAGTACTATGATATGCTAACCCTATAAAAATTATATAATTTGCACAGAAAATATGGGGGAGATGAGAACATGACTCAGAGCAGAAAAGAGCATATTCGCTGGCCCAATGACGCCAAATGCGCTGTATTGCTGACGATTCATGTGGATGGGGAATCCTTGTATAACCGGGATCCAAATCATCCGTCACCGCGGCGTGTGTCATATGGAAAGTATGGACCGGCCCGCGCGGTGGATCGCTTACTGGAACTGACAGAACGAAAGGGGATTCGCTGCTCCTATTTCATTCCGGGACAGATTGCTGAGCGGTATCCGGAAATGGTGAGAAAAATCGACATGCAGGGTCATGAAATTGGCTTTCATGGCTTTGACCACGAGGAACACATGTATACCGATCGTTCCCGGGAGGAATGGGTGCAGGTGATTCAAAGGGCGCAGGAAACCTTTCAGCGACTCATTGGGAAACGGGCTGTTGGCTATGTGGCGACTTCCAGCGATTTCCAAATGGATGCGCCCCAGATCTGGCATGAGCAATGCGGATTTCAGTATTCCAGCTCCATGCGGGGAGACGACAGACCATACCGCATGGTATTCGATGGAAGAGAATCCAATTTTATTGAGATTCCCGCCCGTTGGGAGCTGGATGACTATCCCTTTTTTGTATACAGTTTTGACCCGCCGCAACCTAAAGGGCAGAGCCGAATTGCCAGCTACAAGGGGGTGCTGTCCAATTGGAAGCACGAGTTCGATGGTTACTATGGCGAGGGCGGCTGCATGACATTTATGCTGCACCCACAAATCATTGGGATTCCGGGCCGCACCTATATGCTGGAGGAGTTGCTGGACTATATGCTGGACAAGGGAGATGTTTGGTTTGCTACCGGCCGGGAGATTGCGGATTGGTGGCTGACCAATTATTGAGGAGGCGAAGAGATGAAAAGGGAGATCGTCTGGCCAGATGGCAGGCAGTCTGCCGCAATGCTGAGCGTGATGCTGGATGCGGAGTTCATTTGGCTGTCCATGGATCATGAGAAGTACAATACGCCAAAGCATCGCTCAATGGGAGAGTATGGTGCGAAGCGGGGAGTGGATCGGATCCTCCGTCTGTTGAAAGAGTATCGGGTGAGGGCAACATTTTTCACGCCCGGGGTATTTGCGGAGACATATCCGCAGGTACTGCAGCAGGTAATCGAGGCCGGCCATGAGATCGCGCTGCACGGGTACTGCCATGAGAATTTCACTGCGATGCCGCCGGACCGGCAAAGGGAAATTCTGTACAAAGGCACGGCGATACTGGAAAAGATGACCGGCAGGCGGCCGGCCGGATTTCGCCTGCCAGAAGGCGGCTGTACGGAGGAAACACTGGCGCTTATCTGCGAAGCTGGATTCCTCTATGACAATTCGTTTTTTGATCACGATATTCCATATATGGTGGAATTGGAGGGGAAACAGACCGGCGTAGTTGAGATCCCCATTCGGTGGGAGCTGATTGACTTTCCGTATTTGGCGTGGGGTGACAGCTTTCCGGCCGGAAATGACAGAGTGGCCATTTATGACGATGTTCTGGATAACTGGAATAGAGAGCTGGAGGCGTCTTATGATGGGGGGTATTGCTATGTGCTTTCTGTGACGCCGCAGACAATTGGTTCGCCCGGCCGTATGTTTATGCTGCGTACGATGCTGGAGCAAATGACCCGCAAGAATATCTGGCTTGCAACGGGAGAGCAGATCGCCAGATATGTGCGCACGCTGGAGTAAGGGGGGGGACAGGTGTGAAAAAATGGGTGCAGGATTTAATCCTTGGCTGCATACTGCTGTTGTTTAGTGCGGTCAGCTTTGTCTATGCCTACATTATGAAGGATGCCTCGGCCAAGTACTTTTTTGCGCGGGCAGATACCTATATTCTGCTTTGGACAGGTGTTCTTGGGATCCTGTCCATTGCGCTGATCGTTCGGAGTCTGCGAAACAGGCCGGATGGTCAGGCAAATCAGATTGTGACAAAGCGCGTGGGCGTGACAATACTGATTATCGCGGTTTATATCATGCTGCTGGGGAAGCTGGGGTTTATCGCCAGCTCAACGCTGTTCCTGGCCGCACTGTTGGGATTTTTCACAGCAGAGACAAAGGGAAAACATATCCGGGGCAAGGCGTTGTTGCGGGAGATTATTATCTGTGCGGCAATTACAGTGGTTACTGTGGTACTGGTTTATTATCTCTTTGGCGTTCTCCTGGGTGTCAGACTTCCAACCGGTATTTTGGGGTAATTTGGTGTGGTCTGCAAACGCAGTACACATAGAGACGGAACATACAGATGAGGAAAGGATGAACATGATGAAAAAGATTCTGGTATGCGCACTGGCACTCGCAATAGCGATTTCTTTGGCGGCCTGCGGAGGGGAGACGCCCGATGTGGCGCCTGACAGCGGCCAAGGGGCCGGCGGCACAGAGACAGGATACCCTGAAAAGCCGATTACGGTGATCGTTCCTTTCTCTGCCGGCGGCGAACACGACCTGACAGCGCGTACGGTGGCGACCCGCCTGCAGGAAATGTACGGCTGGACAGTGGTGATCCAGAATACCTCCGGCGATTCTGCCGCTACGATTGAGTATATGAATAACAAAGGCAATGCCGACGGCTATACGCTGTTTATGCACTCTCCTGAGGTGATGGCCTCCGGCCTGGTCTCCGGCCAGCTGAACGAGGACTATTATAAACAGTTTACGTATCTGGGCTGCTTTGTCTACGATCCTCTGTGTATCTCCGTAGCTGTAAACTCCCCTTTTAATACGGTTGAAGAGCTGTTTGCCTATGCAAAGGAGCACCCTGAGGAGCTGAACTGGGCTGCTGTCGGCGCTGGTGGTTTCAACCAGATGAACTCTGAAAATCTGTGGTCTGTGGCGGGTGTGAAGTTCAACTACGTTCCCTATGACGATGCGTCCAAGAGCCGGGCGGCGGTCATGGGCGGCCATGCAGATGTATTTTGCTCCTTCGCCTCCGGCGTAAAGGGCAGTGCCGATAATGGGGAGCTGAAGGTTCTGGCGGTCGGTGCGGCGGAGCGGCTGGATTTTTGGCCCGATGTTCCCACGCTGGCGGAAGTGGGCTGTGATCTCCAGGTGGGTCTGACCCGCTGCTGGGATATTCACCCGGATACGCCCCGGGAGTTTGTGGACATCCTGACAGAGAAGATGGAGGAATGTCTCATGGATCCGGATACACAGGCGAGACTGCTGGAGATGGGGCAGAGCCCCTTCTGGATGACGGATCAGGAAATGCACGACTACGGCGAGTACTACTATGGCGTGTATCAGGAGATCTATGCGCGGCTGCACGCGAATGACTGACTGAAAAGGTTCGGGGAGGAATAGGGAACTGTTCCTCCCCAATAAGCAGCGAATGGAATCCCGGGGTTTCCGGCAGGGAACGGCGCCGGGCAGGAGACCACAAACTATCTTCAAGGGGGGAAGATCTTTGTCAGTGTTTGGTTTGATTTTAAGTGGGGCGGCAGCGGTTTTTACCGACCCGCTTACGATTGTATATGTTTTGGTGGGGGTGTTCGGCGGCATTGTATTCGGCGCGATCCCTGGCCTGACAGGGGCATTAGGCGTTTCTTTAATGCTGCCGTTTACCTTTGCAATGGATCCCTCTCAGGGAATTGCCACGTTGATTGCCATCTATGTCGGCGGTGTTTCTGGCGGGCTGATCGCCTCTATCATGCTGAACATCCCCGGTAACGCGGCGGCGATTGTCACCTGCTTCGACGGCGCACCTATGGCGCGGAACGGCGCTCCATATAAAGCGTTGAGCTACGGTGCGACAGCCAGTCTGATTGGCGGTTTGTTCAGTGGAGTGGTTATGATTTTTGTGGCTACGAAGCTGAGCAGATTTGGCCTTTTGTTTGGATCCTGGGAGTATTTTGCCTTGGGAATCATGGGCCTGGCTGTGGTGGTCTCTCTTTGCAGCGAGGACTTGATTAAAGGACTGATCAGCGCCGTAATTGGGATGATGCTGGCCATGGTGGGCATGGACAAGCTCTCGTCGCTGGAACGGTTCACCTTTGGCTGGTGGCGCCTGAGCGGCGGGTTTGGAGAGATGACCGTGCTGATGGGTCTGTTTGCACTGGGAGAGATCCTGTCCCAGCTGAGCAATCTGGGGCGCCCGATGCGCAAAACCGACAGTACGGAGCGCAGAACAGTTATTCCGCAAAGAGGCGCCTTTAAGGGCCTGAAGAAGACGATTGCTGTGTCCTCCGCCATCGGCACGCTGATTGGTGTGCTGCCCGGTGTAGGACAGAGCACTGCGGCGCTGGTGGCGTATAATCAGGCAAAAAACTCCTCCAAAGAGCCGGAGAAGTTCGGAACCGGCTCTCCGGAGGGGATTGTGGCGCCGGAGAGCGCCAACAACGCAGTTTGCGGTGGAGCGCTGATTCCCATGATGACGCTGGGAATTCCCGGCGATACCATCACGGCCATGTTGATGAGCGGATTGATTGTCCACGGACTGGCGCCCGGTGCATCTCTATTTGACAACAATCCAGAAGTTGTGGGAACGATTTATTTTTCCTACATTGTGGCGTGTCTTGTGATGTATCTGATGTATATTCTGTTTTTAAAATACTTCATTAAGATTCTTTCCACGCCAATGAATTATATGTTCCCTGTGATTCTCCTGATGTGTCTGATTGGCGCACTGACGAATAACAACCGGATATTTGACATATGGGTGTTTTTCGCTATGGGCATTCTGGGATATATTTTCCAGCGTGTGGATATCCCCGTGGCGCCGCTCACGCTGGGCTATGTGCTTGGGCCAACAGTGGAGCTGAATTTTCGCACGGCCATTATGGCCTTTCGGGGCAATGCGCTTTCGCTTTTCACGCGGCCCCTCGCGCTTGCCCTGCTGGCCATCGCTGTTGTGATGCTGCTGTGGCCGGTTTTGAAAAAGAGGATTTCCCCCAAGCGGGGATAACAACCGGGAAAACAGAGGTGATTTTATGGGCAATCATCAATTTCTGCATGTGGTCGTCTCCGCTGCGGATCCGTTTGAACGGGGAATGCAGTATGGACAGCAGGCAGCTGGCTTGATCAAAGCGGGAATTGCCGGTTATCAGCGCCACTTTCAAAAGGCCATGGGGCAGACATGGAATGAGATCGTAGAGAGGAGCGCTCTATATATTCCCTTCGTGGAGTTCTGCTTTCCTGAGGAATTTCAGGAAGTGCTTGGGATTGCGGAGGGCAGCGGGGCCTCTGTAAATGAGATCATGGCGCTGAACTGCCGCTATGAGATCTTAAAATTGAAACCCAAAGAATGCACGACCGGTGCGATTTTGCAAGACGCCACCGCAGACGGAAAGATCTATCTGGTACAAAACTGGGATTATCGTCCCTGGGTGGAGAACCATGCCGTTGTAGTGGACATTGATGATAGACAGGGAACACATATCATCGGTGTCACGGAGGCGGGACAATTGGTGCGCAACGGGATGAATAATCACGGTATAGGACTCTGTGCCAACAATCTTACGTCCATCTATGACACAGGTGAGATTGGGGCGCCGGTCACATTTGTGCGGCGAAGGGCGCTCAACAGCCGGAATTTTGAACAGCTGTGCCAAGTGATTCGGGAGAGCCAACGAGGTGTTTCCTGCAATTTTATGCTGGCCTCTGCGGAGAACAAGGCAGTGGATCTGGAGGCTACACCCGGGGCAATATTCCAGGTATTTCCCCAAAATGGAGTGTTGACCCATGCAAATCACATGGTGGCAGGAGCCGCTGTGTGTACAAACCAGGGGACAAAGTTCCGGGACAGGGTGTTGGGCCGCATTCTGCGGGAGCGGTATGGTGAATTGGATCTGGATGCGGTTTTTAGCTGCTTAAAGAATCATGAGCGCTTTCCCGGCAGTAAAGATATATACCCGGATTGCAGCTGTATTGAGGCGGTATGCAGTCATGTTCCTCTTGGGGATTTTGATGAGGACCGGGTCTGGAAGACCATCGCTTCGTCTGTATACAATTTGACAGATGGGATCGCTTATATCTGTAAAGGGTGTCCCTGCGAGAACCGGTATACGCAATATGCGATTTGATGAAGCGGCGGCAAGGACATAGGTCCTTGCCGCCGTATACAGTCTGCAATGGTGTCGGGGCCATGCAACCCGGAGAAACCGAAAAAGGAGGCTCAATGGTGGGCGACGGTTTTTGTCTGATGGATGCGGTCAATGACTGGCCTGGCCTCGGTGCTGGTGAGATAGTCAAAGGTGGCTGACGGAACCATGGACCTTACCGCGGCCAGGTCGCCTGCCTTCAGATACTCCCGCACAGTGCTGGCACTGATTGGCTTACCATTTAGCTCCCTGCGGGGAACGATGACGCAGTCAATGCCGGTTTTTGGCAGTTGGGCTGCCATGATCTGATTGTACAGCGCTGTGACCTGGCTGGCCGGCTCCTCTCCGACATAGCGCGCCGTGATGCCAAGGGCTTTGGCAATACGGCTGAAGACCGCCAGATCCAGCCGGGCGTGGCTCTCCGCTGCAGCAGTGTCGTCTTTCAGGAAATAGCTGGGGAAGGTAGCGCTGCTGATCATATAGGGCCCGCTGTCATGGAGTACGACATTGGACAGGTGGGCGGTTCCGGCCGCCGCCAGACGCTTGCGGACGGAAAAGGGCACCAGGCTGACATCCTCGCTGAGAAGAAAGAGATGAAGCGTGTCACAGCCGGCAGCGGCAGTCTCTGCCAGATACTGGTGTCCCAGGGTGAAGGGATTGGCGTTCATCACCAGGGCGGCGGCCCGCCCCTCCCGGCAGGTCTTTGCCAGCGCGCATACATAGTCGTAGAAGCCATGCCGCCGGTTTTCCATAAATACCGAAGAACCCTCCGCCCGGACCACCTCGTAGAAACCCAGATCTTTAAAGTACCTGGCGGCGGAGGGCTTTGTACAGAGAAACAGATGAAAATTTCCCCGGGCATACTGGACGTTGATGAGATGGGTGACGATCTGATTCAGCAGACCGGAGCCCTGATGCTCACGGCTGACGGCGAGGCAGCGCAGGCTGCTTCCAAAGCAGCTCCCAGTAGCAATGATGCGGCCATCATCGTCATACAGCCCGCAGATATAGTCCAGATTTTTGTCCCGGCGGATGCCCTCCTGGGCCAGGAGGGCATCCACCTGCGCCAATGCCCGCAGATCATCGGGGTAAACTATGGAAACCGTATCAGCCATTTAGTCCACCTCTTTCAAAAAATGAAGCATATAACATAACGCCAGCAGATCCGCGCTGCCGCCGGGAGAAAGGTTGCGTTGCATATATTCCCGATCCAGGGCGCTGATATCCCTGCGATCGGGATAGGGGCAGCGTTCCAGCCAGTTCTTCAGCCGGGCGGCCTCTTTGCGTTGGCCCTCCGCGCCGCCCCGGGCAATCATATTTGTATCGGCGGTATGAGCCAGCAGAGCCAGCAGAGCAGCCCCGCCGGCCTCATCTATGCTTTTACCTTGTGCAAGACCCTCCTCCAATATGGGAAGGCCGTATATCCGCACCGCCGGAAATCCGGCCTGAGCCTCGCCGCGGATGCCGCAGACGCCATATTGGAGATAAAACCTCTGCCCTGATGTAACGGCGCCGGCCTCCTCCAGTCCTGCCAACTCCCGCTCCACAGAGCCTGCCGCCATCGCGGCAGCTTCCGCCAGGATTCGCTCCGGATCGCTCCAGGCGCTGTGATCCAGCCGTCCCAGGGCGCCGCAGGCCAGGCCCAGGGTATAGATGGCGCCCTTATGGGTGTTGACCCCGCCGGTGGATCGCAGCATGGCGCTTTCCGCCAGCCGTCCCGGCCGGCGAAGATGGGCCAGGGTGCAGGGCGCGGGCCGGGTGGCGGTGCGGCGGCCCAGTTTGAGGCACTGGGCAAAGTAGGGCCCCAGGGCCGACGCGCTGTTCAGGAAGGTGAAAAAGTCCATATCTCTGTGGCTGCCGTTGTTGGCCCGATCCACCAAGCCCGGCTTCGGTGTGGTGCAGACCTCGTAGAGCAGGGCCCGAACTGCCAGGACGGCTGCGGTCTCCGCATCATGGGCCTCCAGGGCTGATGCCAGGATCTCCCGGGTTCTGGCCTGAAGCTGAGGGACTGTATGCGTCCGGCTCCGGGCGCACTCCGCGGCGGGTCTTCCGCAGAGGAGACAGCGGCGGGGAAGAGGCCGGCTCAGCTTGGTTCCGTCAGGACGCAGAACATCCAGATCGAACAGGCGGCCCAATTCGGAGCTCTCCTCCAGCCAGCACGCCAGATCCTTTAGCTCTGCAGGCGGCAGATCCACCACGTAAAACCCCTCGCAGCCGGTGTCTTGATCCAGCTCTTCCTTATGGAGCACCGGGGCATTCAGCCGCTCCAGGCTGTCCAGCAGCTGCCTCTGCCCCAGCCGGAATGCCCGGCGGATGGCGGTGCTGTTTTTCACCGGTCCGGCAATATTCATTGTAAAAGAGACCTGAGGCAGGCCATACTGCGCTGAAAGCGCTTCCTGGCGGGCTGCCCGGCGATCCCGTGCCTCCAGGATTTGGTCAAGATCTGCTGTGGCCATAATCCAGCCTCCCTGTCATTTTTGGGGGAGCGCTTCACAGCCCGCATCACCGCATATGGAAGCGGCGCGACACGGATGGAGGCATCTCCCTCTATATTCCTATCAGCAATCACAGGTCGTGTCAAGAGGCAAATTTCTCCGGCTGGGGCAGGCGCTTACGGGTCTTCTGCCGGGAGCGGGAACAGGGGAAAAGCATGCTTTTGCATTAGAAACAGCAAACATCTCCGGGCTGGACCGGAGACAGTAAATCAGGAGGATTCTGTATGGAAATCAAAAAAACCGCCATGGCCGGAACGCTGGAGTCCAGCGACTGCATGGTGACTGTGGAGCCCGGACAGGGCGGGATCGACCTGGATCTGAACAGCGTGGTTATCCGCCAGTTCGGTGCACAGATTCGCAAGGTCATTTTTGAGACGTTGGAGCGGCTGGAAGTCACTGAGGGGCGGATCACAGTGGTGGACAAGGGCGCTCTGGACTGCACCATCAAGGCCCGGGTAGAATGTGCGGTTTTCCGCAGCGCCGGCGCCGTGGAAAGCATTCCGTGGGGAGGTGCCGTTCAATGAATCCAAACAAAACGAGGCTCCGCAGGACCATGATGTTTTTGAACTGCCAAAAGCCAAGTCTAATCAAAGATCCCTATGTCTATGGGCCGGATTCCATTCTCCTGGATCTCGAGGATGCCGTGGCAGAGCGGGAGAAAGACGCCGCCCGTTACTCCCTCTACCGTGCCCTCCGGGAGATCGACTACCGGGGCGTGGAGCGGGTTGTCCGTATCAACGGCCTGGACACCGGCCTGTGGGAAGAGGATATCCGTTGCTCTGTAGCTGGCGGCTGTGACGCGATCCGGATTCCAAAGACGGAGACCGCTCAGGACGTGCGGCGAGTGGAGGCGGCTGTGGCCGCCGCTGAACAGGAATTCGGTACGGAGGAGGGGCGGACGCTGATCATGGCCGCGCTGGAATCTGCCAGAGGTGTGCTGAACGCCCTGGAAATCTGCACGTCCTCCCAGCGGCTCTTTGGCATTGCCCTCTCTGGTGGAGACTACACCAAGGATCTCCAGACCACCATCTCCGGCACCGGCGTGGAGCTGATGGGAGCCCGGCAGCATATGATTATCGCCGCCCGAGCCGCCGGCGTCCAGTGCTTTGACACGGTCTGGACAGATCTGGATGACATGGAGGGCTTCCGCCGGGAGGTGGAGACCATCCGTGCCATGGGCTTTGACGGAAAGTCCATCGTCAATCCCCGGCAGATCCCCGTTGTTCATGACATCTACACGCCGAAAGAGAAAGACATCCTCGTTGCGGAAAAGATAGTCCGGGAGATCGACAGAAAGAGGGCCCAGGGCATCGGTGTCTTCACGGTGGATGGAAAGATGATCGACATTGCATTCTACGACGGGGCAAAGCGGACGCTGGCGCTGGCCAGGGCGTCCGGTGTATATAAGGGGGAACTATAAAATGAAAAACGCGGTAGGCAGAGAGATTCCCGAGGAGATCCTGAAGGTTACAGGCAAGGAGCCCTTTCAGGGGAACCATTATAAGGACGGCGTCCCTTTCCGGAAAGCGGCCCCCATCGTCCGGCCCATTATGGACAACCGGCACTCCAAGTTGGTGGAGAATATCTGTGAGGTTCTGGTAAAGTGCAAGGCCCACAGCGGTATGACTGTCAGCTTCCACCATCACTTCCGGGAGGGGGATCTGATCGTCTGTATGGTGATGCGGGAGATCCACAAGATGGGCCTCAAAAACATCACCTTGGCGGCAACTTCCCTTGGCAATGCCCATGATGAGTTGGTTCCTATGATCAAGGATGGCACCATCACCCGCATCGAGGCCTCCGGCGTCCGGGGAAAGATCGGCGAGGCTATCTCCCACGGAAAGCTTCAGGGGCTGGCGATCATGCGCTCTCACGGCGGACGGGTCCGGTCCCTGATTACCGGGGAGACAAAGGTGGACATTGCCTTTGTCGGCGCGCCGACCTCTGATGACTACGGCAACCTCCGGGGGATTGGCGGCAAGACCAACTGCGGTGTTCTGAGCTATTCCCATGTGGATGGAGACCAGGCGGAGTATGTGGTGGCAATCACAGACTGCCTGGTACCCTTCCCCAATTTTCCCGCTCATATCTCCATGACCAAGGTGGATTATGTCTGCGTGGTGGACGCCATCGGCATCCCCGAAAAGATCGCCACTGGCGCCGCCAGGCCCACCACAGATCAGCGAAAGCTGATGATGGCGGAATACTGTACCCAAGTGGTGGTGAATACCCCCTATTTTAAAGATGGCTTTTCCTACCAGACCGGCGTGGGTGGGGCATCCATCGCCTCCACTGTCTCTCTCACCAGGATCATGAAGGAGAAGGGCATCAAAATGGGGTTTGGCGTGGGCGGACTGACTAAGCCCATGTGCGACCTGCTGGATCAGGGGCTGGTCCGGGTTCTGCTGGACACCCAGGCCTTTGACCTGGACGCCGTCTCCAATGTCATCAATCCTGCCCATCACCGCATCACGGCGGGATCCTATGCCAATCCCTTCAATAAAGGCGCGTTTGTAAACCGGCTGGACTATGTGATTCTGGCCTCGCTGGAGGTGGATGTCCATTTTAACTGCAATGTGGTGGTAGGGTCCGACGGAATCATCACCGGGGCCCAGGGCGGGCACCCGGACACCGCCCAGGGGGCCAAGTGCACCATCATTATCTGCCCCCTGCTTCAGGGGCGCATCCCCGCCATCTGTTCCAATGTGACCACCGTCACAACGCCCGGAGAGAGCGTAGACGTTGTGGTCACCGACTACGGTGTGGCCGTGAATCCCAACCGGCACGACCTGCTGGAGGCCCTCAAGGCTGCGGACTGCGTCCCCCTCAGGACCATTGAGGAGCTGCGGGATATTGCCTATTCCATCACAGGGGAGCCCCGGCCGGTGGAATTCAGCGACCGGGTTGTCGGCATTATCGAGGCCAGGGACGGCACCATCATGGATGTAGTGCGGCAGGTAAAAGAGGTCTGATTTGAACTCTGAAGATTTTAAAAATAGTGAGACAACTCTGTCACTTGAAGTGCCCCCTTGCCTGCGTTATCAGAGATCTTCTGTTTCAACGGGGATATTTTAACATTTCTCAAACAATTTTCAAACCTCCCCAAAATAATCAGGCTGTATGATACAGCCAACAAGTGAAACAACACTTGAAATCAAACATTTGGGAGGCTTCTCTGTATGAAGAAAAAAGACTTTGTAACCCTCATTATGAGTGTGATCGGCGGAACCCTGTTTGCCTTGGGTATGTGTATGGCTCTTCTGCCGGAATGGGGCGCGATGACGCAGGGCGTAGTCATGGGCGCTGTCGGACTGGTCGTTTTGCTGGCTATGCTCCTGGTACGCCGCAAGATGGACGGCAAGCCCGCTATCGCTTTTAGCGGCAAGGCGATTGCCACTGCGCTCTTTGGCGTTCTCGCCACAGTCGTTTTTGGTATTGGGATGTGCATGACGATGGTCTGGAACATGGCGGTTCCGGGTGTTGCCGTTGGCATCGTTGGAATCGTCCTGCTGCTGTGCCTGATTCCGATCTGCAAGGGCTTGAAATAAGGAGGGGAGGAAACCAATATGTCTGACTTCAAAGGAGTAAATGAACAGATTGCAGAGAGCGTCACCAGCGGTTACAAAAAAATTGAGGACGGTGTGGTTGGCGGATACAAGAAAGTCGAGAGCGGCGTAGTTGGTGCGTTCAGGAAAGTGGAGGACAGATTTGTGGGCGAGTTTTTGACCCGCGAGGGCGAAACCGTGGAGGAGGCCAAGGCCCGTCTGGCAGCGGAACAGACCGCCCGCGGGGAGCAGGACGGGGCAGTAAAATAAAATTTTTTGCCTGCATCATATCAGTGGCGCAGGCAAAAAATTTTTAGAAAATGCGGAAATTCCCAAAGAGGAAAACGAAACTTTAACAATTCTATGCTATGATACCCTCAAATACCGTGCGGGGAGAGAACTGCCATGTTCAAGATTTTAGTTGTTGAGGACGATAAGGATCTGAACCGTTCCGTCTGCGCGTTTCTGAGCCGGAGCGGATATGAACCGATAGGCTGCCTGAGCGCCTCTGACGCTTATGACGCCATGTATGCCGACACCTTTGACCTGATCGTGTCCGACATTATGATGCCCGGCATTGACGGCTTTGTGTTTGCCCAGACGGTGCGGGAGCTGGATGCTAACATCCCGATCCTGTTCATGGCCGCCCGGGATGACTTCGCTGCCAAGCAGCGGGGCTACCGGGTGGGGATCGACGATTACATGGTAAAGCCCATTGACTTAAACGAGCTGTTTCTCCGCATTGGGGCGCTGCTGCGGCGGGCCAGGATCGCCAGCAGCCACCGGTTGACCGTGGGTGGGCTGGCACTGGACGCGGACGAGCGGACTGCCTATCTGGACGGGCAAGAAATCCCCCTGACTCACCGGGAATTCAATATCCTTTATAAGCTGCTCTCCTACCCCAAAAAGGCGTTTACCCGCACACAGCTTTTGGTTGAGTTTTGGGACGTGGACACGTCCACCGCGCCCAGGGCCGTGGATGTTTACATGACGAAGCTGCGGGACAAATTCTCGGACTGTGACGATTTTGAGATCGTGACCGTGCGGGGGCTGGGCTATAAGCCGGTGCTGAAATGATCGAGGGACGAAACAGGCAAATACTGTTTTCTCTGCGGCGGTACTTTACGTTTTTTGTCGTGATGTCCTTTGTTGTCACCTGCTGTATGCTGACCTTTCTCTCACTGATGACAAGGTCCATGCAGTTGGAGCTGACAAAAGAGCAGATTCATGGCGCGGCGGTTTTGACCTTCGGGAATGTGATGCTCCTGACCCTGATTTTTACAATCGTGGATGGCCTGCGGAGAAAATTTATGGTGGAGCGGCCGGTTCGGCGGATTATCTCCGTGGCGGAAAAAATTATGAAGGGAAACCTTTCGGTCCGCATCCAGCCCATCCACAGTATCGACAGCTACGATGGTTTCGACATCATCATCGGCTATATCAACCGCATGGCCGAGGAGCTGTCCGGCATCGAAACCCCCGCACCGATTTTATTGCCAACGTCTCCCACGAGCTGAAAACGCCTCTGGCGGTCATTCAGAACTACGCGGCCATGCTCCGGCAGCCGGACCTCCCGGAACAGCAGCGGGCGGAATACGCCAAAACGATCATGGACGCCTCCCGCCGCCTGTCCACGCTGATTACAAATATCCTGAAGCTGAATAAACTGGAGAATCAGCAGATCTATCCGGAAAAGACGGTCTACGATCTTGGGGAACAGCTTTGCCAGTGCCTTTTGTCCTTTGAGGATGTTTGGGAAGAAAAGAATATGGAACTGGAAACCGACCTTGCGGAGGGCGTGCTGATCGAATCCGACCCGGAGCTGCCGCCTCTGTTGACCCTTTGTATCGCTGTACCGTCCTTCGCGCTGGTGATCTATGTGCTGAACGGGGGCTATCGCGGGCCGCTGGCGTATGCTGTATATGTTCTCTCCGCCTATGCACTGGTCATCTCCATAACAGGAGGCCCCGGCATTATAGTGGGCTTCTCGCAGTGGCTCAAGGCACGCCCGCTGACCCGAAAAATGCTGCGTATCCCTCTGGTAAAACGGTTTGCGGAGGATGTGCGCTTTCGCGCAGCATTTCTTTATATCAAGGCCTTTTGGTCAACCTGCTCTATATCGCCATAAAACTTACATCGGGAATCTATTACCGCTCCTGGTGGTTTATCACTCTGGCGGTCTATTACGCGCTGTTGGCTGCGACACGGTTTCTTCTGCTTTGGCGCTGGGGCGGAATCGGGCTGGAGATGGAGCTGCGCCGTTACCGCCTGTGCGGGGCCATATTACTGCTGATAAATGCGGCGCTGGCTGGAATGGTGGTTCTTATGATACACCAGAATCAGGGGTATGACTATCCGGGAGTGTTGATCTATGCAATGGCGACCTATTCCTTTTATATGGTTTTCATTAGGTCAGTTTACAAGGAACTACACGCAGACCATGAAACGGGCTGCTGACAACAAACGGCGCTATGCTCCCGACAAGGGGCATAGCGCCTGTTT
>CATNDT010000065.1 GCA_950097035.1 uncultured Oscillibacter sp.
GCATGATCTTGCGGATGGCGGAACCCTGCTGGTTCTCCGTCCGCATCCGCTTGGGACGGCGGTTCTGGTTGCGGCGGATGAATGCGTCCGCCTTTTCCACGATGGCGCGGGTAGAGCGGTAGTTGGTCTCCAGCTTCAAGACCTTTGCATCGGGAAAAACCTGCTCGAACTCCATAAGCGCCTGGGGCCACGCCGCTGGAAGCCGTAGATACTCTGGTCTTCATCGCCAACCATAAAAATATTGCCGCTGGCAGAGGCCAGCAGACGGAGGATGGCGTGCTGGATCTTCGAGGTGTCCTGGGCCTCGTCCACGCAGATGTAAGGCCACCGGCGCTGGAAGTGCGCCAGGATGTCCGGATACTGACGGAAGATGCGGTAGGTAAAGACCATCTGATCGTCGTAGTCCATACGCTTCGACCGGAGGAGAAAATCCTGATACTCGAAGTAGACTCGCGGGAAGTCCATCCCATCCACCTTGTGGGCGTGGATCTCCGCTTCTGTCAGCATCATGTTCTTGCAATAGGTGATATGGGTGCGGGCGTCGTTGACCTGCTGGTCGCTGGGGAAAGCCGTACCGGTTCGGGCCAGAAGATCCCGGATCACGCTCTTGATCTGCCGCTCATCGTCCAGCAGCGCGAATGCCTCTGTGCCTTTCTGCCGGGCGTAGGTCCCGATCACCACCGCGCACAGGCCGTTGATGGTGCGGAAGGTCAGCTTGTCCGCGTGTTCTTCACCGAAGAAGCTGACGAACCGGGCTTTCATATCCTTTGTAGCCGCCACGGTGTAGGTCACGGTGAGGACCCGCTCCGGGCGGATGCCCTTGCAGTGGAGCATGTACCCCAGCCGGGTCACCAGCACCGTAGTCTTGCCGCTCCCCGGCACAGCCAGCAGCAGGATAGGGCCGTCCGTCTGACGGACTGCCTCCTCCTGCTGACGGTTCAGCCGGACGGGATATTGGCTTTTGAATTCTTCGTAGGTCATGGGCGGCTCCTGCTCATTTTATCGCAATCATTCTAACCAATCTGAGCCTGCGTGTCAACGCAGAGAACGAAATCGGAGGTGATGGTCAATCTTTATCTGGGATTTTGTAGCGGATACGATCATGGGAAATCTCATGGACTGGTTCTACGGTCAGATCGTGGGATTTCTTGGCAACTTTTTCGCCATTATGGGCGGCATGGGGGTGGAGCTGTTTGAGCTGACCTGGGTACAGTCCATGGTGATGTTTTTCAGCCAGCTGGGCTGGGCGCTGTTCGGGGTCAGCGTGGTGGTGTGCTGCTTCGAGTTTGGTCTGGAGTATTCCACCGGACGGGGGAACATCCAGCAGACCGCCCTGAACATTCTGAAAGGCTTTCTGGCGGTCAGCCTGTTCTCCACCGTCCCCGTGCGGCTTTACGAGCTGTCGGTGGATTTGCAGGGACAATTTACCGCGGAGATCACCGGGCTGGGGACCAGCATCGCGGAGGTCGGGAAGAACATCATAGCCGACTTCGCCGCCGTGACCAGCCTGAGCGATATGACCGGCGCGCCGGACTTCATGACGTCCATGCTGACCAGCCCGATCATGCTGATCTTCTGTGTGATTGCCATGGGTTACGCGGTGATAAAAATATTTTTTGCCAATCTGAAGCGCGGCGGCATCCTGCTTATCCAGATCGCGGTGGGCTCACTCTATATGTTCAGCGTGCCGCGCGGATACACGGATGGCTTCCTCCAGTGGATGAAGCAGGTCATTGGTCTGTGCCTGACGGCCTTTCTCCAGGCCACCATCCTGACGGCGGGGCTGATGGCCTTCCGGGAACATCTGCTGCTGGGGCTGGGCCTCATGCTCTCAGCCGGAGAGGTCCCCCGGATCGCGGGGACCTTCGGCCTGGACACCACCACCAGAGCCAATATCATGTCCGCCGTCTACACCGCCCAGACGGCGGTGAACACCACCAAAGCCGTGGCGGCGGCAATTAAATAGAGAAGGGAGTCAAAATGAAACTAATCTATGTGGCGTCCCCCTATGCCGGGGACGTGGAGCGAAACGTGGAATACGCGAAGCAGGCGTGCCGTACCGTCATGGAGAGCGGCCATGCCTTCCTTGCGCCCCACTTGATGTACCCATCTGTTTTAAATGATGCTGTTCCGGAGGAACGGCAGGCTGGGATGGAGATGGGTCTGACCCTCCTGCATCGCTGTGACGAGCTGTGGGCGTTTGGCCCCTGTGTCAGCAGCGGGATGCAGGCGGAGATCGCGGAAGCCGAGCGGCTGCGGATTCCGGTGCGGAGAATGGACGTGACGCAGGAGCTTGCGCCGGAGCGGACCCTCGATGTGGCGCTATGCGGCTGAAACGCTCCACGCTTACACGAGGTTGTTTGCCGCGCAATTGTTAGCACGATGCAGCAGGAGGACAGACAATGAAATATGGCGTCACAGCAGCCACCCGCCCGGACTCCCCATGGGGCCGGACAGTCCGGTGGCGGTGCGACAGGTATGGCCGCCCCCTGGCCTTCGATTCCGAAGCGGAAGCCAGGGAGGCGGCCACAGCATTCAATGGACAGCGGTGTACGTTTGAGCCCAACTACGACAACACCGTCCAGCCGCTGGAACGGGAGGAGGCAGTGCAATGGAGTATGAACATGAGCTGACAATGGGGAGTTTATTTGACGGGATTGGCGGCTTTCCCCTGGCTGCGGTCCGCAACGGCATCACGCCGGTGTGGGCCAGCGAGATCGAGCCGTTTCCCATCAAGGTAACAAAACATCACTTCCCCAACATGGCGCATGTCGGGGACATCACGAAGCTGGACGGGAGCCTGCTGCCGCCTGTGGATATTATCTGCGGAGGCTCGCCGTGCCAGGACTCAGTATTGCCGGCGCGCGCGGCGGTTTGGGCGCAGGGCGTTCCGGCCTTTTCAGACACCAGATCCGGATCATAAAGGAGATGCGGGATGCAGACAAAAGACTTGGACGAACAGGTGTCGATGTTCGGCCCCGGTTTGCCGTGTGGGAAAATGTGCCGGGGAGCAGGAGCAGTACATCGGACGGCGTCCCCGGCTCGGATTTCCGGGAGGTCATCGAATCGTTCATCCGGATTGAAGAACCGGCCCTTGATGTTATTAGACCTGCGTCCGGGCGCTGGGAATATGCTGGGGCCGTACTGGGAGTACGATCCTGCGTGGCTTGGACAGAGTGGGCGGCTGAATACTTCGGCGTGCCCCAAAGGCGCCACAGAGTCTTCGCTGTCACAGATTTTGCAGGCTTCAGTCCCATCCAAATACTATTTGAGCAGGACTGCCTGCCGGGGTATCCTGCGCAGGGCGAAGGAGCGGGGCAAGCCTCTGCCGCCCCAACTGGAATTGGCGCTGAAGCTGCAGGCCGGGATCATCCGGCCTCCCCCTGGGGTGCCGGTATCTGAATTGATGCAGACGGCAATGAATGAGCAGGGAGCCGCCGCGCTGTTGATCGCTTTTGCAGCCAACCAGCGGGATGAAGTGCGCGACCTGCACGATCTTGCCTGTGCGCTGGGCGCGCAGCCGGGGATGAAGCAGCAGACGTTTGTCGCCGCATGCCTGAATCCCTGGGACACGCAGAGGACCCGCGTATTCATGCCGGAGGGAACAGCGCCCACACTGGCCGGTTCGGATGGCGGAGGCGGCAGAAATCCGGGCGGTCTGGTCTATGCCGCCGGATTCTCCGCCAATGCGGGGAGCAAAGCCGGAAGCACCGGCTATCAGGAGGAACTCGCTCCCACGCTGAAGGGCGGCCAGAGCGGCGGCATGATGCCCTCTGTTCTGTGCCTGAACGACCAGGGCGGACAGAGAATGGACTGTACGGAAAATTATACGGCAACCCTGCGCGCCCAGTCCGGGCATCCCCCTCTGGTCTGCTTGAACGAACAGGAACGTCAGCCAATGACATTGTATGAAAACCATGGGGTAGACGCCCGCTACAAAGGGCCTCTGCCCGTTGCGCCTACCCTGTCCGCCCGTATGGGTACCGGGGGCAACAATGCCAGCCTGGTGCTGCAGAAGCCGGCCGTCTTTGCGCGGCAGCGGGTGGACGTTTTCCAGAAGCGTGATATCGTCTCCACCGAGAGCGCCCGCCAGCACAAGGACGCCACGGACCTCGTCCTCCAGCCGGATGACGATTCCCCTGCCATTCAGCTCATTCGCAGGCTGGTCCCGCTGGAATGCGAGCTACTCCAGGGCTACCCTCCCGATTGGACGAACCTTCCCGGCGCATCCGACTCCGCCAGATATATGGCTTTGGGAAACTCGGTCCCGATCCCCTGCGTGGAATATCTCATGCAGGGAATCGCATTGGCGCTGCGGGCGGGAGTTTAATGGGGATACCGCCAGCAGCCGGTCTCATGGTCATTGACCACACCTACCGCCTGGAGGAATGCGTAAATGATCGTGCTTCCAACAAACTTCATTCCCCGGCGCTTCAAGTCAGCAGAAATACGGTCAGACAGTTCGGAGCAGGGACGGACTTCATCATCTGTATTCAAAATGACCTGCCCATCGGTGAATGCCCAGAGGTAACAGTCAAAGGAGCCAAACTCCTTCTGGATTTCCAGAAAGGCCGAGGCATTGGCAACCGATGCCTCGATCTTACGCCGGTTGCGTACAATGCCGGGATCATTCATCAGGGACTCCAGCTTTTCCGGCCCATACCTGGCAACGGTGGCAGGATCGAATCCGTCAAATGCCCTGCGGAACGCTTCCCGCTTTTTCAGGATGGTGATCCAGGACAGCCCCGCCTGAAAGCCTTCCAGAATCAGCATCTCGAATAATTTCCGGTCGTCATGTTCCGGTACGCCCCACTCCTGGTCATGGTAGGCTGTGTATAGTTCCGATGCTGGATCAGCCCAGCGGCATCTTGTCACTTCCATGGTATCGTCCCCCTTCTGCTGCCATGATACCACATTGGATTTCTGCACACAAGGCAGAAACGCTTTGTTGGTTCTGCTTCTTTTCCCGATATTTCTTCGTTGGGTTTGGTAATAGCTTTATGCCGGGGGTTTCGGTATACTTTGGCTTGCAAATCAGAGAAAGGAGCAGAGCTGCGTGGAAGCTCATAAAAACTTGTGTGCCCAGATTCCTCTCTCCCTCCACATGAAGGTACGGGAGGAGCAGGAGAAGGCCGGGCAGCCCCTGAGCACGTACATCACACAATTACTCACAGATTACTACACAAAAGGAGAAAAATCAATGGACTTCATGAAAACATTAGCCTTTCAGATCCCGGAAACGCTTTTCAACCGGATTAAGGACCATCTGGAGCGGGAGAAGCAGCGCACCGGCAGGAAGCTCAGCCAGAAGGACTTTGTCATTGGCCTCATCGAGCGGGAGCTGGAGGAAGCTGAGCGGCGGGAGGCTGCGCCGCAGGAGGAGGCGGAGAACCATGCTGACATGGAATGATACGCCCCAGAAGGATCAGACGGGGAAAGTCCTCAGTGTGAGTTATAAGGCCGGCATTCCCCACTGGGGTGAAGCCAGCATACACCCGCATATCCACCATCCCGGTGAGATGCTCCTGGACTGTCCGGGGCTGGGTATCAAAGCGCATCCCTTGGGGCAGGTCTTCGCAGAGAATGCGATCACTCCGGCGGAGAGGGTGCTGATGAAAACGCTGGAACAGCGCGGAATCTGGTGTCTGGAGGCTTTAACCGCTATCGGCATCCCGGAATAGCAGCACAAAGGGGACGGTATCGCCGTCCCCTTCCCTTTTCAGACTTTTCATGCTGGCTCACATTGACAGACGGGCCGGCCTGTCCCTCAACGGGGCGCCATGCTCTGCCTCAAACTTTTTTGATGCTTTAACTGGAGGAAACGAAATATCCCACTAAGAATCTATGTGCTTACCAAAGAATAGGGGGTGTTTTTCATCTTTATCTATCCCGACAATCTGACCGCAAAACCAACATTATGGCTGTGGGAGCTGAAAGACCTGGCGGTGGTAGGCGTGGGACTTCTTCTCTCTGTCCTGGCGCTGGCCGCCCTGGGGTTCCTGCTGCCGCTGGTGCTGACTGTGCTTTATGCGTTTCTCAGCATCCGCATGGAGGACGCCAGCATCCTGGACTTCCTGCGCAACGCGGTCTGTTTCCTTTTCCTGCATCAACAGTACTACGAATGGAGAGAACGATTTGAATAGAAAACAGAAGAAAGAACAGAAGCGGCTGCTGTCCACACGGCAGCTCATGGGAATAGACCAGTTCACGGAGAACGGCCTGAAGGTTGGCCGCAGTGAACTGGTCTATTTTTTGATCCAGCCGGATAATCTCTCGGTGCTTTCAGCAGAGGGCATCCGGGGCAAGGTCATGGCCCTGACCAGCTTCCTGCGGGGGACGGAGTCCGTGCGGCTGTTGGCTCTGGATTCCCGCGAGTCCTTCCAGAGCAACAAGGACTGGTACCGCCAGCGGATGGAGCAGGAACAGCTGCCCGCCTTGCGGGAGCTGCTGCGGCAGGATGCCGCACACCTGGACAAGATCCAGACCTCCAACGCCTCCGCGCGGGAATTTGCACTGGTCTTCGAGCTGGACCGCCAGAAGGAGGAGCCCTCCCGCAGCCAGATTGCGCGGCTGGAGAGGAGCATCCGGGATCAGGGGTTCCGGGTGCGGCAGGCAAACCGGCAGGACCTCATGCGGCTGCTGGCCGTCTACTACCAGCAGGATGTGACCACGGATGTCTTTGACAATTTCGACGGAGAAAGGTGGGCAGATGCAGATGCCTAAGAAATCGCAGAAGAAAAAGGGAAAACCGATGCCGGAGCCTCTGCCCAAGGACTTCCTGGACATGATCGCCCCGGCTGCGGTGAAATTCAACACGGACCACTTCATCCTGGGCAATGCGTACCACTGCGTCATGGCAGTGCGGGGTTACTCCACCATTACCGAGGAGCTGGCGCTCCTGAGCCATCTGGGAGAGCGCAGCAACGTAAATATCACCATTTATACCCGGCGCGTCACCGGTACGGAGGAGCAGAAGATCATCCAGAACGCCAGCAACCGCAGCCGTTTCGAGCGCAGCAACACCAACGACATGAAGCAGAGCGTCACAGCGGAGGCCAACCTCCAGGACGTGGCCGCGCTGGTGACCGCCATGCACCGCAACCGGGAACCGCTGGATCACAGCGCGGTGTATCTGGATCTGGCGGCAAAGGATCTGGAGAGCCTCCGCGCCCTGCGGGACGAGGTGACCAGCGAACTGGTGCGCGCCAAGATTGCCGTAGACCGGCTCCTGCTCAAACAGAGAGAGGGATTTCTCTGCGCCAATCCGGCAGGGCGCAATGTCCTCGGAACGCAGTTCGAGCGGGTGCTGCCCGCGTCCTCCGTGGCGAATCTCTATCCCAACAACTACTCCGGAAAGACGGACCCGCAGGGCTTTTACATCGGCAAGGACAAGTACGGCAGCAATATCATCGTAGACCTGGACCGCCGTGCGGAGGACAAGACCAACGCCAGTATGCTCATCCTTGGCAACTCCGGCCAGGGCAAGAGCTTCCTGCTGAAGCTGCTGGTCTGCAATATGCTGGAGGCCGGTAAATCGGTGATCTGCTTGGACCCGGAGCATGAGATGGGGGACCTGTGCGCCAATCTGGGCGGCTGCTTTGTTGACCTCATGACAGGCCAGTACCGTATCAACCCCTTGGAACCCAAGGTGTGGGACGTGGATGGAGAGGACGATCCGGAAGCTCCCGCCGCCTTCCGGGAGCACTCCCGGCTGAGCCAGCACATTTCCTTCCTGAAGGACTTTTTCCGCGCTTATAAGGATTTTACGGACCGCCATATCGACACCATTGAGCTGATGCTGGAGAAGATGTATGAGAAATTCGGCATCAACAACCGCACAGATTTCTCCCGGCTGCGCCCTGTGGACTATCCCATTCTCTCCGATTTGTATAAGGTGATCGAGGACGCCTACCAGCACTACGAAGACGAGAAAAACCCGCTGTATCCCAGGGAACTGCTTCAGGAAGTGCTGCTGGGACTGCACTCCATGTGCAAGGGTGCGGAAAGCAAATTCTTCAACGGCCCCACCAACATCACCTCCAGCCGGTTCCTGGTGTTCGGCGTGAAGGGATTGCTCCAGGCCAGCGGAAACGTGAAGAACGCCATGCTGTTCAACGTCCTGTCCTATCTCAGTGACAAGCTGCTGACCGTAGGAAACACGGTGGCGTCAATAGACGAGCTGTACCTGTTTCTCTCCAATCCCACCACCATCGAGTACATCCGCAATTTCATGAAGCGGGTGCGGAAGAAGGAGTCCGCCGTGCTGCTGGCAAGCCAGAACATCGAGGACTTCGCTCTGCCCGGTATAGCCGAGATGACAAAGCCCCTGTTTTCCATCCCCACTCATCAATTTCTGTTCAACGCCGGTTCTATTGACCGGCGCTTTTTTATGGACAATTTGCAGCTGGAGGAGTCGGAGTACGAGCTGATCCGCTTTCCACAGCAGGGCGTCTGCGTCTACAAATGCGGCAATGAGCGGTATCTGCTGCAGGTCATCGCGCCGGAGTATAAGAAGGCGCTGTTCGGAACGGCGGGTGGCCGGTGATGGAACAGATGGTTGAAAAAGGAGAGCAAAATGAAAATAATTGAGTTAGAAAAATGGACACCCTCCGCAGACGACTCCCGCAAGCGGGAGTACGCCGGTCAGCGGACAGCCCAGGAGGTATTCGAGGAGCTGAAGCACCGGCTGGAGATTCAGGGTTACCTCCCGGACGAATATTTCCTCTTGGACTCCCTCTGGGAGAATGGACGGGAGATCCCGAAAGATGCGAATGTCTTCTGCACCGCCGACTACGGCGGCAGCGAGGGAGTGTATCTGGACGCATACATCCGGTGGCCCGAATACAACCAGCTTATTACCAGAAAATTTTTCACTGGAAAAACCCTGGGTGAGAACGGGAACGACCTGGACCGGATGTTCCTGATCTCCTCCGCCATCACCAAGGCATTCCACGGCGACCACGTCACTCACGCCCGGTACATGAAGATTGGCGGCGTAGAGGACGATACAGGCGGCGCGGTGGTGCATCTGAGCCAGCAGGAACAGCGCACCATCATCAACGCCCTGGTGGAGCAGCGGGAGCGGCAGGAGAACACCCTGACACAGACGGAACAGCTCCTGCGGCGTATGACCGGCAGTATTACCGGGTACATCAATGAGGTGGGGATGCGGCCCCTGCATATGAGCGACTACGACAAAGCGGTGCTGGCGATCCGGGACGGCGAGATGGCGGCGTTCACAGAATACTCCGCCAAGGTCCCTGACCAGGCGGACGCCCTGCTGGTGGAGGCGGCTGGCCGGCCCGGCCTCGTGGGCAGGAATATGACCGCCATGCTGCTCAACGGCAGAACGGATGTGGACTACTCCAGCTACTGCGATGCCTGCAAAAAAGCCATCGACATCAACGACCCGGAGAAGGCGCTGTTCCTGCTGCACTGGGCGGAGCACTGCGTACCGGAGGCGGAACCGTCCTTCTACGGCGAGATGGCCAGCTATGCCTATCTGGACCACCGTTTCATCGCCACGCAGATTATCCACCAGTGCAGCAGCGAGCGGATCGCCGCCGCGCCGTCCCGGCTGCTGGAGCAGTTCGCCGGAGATCATGATTTCCGCACCATGTCACAGCTGGTGGAGAAGGGTATATCCGGAGGCTCCAGCTCAATGAGGACGCTGCATATGCTGACCTATGAAGGCCGCGACAGCTGGATGGCGGAAAGTCTGCTGGAAAAGCGGATGTGGGTCGATCTCGACGACTACAACGCATTTCACGCCTGCGTCAAAAACAATGCTGTGGAGGTGTGCAAGCTGCTGCTGGACCACGGCATGGACTTCGATGCCTATCAGCAGTGGGCAAAGAACTGCCAGTGCGGTGGACATGAGGAAACCGTACAGGCTCTGGCAGACTACTGGCAGGAGATAAAAGCGGAAATGGAACAGGCGATCACGCAGGAGATGAGAGGGCAGAGCTTTGGCTAACCCTGCGGTCATCAAGGCGGCGGTAGCGCTCCTCTCAGATGAGCGGACGAGGAAAGGGATTGGCTGGATTATCGCCGCTATCCTCTCCCCGGTAATCGTGCTGCTGGCGCTCCTCTGCTCCCTGGCCTCCGGCTCGTCCGGTCACAATGCCGCAGTGGTGGAGCTGTGCTTCAATGGCGGTGTACCGCCGTCAAATATGCCGGCGGAGTATGCCGCCTGCATCAAGGATATGCAGGCCAGCTTCGCCCTGCTGGACGGGTTCATAGAGGATATCAATGAAATGACAGAAGAAGGAAACAGTCTTGACGGCATCCGGGTCAAGGCTGTTTTTTTCGCTCTGTACTTCGGCGCGGACAGCTCTGCACCAAAGGATCACCAGACTTTCACGGACTGCTTCGTCACCTACGAGGAACGGACGCACACCGTCAAGGTGAAGGACGAGGCCGGTGCGGAGGCGGAAAAAGAGGAACCGTACACTGTGGCCGTTCCCATCACCGATCTGAACACAATCTACCAAAATATCAGCTCCGCAATGGCTGTCACGATCTCAGATGAGCAGAAGGCCAACGCGGACAGCGTCTACAATCTGGTCCGTTACGGCGCTTCCACCGGCGCGGGGCTCGGCAGTACGGATGCGCCGTTCATCGGCGCGGACGGCTTCTGTTCCCCGGTGGGCTCCAACTGGAGGAACATCGTGACCTCGGAGTTTGGCTACCGGAAAGATCCCTTCACCGGTAAGGGCAAGGGCCATGGCGGCATCGATCTGGGCATACCCACTGGAACCTCCATCCGCGCCGCTCTGCCGGGGACGGTGACAGTCTCCCAGTACAGCTCCAGCTACGGCTACTACGTGATGATCGACCACGGCGGCGGGCTGTCCACGCTATATGCCCACAACTCCAAACTGCTGGTGAAGGTGGGCCAGACTGTGAGCGCCGGAGACATTGTCTCCCTGTCCGGCTCCACCGGGCGGTCTACCGGACCGCACCTGCATTTCGAAGTCAGGATCAACGGGGAGCGGACGAATCCAAGAAGCTATTTGCCATAAGTGCAGGAGGAAAACACAATGAAATTCAAAGCAAATTTTCAGTACAAACCGAACAATTTTCAGATGGATGACTGCCAGATCGAGAAGGTAATTGATTTGTCCGCCAAGGAGTTCGCCGCTCTGATGACCAACCCCTTACGGGATCATCCCGCTGTTGCAGCCAACAAAGACTATATGTATAGCGAAAGCGGTGTGATGCACTGTCTGCTGGCGATGGAACAGGGTGGCAGCGACGGTCTGCTCATAGAATCGGAGGGATACGACTTCCCGCGCTATGCGGCCTTTGTACCGGGCATCCGGGACATCGTCAATGCAGCAATGGACCGGGCAGCGGACTACATCATCCGGCAGGGGATCGAGAAAAGCGGCGCCGGAAGCCGGTGTGTCTGCTTCGAGGAACTGGAGGAACATCTGGGGCTGACAATCCAGGAGGACAGCGGCCTGGACAATATGCTCCAGGCCGCGTTGGAGCGCCGGCCTGAAACCGTATCGGTGGATATGAGCGACGGCGGCATCACAATGGAATATCGCCCTGAATTTTGCGGGCGGTTCCAGGCCCATTCCGAGACAGTACAGGACATACGGCTCAAAGATGTTCTCCCCCTGTTGAAAGGCGGTGGTGCAGCTTTCCTGTGCCATGAGACGGCTGAATGCTCTGTGCTGGCGGAAAATCTGCGGCTGCTAACCGAGGCCGGCCAACAGGATCATGAGACTCTGCTCAACGCCCGCATATCGGAGATATGTCCATCTTCGGACGGCGTGGAAGTCTTGCTCACCGGTGTGGAACCGGAGGAACTGGTGCGGTTCAACGAAGCCTATGACAACTTCGTGAAAGCGGAGCAGTCCATGGGACCGGTAATGTAGAGGGGGACCAGAAAAGTGAACATTAAGGTTTTGAAAGTTGCTCCCGGTCAGGCGCCGGAGCGAATTACCATGCCCAACACGCTGGAAGCGTTTCAGGAGGCGGTGGGTGGATATATCGAAACCGTGGGGCTGGATGCCAATGCAGTTCTCGTTTGCAATGAGGAGGGAAAACTGAGCGGCCTGCCTGCCAACCGTCAGGTGGGCGGCGACACCATTGCCGGGACGTTCCTCATCGTGGGTGCGGAGGATGGGGACTTCTGCTCCCTTTCCGATGGGGCCGCAGCGCACTACGCAGGCCGGTTTGCGGAACCTATGCCTGTCCAGGAAGGCCCCACAACCTGGGAATTTCACGTGTTCTAAAGGAGGAAATCATGCGAAAGGTAACAGTCAGCGTCCAGGTGGACGCTGAGAAGCTGCGGGCCATCCAGTTTTACGCCGGGAGGAAGGACTCCACGGTGGAATCGGAGCTGGAGGGCTGCGTTGAAAAGCTCTACGAGAAATACGTCCCCGGACCAACGCGGGAGTACATCGAGAGCATTGCCGCGCCGGCGCGGCCTCCCAGATCCGGACGGCCCGTACCCAGGCCGGCGGAGGCGCAGCATGAGCAGTAGAGAAATCGCTCTCTGGGTAGATGAACGGTGGTATCAGGCCCTGTCTCTACATCTGAAAAATGAAACGGTGGAGGACAAGCTGAACAACTATCTGGACGAGTTGATCAGCCAGCTCCCCGATCATACGCGGGAAAAGATCAGCAGAGAGATCTGGGAGGAAGATCAGTAGCGGGAGCAGGAGATCCGGGCAAGCAGACGCTATTCCGCCTTCCGTATAATGGAGAACGGCGTCACACAATACTTCCAGATGGACCGCTCTGTTTGGATGCTGGAGATTGCCGGATATATCCGGCTCCGTTTGCGGCAGCAGGGTGAACCGCGCTCCCTTGCAGAGAGCCTCCGTGGCCGGGAAGAAATCTCTGCGGAGGAATTTGAACGGATGTCGTCCTCCTGTATGGAGGAGGGCGGCAAGATCACAGATGCATACGACGTGGATCTCGACAGGCTGGAACTCTCCGCTGTCTGCCCCGGCATTGGCTGGGTGTCCTACAGGCTGAAGGATGTGTCCACAGCAGTCTGGCATGCGGATCGCTGCGGCAGTTATAGCTGGAACGTGCGGAATGCTCGGTTCACGGAGAAGCTGGCAGGCAAGGAGACCGCCTCGGCAGGCCATCTCTCCGCAAAGAATTTTTCTTTCGCGGATGAGATCACGGCGGATGACGGACGGCTGAACTTCTATCTGGAAAACAGCTTTGATGTGGACAGGGTATTCGGTACGCGCACCGCGAAGGGGGATGACTGGCTGAATGTCTATGCCGGCTACGACATGGCCGCCGGACAGGTATGCGATATGCTGGAGGTCGACCTGCACCGGGCGGATGGTCGGGAGGAATCCCTGGAATACCGCCTCAATGCCGTAGAGAAATCCGCCCTTCTGCAAAAGATGGATGCTTACTGCCAGCAGCAGACCGGGCAGTCGCTGAAGGAATATTGCGCCCAGTGCATGGCGGAGGATATGGTTCCGCCTGCCGGGCCGGTGATGTGAGTTGTTGCTGCCGCTCAGAGCGGCGGCAGAAATTTCGTTGGTGTTGCTCAATCGCTTCCCAACGAAAACTGTGCCATTGTGTTGGCGCAGGCAATGCATACTGCAAAATCGGGAGGAAATCGAAATGAGATCAAAGGAACGAACACCATTTACCCCTGTTGACCTGTGCGGACTGATCGCCCATGAGACAGCATCAATGCTCTATGGCGTGGGAGCGGACAGCATCCCGTCCGCAGAGACAATGCGCGCCGGTCTGGAGACGTTCGCTGCCGCCGCAGGGGCTGTGGACATCAGCATCCATCTGGCGTGGATCGACAGCGAGCTGGAAAGCGCACGGGAGTTTGAGCGCACAGGTCAGGACACCGCCCATCTGCTGGACCCGGGCCGGCTGAACGCCGTACCGGATGCCGCAGTGCAGATGGAGGCGGTCTGGGAATTCTTTCGTGCGGCTGTCCGCCTGCCGGATCAGCGGGAGCGGAACGCTCTGCGGGAGCTGGCCGTCATCCTCGCTGACGTGGGCGGACTGTCGGATATCCTGCTGGGAGCATCTCTGCCGGACGGACAGCGTCTGACTGCCGGTGACCTGCGGTCTGAGCTGGCGGAGGTCAGCACAGCGCTGGAGCAGCGGCAAAGCCAGTCCGCCGCAATGGAGGTGAGCCTGTGACCCGTCCAGAAATCCATGCGTGCCTCGCCCAAAAGGTAGAGGCGGCATGGACGGCATATCACCAGAAGGTGCTGCAGCTCCCCAGCAGCAGTGTGTACGCTATGGCTCATGAGATCCACGCCACCCGCACCTGCTATGAGGAACTGGTCTACAACGCTGGGGACTACCCGGCGAATCTGCTGGAACGGTTGTTGTCGCTTGACAGTCCGCTGGAAACTGCGCGGGAGCAATGGATACGCAAAGAGAATGAGGAACTCAGCGAAAGGCTCGGCTGTGTCCTGCAAAGCATCTGGGAGCCAGAACAGAATATGGAGGAGGAACATGGACCGGAAATGGCAATGTGACAAGGCGGCGGGAGGTGCGAGAGCGCCTCCCGGCTCGTTTCCCCGCTGTTCAGCCCTGTGAGGCCGTTTGTGCGGCCTTTCCCGTCTGGGTGGCATCCCTGCCCCACCCAACCCCCAAAACGGCCCTGTCGCGGCCTGTGAGCCAGGTTTGCGGCGAGGAGTCGGAAAGCGCCGGGGCCGTTGGGACGCAGGGGTTACGGGGGACGAAAAAGGTGCGGGATAAAGAGCGGGGGTCGCGTAGCGTCCCCCGCTCGGTTCACACCGTCCCGCAATGCGGGTCGGGTCAGCGGTTTGCGGGGTTTCAGTCCGGGGGTCAACGCGGGGGTACGTTTTGAGTCTCGGGGGTCAAGTTTGCCCCCACGTGGCCGGAACTGCCCGTCGTCACCGGATTTTTGAGGGTTCCAAGCGGGGGTACGGCTCAAAATCAGAGAAATGGAGGTATACCATGCCCAGAGAAAAAATCAAGTTTGCGCTGCGAATTATGCCGGAGACTCAGCAGCTCGTGAAAGACATCTATTCGTTAGATAACTGCCAGAATCAAAGTGAGTTTATTGAGAAAGCGATCCACTTCTATGCAGGCTATGTTGCCAGCAAAAACGGCACAGAATTTCTTGCACCCGTTCTTGTCTCTGCGCTTCAGGGGACAGTGGCAAACGCGGAGAATCACATTGCGCGGTTAATCTTCAAGCTGGCGGTGGAGACAAACATGATGATGAACGTGCTTGCTTCTGAGGTGGACGTCAGTCCGGATGCGCTGGAGCGGCTGCGCGGGCGGTGCATCCAGGAGGTCAAGAAGACTGGCGGCGCAGTGACTTTCGCGGATGCGATGAAGTATCAGCACAGCGAGTGATGAACCATGCCGCGCGTCATTTTCAAATGCCCCCACGTCAAAGGCGGCACACCAAAGGCTGCGGCTCATCTGGGGAATGCCGTCAATTATTACGCTACCCGCAAGGGCGTCCAGTGTATTGATCCCGGCAAAATGAATCTGCCCGCCACAGAAAATCAAGTCAACATGGTTGATAAATTGGCGCGGGAGTTTCCTCTGAGCAAAGGGTTGGAGGAGTACGCTGACTACCAGGACTCACCCACTCGCGGCAATGCGTCCGAGTTCATCACGCGGGCTGTCGAGGAAAATCTCGATCAAATCGCCAAGATGGAAAACTATGTGGACTACATCGCCAAACGTCCTCGCGCTCAGCGGTTTGGTTCACATGGGCTGTTTACCAGCGGTGATGGATCACTGACCTTGTCCAAAATCCAGAAGGAGGTGGCGCACCATCCAGGCGCGGTTTGGCTGCCGGTGATCTCCCTACGCCGGGAGGATGCCGTGCGGTTAGGATTCGATAACGCAGAAAGGTGGAAAGATTTCCTTTCCGGTTTTTCGGTAGAAATGGCGCAGGCGATGAAGATCCCGCTGGAGCAATTCCGGTGGTACGCTGCGTTCCATGATGAGTCGCACCACCCGCATGTGCATTTGGTCTGTTACAGTGCGGACGGCAAATCCGGATTCCTTACAGAACACGGTATTGAGAGGATCAAATCCAGATTGGCGAAGGAAATATTCAAAAATGATCTGACGGAAATCTACGCCAGACAGACCCAGCGGCGCGATTCTCTGAACCAGGATTCGCAAAAAGTTCTGCGGCAGATCATCCGGCAGATGCAGGAGGGCACTCTGTCCAACGAGCGCATTGAACAGCTTATGCTGGAGCTATCGCGGCAGCTCCGGAACACTTCCGGCAAGAAACAGTATGGCTATCTCAAATCGTCTTTGAAATCTCTGGTGGATGAGATCGTGGATGAGCTGGAGCGGGACGAGCGTATCGCCGCCGCTTACAATCTCTGGTACGAGATGCGGGAGGAGGTCCTGCGGACATA
>CATNDT010000066.1 GCA_950097035.1 uncultured Oscillibacter sp.
TGATCCAGGGCGACCCCGAGAACATCGACGCCCAGCTGCGCACCGAGTACTCCGTCAAGGCCCTGACCGACGCCGGCAAGGAGGTTGAGGAGCTGAACCTCACCCGCGGCGACTGGATGCGTGAGCGCGGCCAGGAGATCGTGGCCAACGACCTGGCCCAGTTCGGCAATCAGGTTGAGGTTGTCTTCTGCAACAACGACGACATGGCCATCGGCGCCCTGCAGTCCATCCAGGCTGCCGGCCGCAAGGTCAACGAGGATATCTACCTGGTGGGCGTTGATGCCCTGGACGCCGCTTTGAACGAGGTCAAGGCCGGCAACATGACCGGCACCGTGCTCAACGACGCCGTGGGCCAGGCCACCGAGGCCGTGAATCAGATGGAGGCTCTGCTGGGCGGCGCCACCTTCTCCTCCGGCAACCAGAGCGTGTACGTCGACTATGTGAAGGTCACTCCCGACAATGTGGCCGACTTCATGGGCTAATTGAAACACTGACGGACAAACAGGCAAACCAGCGGGGTGCGTGTGCAGGGGCGCACGCACCCCGTCACTTATATTACATCGCCTGACAAGAGGCACTACGCTTTGCACCGGCACAGCCGGCTGCCGTACCGCCCCTTGTCGGCCGATGAAACAAACCAAAAGGGGGGGACCGAGAATTGTCAGAATATCGTTTGGAAATGCGCGGCGTGGTGAAGACCTTTCCCGGCGTTAAGGCGCTGGACCACGCGCAGCTCAATCTCCGCCCCGGCACTGTCCACGCCTTGATGGGTGAGAACGGCGCCGGAAAGTCCACACTGATGAAGTGCATGTTCGGCATCTATCACATGGACGAGGGAGAAGTGATCTACGAGGGCGAAAAAGTCCAGATCAAGGGCCCGCTGGACGCGCTGAACCGGGGCATTGCAATGGTGCACCAGGAGCTCCAGCCCATTCCGGAGCGGAGCATCGGCGAAAATATCTACGTGGGCCGCTATCCCACCAGGCACCTGGGCCCCATCACCATTGTCGACCACGACAGGATGTATAAGGACGCGGCCGCGGTGCTGAAGGAGGTTCACCTCAACTTCGACCCCAGAGCCAAGCTGGGCAGCCTCAGCGTGTCCCAGATGCAGCTGGTGGAAATCGCCAAGGCCGTCTCCGCGGACTGCAAGGTGCTCATTCTGGATGAGCCCACCTCCTCTCTGACCGCCGCCGAGGTGGAGGCCCTTTTCACCATCGTCAACGAGCTGCGGGCCAGGGGCGTCTCCATCGTCTACATCTCCCACAAGATGGACGAGATTCTCCGCATCAGCGACGAGGTCACCATCATGCGGGACGGTCAGTACATCGGCACCTGGGACGCCAAGGGCCTGACTACCGACTTCATCATCACCAAGATGGTGGGCCGGGAGCTTAGCAACCTCTTCCCCAAGCGGGAGAATGTCCCCGGCGAGGTGGTTTTTGAGGTGGAGGATTTCACCTCCATCAACCCCAAGAGCTTCCGCCACGCCTCCTTCAACGTCCGCAGGGGCGAGATTCTGGGCGTGGCGGGTCTGGTGGGCGCCCAGCGCACCGAGCTGATGGAGGGCCTGTTCGGCCTGCGGAGCCACACCGCCGGAAAAATTACATACAAGGGCCGGGAGCTGAAAATCGACCAGCCCAAGGCCGCCATCAACAGCGGCATCGCCATGCTGACGGAGGACCGCCGGGCCACCGGTATTCTGGGTGTGCTGTCCATTGCGGACAACGTGTCCATCGCCTCTTTGAACCAGTATCTCATCGGCGGCATTATGCTGGACGACCGAAAGATCGAACAGCTGGTACAGGACAACGTAGCCAAGCTCTCCATTAAGACCCCCTCCTCCAGGACGCAGATTCAGTCCCTCTCCGGCGGCAACCAGCAGAAGGTGCTCATCAGCCGCTGGCTTGCCAACGACCCGGACGTCTTTATTCTGGACGAACCCACCCGCGGCATCGACGTGGGCGCAAAATACGAGATTTACTGCATCATCGCAGAGCTGGCCAAGCAGGGTAAGAGCGTGATTATGATCTCCTCCGAGATGAGCGAGCTGATTGGCATGTCCGACCGTATCATGGTCATGTGCGACGGCCGGGTCACCGGCTTCATCGACGGCAAGGACGCCAATCAGGAGAACATCATGGCCCTGGCCACCCAGTTTGAATAAGGAGGAGAGACAACTATGGCTGATACAAAGACTAAAACCCTGAACGGCAATAGCGCCCTGAAGTTCGTTTCCGATCACGCGATTATTTTCCTGATTATCCTGCTGGCCCTGTTCACCTGGTGGAACAGCCAGAACTTCGCCAGTGCGGACAACATCGGCAACCTGATCTCCAATGTGGCTCCCCGGTTCATCATCGCCTGCGGCGTGTCCGGGTGCCTTATCACCAAGGGCACGGACCTCTCCGCGGGCCGCCAGGTGGGTCTGGCGGCGTGCCTGGCCGCCATGATGCAGCAGACTCTGGATTACAGCGCCCGGGTATTCGACTGGATGCCCGACATGCACTGGATCTTTGCTCTGGTCATCACCGTGGCTATCATGGCCTGTATCGGCGCTGTCAACGGCTGCGTCATCGCCTTTTTGAAGGTTCCCCCCTTCATCGCCACCCTGGGCATGCAGACCCTGGTCTACGGCGTTTGCCAGATCATCACCGGCAACCAGCCCATCGGTGGCTTTAAGGAGAGCTACCGGGCCCTGGCCAGCGGCAACTTCTTCAGCGATTACCTGGGCCGTTTCAGCCGCTTCCTCCCCTATCTGCTGCTCCCCGCTCTGCTGGTAGGCCTTTTCATGTGGTTCCTCTACAACAAGACCCGCCACGGCAAGTACATGTACGCCATCGGCGGCAACGAAAGCGCCGCCCAGGTGGCCGGTGTCAACGTATCCGCCTCCCTGATCCGCATCTACATTCTGGCCTCCGTGCTGTACGCCGTGGCCGGCTTCCTCATCGGCTCCAAGGCCGGCGGCGCATCCACCGCCACCGGCACCGGCTATGAGCTGGAGGCCATTGCGGCCTGCACCATCGGCGGCGTGTCTGTCAACGGCGGCGTGGGCAAGGTGTCCGGCATTCTGGTGGGTGTGCTGGTGTTTGAGGTATTGAAAATCTGCCTCCAGTTCCTCCGCTTCGACCCCGCTTATACCTACATCGCCCAGGGCCTGGTCATCATCGTGGCCGTCGCTCTGGATCTGCGGAAGTACCTGGCCAAGAAATAAGGGGTATTCCCATAAGAACCGCAGGGACCGGCGTCATCGCGCCGGTCCCTCGTTCTGCCGCGGGGAGACGGGAGAGGTATAGTCCGGTTGAAAACCGGCAAAGGGTTTCAAGGCGGGAGGAGCCCGCCGGGCATGAAACGCGCCCGGCGCTTCAAAGATCTTCCGACGTTTGCGCCCGTCCTATTTTCAAATCGGGAAAACTGTATTATAATTGCGGAGAGGAGGCGTGTTTGGATGGAGGAGTACCGGGTGCTGCTGGTAGACGACGAGGAGGACATCCGGGTGGGCATCAGCCGCAAGATGGACTGGGCCGCCCTGGGCTTTACTCTGGTGGGAGAGGCTGAAAACGGGCAGGAGGCCCTGGAGCTGGCGGATACCCTGGAGCCGGACGTGGTGCTCACCGACATCAAGATGCCCTTTATGGACGGGCTGGAGCTGTGCCGTATCCTCACCAGACGGCTGCCGGCCTCCAAATTCGTGGTGTTTTCCGGTTTCGACGAGTTTGAATACGCCAAGCAGGCCATTCGGATGAATGTGTCTGAATACATCCTCAAGCCAATCAGCGCGGCGGAGCTCTCCGGTGTGCTGCAGCGCCTGAAAGAGCGGCTGGACACCGAGCGCACCGAGCGGCAGAATGCCGAAGCCCTTCGCAGCCGCTATGAGGAGAGCCTGCCGGTGCTGCGGGAGCTCTATTACACCCACCTGCTGGAGGGCCGGGTGCCGCCGGAGCAGGCAGCGGAGCGGGCGGAGCGGCTGGAGCTGCACTTCACCGGCGGCGCCTGGGTGGCGGCCCTGGGGCACATGGACGGCGCGGCGGACCGGCGGGAGCTGGCGGCCCCCTCTGTCCAGCAGCTACTAAACGACAATCTGAAGCTGGAGAACTGGGACTGCCGGGCCTTTTTGTACGGCGACGCGGTGGCTGTGCTGGCGGCTTTTCAGGGCGGCGGCTCCGTCTATCCCCTGATCGAGGCTCTGGACCGGATCTGCGCCCTGGCGGAGAGCTATCTGGGTCTGACGCTGACCGTGGGCGTGGGGATGCCCTGCGCGGACCCGGGCGACCTGCCCCAGTCGGCGGACGGCGCCCGCAGTGCCCTGGACTACCGCGGCCTGGTGGGCGCCGGACGGGCCATCTACATCGGGGACCTGGAGCCGGACACCGCCAGCAGCATCAGCTTTGAAGAAAACGACGAGCGGGACCTCACCAGCGCGGTAAAGCTGGGGGATGAGGGCGAAATTCGGACGGCGGTGGAACGGCTGGTGGACAAAGTCCGCCGTTCCGGACTTGCGGCCAGCCAGTGCAACCTCTTCTTTTTGGAGCTGCTGACCTGCCTCCTGCGGCTGACCCGGAGTTCCGGACTGGAGGTGGAAGATGTTTTTGGCACCGGCTTTACCGGCGCAGTGCAGGCCACCGACTTTTCCTCTTTTACGGCCATGGGGGACTGGTGTCTGGAGCGGTGTCTTCGCATCCGGGCCCTGATCCGCCGTCACCGGACAGACTCCGCCGGCCGGACTGTGGAGCTGGCCAGAGATTTTATTCAAAAGCACTATGGCGAAAGCGACCTCTCTGTGGAGCGGCTGTGCGACTATCTCCACCTCAGCCCCGCCTATTTCTCCACCCTTTTTAAACGGGAGACGGGTATGAGCTTTACCGCTCACGTCACCGTCGTGCGGATGGAGGCGGCGGCCGCGGCCCTGCGAAACAGCGAGGATAAAACCTATCTCATTGCCCGCCGCTGCGGCTATGAGGACGCCAACTATTTCAGCTACGTATTTAAAAAGCACTTTGGGGTAACGCCCACCAAATACCGCACCGGCTAACATCTCCCGGAAAGGAGGCCCGCCCTATGGCAAAGCTGTCCGCAGCCCTGCGCCGGCGGTGGCAGGCGCTGTATCACCGCTCCAGCATCCAGATGATCCTGTCCCTGTCCTTTACCGCGGTGGCGGTGGTGGGCATGGCCTTTTTGGGCCTTTCACTGTTTTTGCGGTTTTCGGCCTCTACCAACGCACAGCTCTCAGATAACAGCCAGCGGGTACTCTCCCAGGTGAATCTGAATCTGGATGCCTATCTGCGGAGCATGATGCGTATATCCGACGCCGCTTATTACCAGGTCATTAAAGACACCGATCTTGCGGAGGCGGGTCTTGGCGATGATCTGGAGCTTCTTTACTACTCCAGCCGGGATTCCCTGGTATCCATCGCTGTGTTTTCCGGCGGCGGCGGCCTGATCGCCGCCGCGCCCCTGGCGGTTTTGAAAAACAGTGTCTCGCCGGAGCGGGAAGACTGGTTTTCTGCCGCCGAGGCGCGGATTGAAAACCTCCATTTCTCCATCCCCCATGTACAAAATCTGTTTGTAGACCCGGACTACCGCTATCGCTGGGTAGTCTCTCTCAGCCGGCACGTGGAGCTGACCCGGGACGGGACCATTGAAAGCGGCGTGCTGCTGGTGGATATGAGCTACAGCGGCATTGAGCAGATCTGCAAGGATGTGGACCTGGCCTCCGGCCGGGGATATCTGTACCTGGTGGACGGAACCGGGGAAATCATCTACCACCCCCGCCAACAGCTGATCTACGCGGGACTTTTAGAGGAGAATAACCGCGCGGCGGCCGCCTATACCGACGGCAGTCATAACGAGACCTTTCAGGGCCAGCGGCGGCAGATCACGGTGAAAACCGTGGGCTACACCGGCTGGAAGCTGGTAGGCGTGGTGCCGGAGGAGAACCTGTGGAACAATTACAGTCAGCTGCTGCTGTTCTTTCTGTTTATTGTCATCTTCTTTATTTTTTTACTGGTGTTTGTGAACCTGCGCCTCTCCGCCTGGATCACCGCGCCCATGAAAAAGCTGGACCAGGCGGTCAAGGAGCTGGAGGCCGGCGCGGAGACGGTGGATCTCGCCGTCAACGGCCCCTACGAGGTGGAGCATCTCAGCCGGTCCATCCAGTCCATGGTCTCCACCATGCGCCACCTGATGGACGACATCATGCAGCAGGAGGAGCAAAAACGCCGCAGTGAGCTGGATGTTCTCCAGTCTCAGATCAATCCCCACTTCCTCTACAACACCCTGGACTCCGTGATCTGGATGACGGAAAACGGGCGGACCGAGGATGCGGTGGTCATGCTGACCTCACTGGCCCGGTTTTTCCGCATCTCTTTGAGCCGGGGCAGCAACATCATCACCGTGGCCGAGGAGCTGGAACACGCCCGAAACTACCTCACGATTCAGAAGATGCGCTACAAGAATAAATTTTCCGCCGATATATCGGCGGAAGATGGTGTAGAGGAGCTCTACACCATCAAGCTGATCGTGCAGCCCATTCTGGAAAACGCCATCTACCACGGCATGGATTACGCCGACGGAGACGGAAGAATCTGCGTGCTGGCCTTTCGGGAGGGGGACGATGTTATCATTGAGGTGGCGGACAACGGCCCCGGCATGCCGGAGGAGGTGGTGGCACGCCTGTTGGACGCCGGAGGTGCCTACGCGGCGATGGGCTCCAGGGGCTCCGGCATCGGGTTTCGGAACGTGCACCGGCGAATCCGGCTGGCCTTTGGGCAAAAGTACGGATTGACCATCCTCAGTGAGCCGGACGACGGCACGGTGGTCCGCATCCGGCTGCCCGCCCTGGACCGGGAGCAGAGCCTGGGATACCGGAAGGAGGGCGGGAAATGAGCTTAAAACGGACCGCCAGAGGCACGTTGATCCTTCTGACCCTGGGCGTTTTGCTGCTGCTTCTTCTGCTGCTGGTCAATCCGGTGCAGCCCCGGCAGAGGCCGGCGCTTTTAGAGATGTCGGTCATCGCCAGGGAGGCAGACGGCTCCGCCTGGGCCAATGCCCGCCAGGGTATGGAGCAGGCGGCGGCGGACCTGCATGTGGAGCTGCGGTTCTTATATCCCAGCGCCTCAAACAACGCTCCGGAGCAGTGCGAGCTGCTGCGCCGGGAGATGGAAAGCGGCGCCAGCGCCATTTTGCTGTTTCCAACCGACCGGGCTGCCCTGGCGGAAACCGTGCAGAACGCTGCCGGCCGGGCGGCGCTGATCACATTGGAGACCGACATGGCCGCTCAGGGCGCCCGAGGCTGCGCAGGTGCGGACAATACGGCCCTGGGCCAGGCTTTGGGAGCGGCAGCGCTGAACGGTGTGCCGCCGGACGAAGCCGTGCTGCTGCTGGACAGCGTTCCCGGCGACAACGGTATCCGGGAGCGTATGGAGGCGGCAAGCGCCCTGCTGGAGGCGGAGAACCGAACCGTGCTGTACTGCCGCCCGGCGGAGGGGGAGTCCCTGGCCGCCGCCCTCCAAAACCGCCTGGCGGGGGAACCTGTCCGTGCGGTGGTGGCCTTTGAGCCCTCTGCCCTGGAGCGGGCGGCGGAGGAGACGGCGCTGCTGGACGATCCGCCCATGCTGTACGGCGTGGGCTCTACAGCGGCTATTGCCGCCAATCTGGAGCAGGGGCGCATCACATCTGTTGTGGCGCAAAACGCTTTTTCCACCGGGTATCTGGCGGTGGAAGCGGCGGCGAGGCTGGCCCGCCGGGAGCCGGCCGAACCGCTGGGGCAGCTGCCCCACTTTACTGTCCGGCGGGAAAATATGTACGAGCCGGACTATCAAAAGCTGCTGTTCCCGGTGACGCGGTGAGGAGGGGTGCATGTTGTCAAAGGGAAAATACACACGGATACTGCCGCTCCTCTTTCTCCCCCTGCTTCTTGTCGCCTGCGGCCAAAAAGCAGACAGCGACACCATCCGCATCGGTGTGGCGCTGTATCTGCAGGACGACACCTTTATCTCCACCCTGACCCAGAGCCTGCAGCAGACCGCCCTGGAGGAGGAGCAGACTCTGGGTGTGAAGATTAATCTGAACATTGTGGACGGGCGGGGCAGCCAAACGGCCCAAAACGAGCAGGTGGATCAATTTCTGGACCGGGACTACGACGTGATCTGCGTAAACATTGTGGACCGGACGGCGGCGGCGGTGATTATAGACAAGGCCCAGGGCGCCGGGGTACCGGTGGTGTTTTTCAACCGGGAGCCGGTGGAGGAGGATCTCAACCGTTGGAAATACGCCTATTACGTGGGCACACGTGCAAGCGAGGCGGGGCAGATTCAGGGAAATCTGGTGCTGGACGCCGGGCGGGCGGATCCCGCCGCCATAGACCGCAACGGGGACGGCGTTTTGCAGTATGTGATGCTGGAGGGCGAACCGGGCCACCAGGACACTCTGCTGCGGACGGAGCACAGTATCCGCACGCTGACCGCCGCCGGCGTCGCTATGGAAAAGCTCTCCAACAACTCCGCCAATTGGCAGCGGGGCCCCGCCAAGCTGCGGATGCAGCAGTGGCTGGATGAGCTGGGCAACAGTATCGAGGTGGTCTTCGCCAATAACGACGATATGGCCCTGGGAGCGATCGACGCCTGCCTGGAAGCGGGCCTTGAGGCAGAGACCATGCCCTTTGTGGTGGGTGTGGACGCCACGCCCCCTGCCCTGAAAGCCCTGGAGGAGGGAACGCTGCGGGGCACTGTTCTCAACGACGAGGCCGGACAGGCGGCGGACATTCTGGCGCTTTGCTGCGCTCTGGCCAGAGGGGAGGATCCCCAGAACACGGTAACGCTGGAGGGCGGTAAATACGCCTGGCGGGAACACACGGCGGTGACGGAGGAGAACCTGGCGGAATTTCTTCCGGCGGAGCCGTGAGCGGTGAAGGGAAAACAGAGCAAATTTTTATTAGAGAAGGAGCGATCCCCATGGAAGAACAGACTTTGAAAGCAAAACTGCGGCAGGGCGGCCTGGATGAGACACTGCGGGCACTTTACGGCGCCTCCCGTCTGGAGGCGGCCCGCAGCCGCTGCGGCCACGTGCTGGAGGCCTTTGCCAAAACCTTTGAAAGCAGCCCCTCCGCGCTGTTCAGCGCACCAGGGCGGACGGAGCTGGGCGGCAACCACACCGACCACGAGCGGGGCCGTGTGCTGGCCGCCGGCGTGGACCTGGACATTCTGGCCGCCGCCGCGCCAAACCACAGCGGCATTCTCCGGATACAGTCCGAAGGATACCCGCAAATCACGGTGGAGCTGGACGACCTGACGCCAAAGCCGGAGGAGGAAAACACCTCCGCCGCCCTGATCCGGGGCGTGGCGGCCCGCATGGCGGAGCTGGGCTGCCCTCTGGCCGGCATGGGGCTGGACGCCTATATGGTCTCAGACGTTCCCGGCGGCAGCGGTCTCAGCTCCTCCGCCGCCTTCGAGGTGCTGATCGGCGTCATGCTGAACGACCTGTTCTGGAACGGCAGGTGCACCCCGGTGGAGATCGCCCAGATCGGACAGTACGCGGAAAACGTGTTTTTCGGCAAGCCCTGCGGCCTGATGGATCAGGCGGCCTCCTCCGTAGGCGGTGTGGTATTCATCGACTTTGCGGACCGGGACCACCCTTCGGTGGAACAGATCGCCCTGGACCTCAAGGCCAACCGCCACGTCCTGTGCGTGTTGGACTCCGGCGCGGACCACGCCGATCTCACGGACGAATACGCCGCCGTCACCCGGGAGCTGAGGGCCGTCTGCCGGCATTTTGGCAAGGAGGTCTTACGTGAGGTGCCGGAGGAGTCGTTTCTGGCGGCCCTGCCCCAGGTGCGCCAAGCCGCCGGAGACCGGGGCGCGCTGCGCGCCTTCCACATCTATGAGGAAAACCGCAGGGCCGCTGCGGAGGCCGGGGCTCTTCGCAGCGGGGATTTTGCATCCTTCCTCTCCCTGGTGCGGGAATCCGGCAGGTCCTCGGCCATGTATCTGCAAAATGTAATTCCCACCGGGCAGACCGCCCACCAGGAACTGATGCTGGCCATCGCTCTGGCTGAACGCCTTTTAAACGGCCGGGGTGCGGTGCGGGTCCACGGCGGCGGCTTTGCCGGCACGGCCCAGGCCTTTGTGCCGGAGGACTGCCTGGAGGATTTCAAACGCGGGATCGAGTCCGTTTTCGGCCCGGGCAGCTGCCACGTAGTGACGATCCGCCCGGTGGGCGGGCTCCGGCTGGACACCGCCCGATTGATGTGAGAGAGGGGAAAACAGCATGATAGACGCCAATATCTATTCCACCCAGGTCGCCGCTCTGGCGGATTACGGAATTTCCAGAGGACTGATCGCCGAAACGGACCGGACCTGGGCAATCAACACCCTGCTTGCCGCCATGGGCCTGACAGAGTATGCGGAGCCGGAGGCGGCGCGAACGTCAGAGAACTCTTTGGAGATGATTTTGGGTCTGCTGACGGAATTTGCCGTTAAGCGGGGCCTGATCGCCGGCGACATCACCAGCCGGGACCTGTTTGACACCGGCCTGATGGGGGTTCTGACGCCCCGCCCCTCCCAGGTCATTGAGGCCTTTCAGAAAAAATACGAGCAGTCCCCCCAGGCCGCTACAGGCTGGTACTACGCCTTCAGCCAGGACACGGACTATATCCGCCGCTACCGCATCGCAAAGGATGTGAAGTGGGCCGCCCCCACGGAGTACGGCGACCTGGACATCACCATCAACCTCTCCAAACCGGAAAAGGACCCCCGCGCCATTGCCGCCGCCAAGGCCGCCCCCCAAAGCGGCTATCCCAAATGCCAGCTCTGCCGGGAAAACGAGGGCTACGCCGGGCGTATGAACCACCCTGCCCGGCAAAACCACAGAATCATCCCCATCACTATCGACGGCAGGGCCTGGTACTTTCAATACTCCCCCTATGTCTACTACAACGAGCACTGCATCGTGTTCAGCGGGGAACACACACCCATGAAGATCGACCGCTCCACCTTCCGCAAGCAGCTGGACTTCATTCGCCAGTTCCCCCATTACTTTGTGGGCAGCAACGCCGACCTGCCCATTGTGGGCGGCTCTATTTTAAGCCACGACCACTTTCAGGGCGGGCGGTACACCTTTGCCATGGAAAAGGCGGCTGTGGAGCGGGCGGTCTCCTTTCCCGGCTTTGGGGACGTGGAGGCGGGCATCGTCCACTGGCCCATGTCCGTCATCCGCCTCCGCTGCGGCGACGGGGACCGGCTGGTGGAGCTGGCGGACCGGATTTTGAACACCTGGCGGGGCTATACGGACGAGGCGGCCTTTATCCTTGCGGAGACAGACGGCGAGCCCCACAACACCGTCACCCCCATCGCCCGGATGCGGGAGGGTAAATTCGAGCTGGACCTGGTGCTGCGAAATAACATCACCACGGAGGAGTTCCCTCTGGGCGTATACCACCCCCACCAGGAGCTGCACCACATCAAAAAGGAGAATATCGGCCTCATCGAGGTCATGGGCCTGGCCGTTTTGCCCGCCCGGCTGAAAACCGAGCTGGCCGCCCTGACGGACGCCCTGGTGCAGGGCCTGGATCTCCGGGCCGACGAGGCGCTGGAAAAACACGCCGACTGGGCGGAGGCGCTGCAGGCGCGGTACGCCTTTACGCCGGAAAACACCGCGGAGATCCTGCAGCGGGAGGTGGGCCGGGTCTTCTCCCAGGTGCTGGAGCACGCAGGCGTCTATAAATGCACCCCTGAGGGCCGGGCCGCATTTCTGCGGTTTATCGAAACAGTAAAGTGAGGGGGACGGCACGATGGTAACAACACGGCCTTTCGGAACCCTGGAGGGGCGGCCCCTCCCCCTGCTGACCCTTTCCGACGGCGCCATATCCGTGGAGCTGCTGCCCCTGGGCGCGGCGGTCCGCTCCATTTGGGTGCCGGACCGCCACGGAATACCCACAGACGTGTGCCTCGGCTACGACACCCCGGAGGAGTACCGGCTTCAGGACGCCTGCTTTGGCGGCACGCTTGGGCGCTGCGCCAACCGCATCGGCGGCGCCCGGTTCTCCATAGACCGCCGGGAATACCGCCTCACCGCCAACGAGGGGCCCAACACGCTTCACGGCGGAGGGGAGGGCTTTCACAAAAAGCTCTGGCACTTTGCCTGCCACGACCGGTCTGTCGTCTTCTCCCGCGTCTCGCCCAACGGGGAGGAGGGCTTTCCGGGCACGCTTCAGGCAGAGGTGGCCTACACCCTGCAAAACGGCGTGCTGACTGTGGACTACCGGGCGGTCTGTGACCGGGACACGGTGGTGAACCTGAGCAACCACACCTATTTCAATCTGGCGGGCCACGGCAGCGGCAGCGTGGCGGACCACTTTGTCACGATCCGGGCCGGCCGCTACACGCCCTGCGGCAGCGGCAACGTCCCCACCGGGGAGCTGGCCTCTGTGGCGGACACTGTGCTGGACCTGCGGCAGGGCGCGCTTCTGGTGGAGCGGCTGGACGATCCCCGCCTTTCCGCCACCCGGGGCTACGACCACAACTACGCGCTGGACGGCGGCGGCCCCGCGGCGGAGGTCTGCTGCCCCGCCACCGGCATCGCCATGGAGGTAACCACCACTTTGGAGGGGATGCAGTTCTACACCGCCGGGTTTCTGACAGACCGTCCCGGTAAGGACGGGGCGCGGTACGGCAGGGCCGGCGGGCTGTGCCTGGAGACCCAGCGCTTTCCGGACGCGGTGAACCACCCGGGCTTCCCCTCTCCCGTTCTGCGGGCCGGGGAGACCTATCAGGAGACCACGGCCTGGCGCTTTTTCACAAAATGACAGACAGCCCCGGGGAGGATGGTTCCTCCCCGGGGCTGCGCTCTGCTTTACAGAAACGGTTCCACCGCCTCCGCGGCCTGTCTCCGCCGCCATACCGCCAGCAGCACGCCCGCCGCGACCAATACCGCCGCGCCGCCGCCCAGCGCCTGGGCCCAGAGGGGCAGACCGCCGTCCCCGGGCGGCTCCTCGCCGTTCAGCACCGCCGGCAGGCTGTTCTGAACGCCTTTGGCCAGCTCCCGCATAACTCCCGCCCGGAAGATGTCACGCAGTCCCGCGGACGCCACAGACTCCCGGTAGGGGTGTGACATACCCATGACGGCCAGCTCCAGATAGGTCTCCACCGCCCGGTCCCGGTCCTCCAGGGACAACAGCCAGAGGTCCAGCGCGGACAGGGCGGATGTTGCATAGCTGATGTAGTACATGGGGTTTTGGAAGGTGTGGGGGATCTCCACCCAGAAATAGCTCTCCTCCTGGCCATCCTCATAGAAATAGCCGTATTCCTCCGAGATCTCCCTGAAAAGGCGGTTTATCTCCTCTAAAGTCATCTGGGGATTTTGGTAGACCGCCGTTTGAAATTCATCGTACATGCAGCCCTCCAGCACAGAGCTGACCATATTGGAGATGGTAGACCAGTAAAAGGCCCGGCCGCCTGTGGCGCCAAACAGCTCTTCGGCATAGGCGGCAAACAGCACCTCCAGCCCCTGGGAGTGAATCTCCCCCACGTCGATGTAAAACTCCGACCACAGCTCTTTCTCCACACTGTGGAACGTCTCGTTAAAATGGCCAAATTCGTGAATCGCGGTGCTGTAGTCCTGGTGATCCCCATAGGGACAGTCGAAGATAAACGCCGTGCCATAGACGGGCAGCCCCACCGTGTAACCGGTGGGCAGCTTGCTCTCACTGGGGGCGATATCGCAGAGATGGTACTGCCGCATAAAGGCAAAGGTCTCCGCCAGCTCCGGGTCAATCCTCTCCATATAGGGCTGGATGGCGTCCAGGATCTCATCCCCCGCGGCACGGCTCCGTATATCCAGGGTCCGCAGGTCCCGGGCGCTCACCATATCCTGCAATTGAGATTCCAGAGACACCCAATGGTCCTTCGCCGCCTGATAGACAGACCGGATATCGCCGGCGGCATAGTCCCGGCCATAGACCTCCCGATAGGCGTAGGCGGCATAGTCGTCATAGCCGTTACACGCCGCAATTTCCGTGCGCACCTGAACCAGCCGGCAAAAAATCTCCCCGGCAGCCCGGTTCTCCGCCTGTTCCAAAAGGGTGCGGATCTTCCAATAGCCCTCGTCGTCCAGCTCCGTGTCCCGCTCCAGGGCATCCTCCGTCCACACCCGTCCATCTACCGTGACCTGGGCGGGCCGGGCCATAACCCGGTCATAGTCCTGCACCAGCCGCTCCTCCTCCCGGCAGAGCTCCGCCTCCCGCTCCGTCATCTCCCGGTAGTTCTGCAAAAACGCTATGCCGCCCGCCCCGGCGTCCCGCTCCACAATGTCCTGATAGGGCGTGCCCACCAGCAGGCGCAGGGCCCTATAGCAGTCGTCAGAGGCCTGCGTGGCCAGATCTGAAAGGGCGGCGGACTCCGCCGCGGCCTCCTCGTCCGCTCCGTTGGCGTCATAGCGGATGCCGATCAGCGCAGACTGGGTGGACAGATTGTCTGTCTCCGCCAAAATCTGATTATACAGGGACTGGAGCTCCGCCCGGGTTTCGGCGTCCTCCGTCCGGATGGCGGGCGTTGCGGCGATCTGCCGCAGGGCGGACAGCGCGTTTTGCAGGGCGGTGCTGTCAAAACCGGTATAGACCATGTCGGCAAAATCTACGGGGAGATGCTCCTTCTCCGGGTAGCGGCCACCCGCCAGCACCGGGCATTCCAGCAGCAGCACGGCCGCCAGCAGCAGCGCCCCCAGCGCCGGGGCGCGGAATCGCTTTTTCACAACAGTTCACCTCGCTTGTTTTCTCCATTATATCACACACCGGGAAGCGGTGCAAACGGTTCCCGGCCCAAAGATAAAAAGGGGCCGCCCGGCGACGCGCGCCGTGCGGCCCAAGCGGGTGGGATATTGGAAAGCTTCCTGGATTATCTTACACCAATCCCCGCCTCCTTGTAAATAGGAACTTTTGTCGATTTCCCACTACTTTTGACAGATCCTGACACCTGAAAAGAATTTGTGCCATTTCACAACATTCCTCTTCCCAAAAAGCAACACATGTGTTATACTGTACAAAAGGGAGGGTCGCCTCCCCCCACACGAAAGGAGCGATCTGGATGAAATACACCTACACCTGTAAAAAAGTCTCCCTGAGCGACTCCATCAAGGAATACGCGGAAAAGAAAATCTCCAAGCTGGGGAAATATCTCCGGGACGACAACGCCACCGCCCACGTGCTCTTCTCTGTGGAGAAGGACCACCTGTGTACGGTGGAGGTCACGATCCGGGACGGCGGCACGCTGCTCCGGGCCCAGACCCAGGCGCCGGACGGCGATATGCGCGGCGCGGTAGACGCTGCGGTGGGGTATATCGAGCGTCAGATCCTGAAAAATAAGACCCGCCTGTCCAAGCGCCTGCGGAGCGAGGGCTTCCCGGCCGCCCCGGCCGACGAGTTTGAAGTGGCGGAGGAGAAGGAGTTTCCCATTGTCCGCACCAAGCGTTTCTCGGTGAAGCCCATGAGCGCCGAGGAGGCCATTTTACAGATGAACCTGCTGGACCACAGCTTCTTTGTGTTCCGCAGCAGCGAGGATGACAGCCTGTCCATCGTCTATAAGCGCAAGTCCGGCGGCTACGGTTTGATCGTCACGGACGAGGAGGAATAACACAATACCCGGGAAGGGAGGCCTCTGGGCCTCCCTTTTTTACCGGTCCCCTCCGGCACATGGATGCGGCAGACATGGAGCGTTTTGTCAAGTGTAATTTTTCTTTATGGACGAAAAAATTTGGCAGACCGCCGCCGGACTACCGGGGCCGGATAGGTGAACGAACAAGGAGAGGACCGCCGCATGGCAATCCTCGCTTTGCGCCTAATTCCCTTTTGAATGGTCAATCACATCTCGTTGTAGCCGAAAATATCAACCATCAGAAGTACGCCCAGACAAAAGGCGTGTTCAAAAAGGTCTGCCGCATCGTCTGTGTCAATCTGCGATTGCAATTCTTGCATTTCTGCGAACTTCTTGTATTCTTCGGGTGACAGCAGACTTTTGAAATACGCCACTATGTCATCGACTTTAGTAATAAGTGCGGTATGTTTGGGGGAGTATACGCGCTTGCGCTCCCACGGGCTGACATTGCCGTAATAGAGTTCACGCACTTTTGTAAGTTTGTAAGGTTGAAAGGAGATTTCTATGAGCGCAGACCTGCCTTTTTTCAAATAC
>CATNDT010000067.1 GCA_950097035.1 uncultured Oscillibacter sp.
GGTGTTTTCCTGTTGGAAAACACCAAAATCCTATAGGATTTTGGTAAATTGGCCTCTTACTGCCGCACTCTATGAATATACATCTTCTATTTATAACATCTGTGGTCTCAGTATAACAGACCTTCCCGAAAAATACAAGCGCAAGATATACGCATTATCGCGCTTTTTTTACGCTTGCGGGCTCTCCGGTCTGCCTCCACTGCCCGCTCATCTCCCGCAGCGCCCCGGCATAGAGGGAGGTATCCGTCCCCACCTGGAAAAACCGGACGCCCATCTCCGCCCAGGGGCGGCAGGCCGCCGCGCTGCCGCAGCTCATCCCCACGTATTTTCCGCAGCCCTGCGCGGCAGCCACCACACGGTCCACAGCCCGCAGAAAGTCCGGGTGGGAGAGCTGCCCATAGATCCCCATGGCCTGCGTCAGGTCGTTTGGGCCAATCAAAAGCCCGTCTACTCCGGGCGTCTCCACAATCTCCTGCAGCCGCTCCAGCCCCTGCAGAGATTCGATCTGGCAGATCAGCATAAGCCGCCGGTTGGCCTCTTCCATATAGCGGAGCTTATCCTCTGTGCTGCCGGGGAGATAGCGGGTATGGGGGCGTTCCAGCGCCACGCCGCGCTCCCCCTCAGGGGCGTACTTCGCCAGGCGCACCAGCTCCCGCGCCTCCGCCGCCGAGCGGACATCCGGGCAGATGATGCCCGCCGCCCCCAGGTCCAGCACCCGTGAGACCTCCGCCTTGGAAATCTCCGGAATCCGCACAACAGCAGGCAGTCCGGCCATCTGGGCATACCCCAGCATAGCCGCCAACCGGGCCGGGTCCGGATACACAGACTCCGTATCCACAAACACCCAATCCAGCCCCGCATTGGCCGCAAGGCGTATGATCTCCGGGCTGTCAAAGGCTGTGACCATGGTTCCCAGCAGCAGCTCTCCGCGCAGTAATTTCTCTTTCATATCGCGACTTTCCGGAACGATCTTCCGGTTTCCTCCCTTCGCCGTCCGGCCGGCAAGCCTGGCGGTCTCTGTTTTTTCTATCATAATCAGCCAAAGAGGGGTTGTCAAGCGGCAGCCCCCAGATTGAAAGGGCCCTAAAAATCCTGTTTCACGTATTTTATGATATTGACACAAACCCGGATTCCCATTAGAATATAATATGTATGCTGCGCGGAGGTTCCGGTCTGCAAGCTTCAACCGCATGGGAGGAAAGAATATGTATCACTGTCACCTGCATTTCTATTTTATTGGAAGCCGGTGTGAAATATTGGAAATGCTCCGGGAAATCCCTCCGCTGGAGCCCTTTACCCATACGTTTTCAAAGAGCCGGGAGCCGCAGGGGGATCTGCTGTCCCAGGCTGATGTGATTCTGGTCCAGCTGCCGGACCTGGCGGGAGAAAACACCCTGCAGGCGCTGGCAGCCGGCAAAAAGCAGAGCGCCGATCTGATCCTTCTGGCAGACCGGACTCAATTTCCGGCATCCCTTCCGCCGGAAGTAACGGATGTGTGGCCTCTGCCCATGACGGAGGAGGAGGCCCGTTTCCGTTTTCAAAAGTGGCAGCGGGACTGTAAGACGCAAAAGGACCTCTGGGAGACCAGCCACTATCTGGAGTCTACCATCAACAGCGTGCCGAATCTGATTTGGTACAAGGATAAAAACGGCATCCACGAAAAGGTGAACGACAGTTTTTGCAAAACCGTGGGCAAAACCCGCGACCAGGTGCAGGGGCGCGGCCACGCCTACATCTGGGATGTGGAGCATGACGCCCCCGCCTGTATCGAATCTGAGCGGATTGTCATGGAGACAAAAAAAACCTGTGTTTCTGAAGAGACCGTGCAAAGCGGCGACGGCAGCCGCCTTCTCACCACCTACAAATCCCCCCTGTATGACTGGGACGGCAGCGTGATGGGTACCGTGGGCGTAGCCATTGATATCACGCAGGAGCGGTCCTATGCCCAGGCGCTCACCTCCAGAACCAAAGCTCTGGAGGCCATCTTCACCACGCTGGACTGCGGTATCATGTGCCACACCGTGGATGGCTCCCGCGTTCTTAGCATCAACCGGGCCGCTCTGGAGATTTTGGGATACCAGTCTGAGGCGGAGATGATGGAGGACGGCTTTAACATGGTGGCCGCCTCCGTCCTGGCCGAGGACAAACCTCTTTTGCACGACAGAATCCTCTCCCTGAAAAACGAGGGGGACAGTGTGGGGGTGGAGTATCGCGTGCAGCACAAGGACGGCAAGCTGCTGCATGTGATGGGCAACATCAAGCTGATCCGGGAGAACGGAACGCTCTTCTATCAGCGGTTTTTGCTGGACTGCACTGCCAAAAAGCTGCGGGAGCAGGAGACCGAGCGGCGGCAGCGGGAACTGGTACAGGCTCTGGCAACCGATTATAACCTGGTTTGCTTTTTCAATCTGGACACCGGAACGGGAGACGCCCTGCGCATCCACGACTGTAAACACGGCATTCTGGAATCCGTTTTTGCCGGCGAGCTCTCGCTGGACGACAGCATGGCCCGGTACATATCCTGCTGCGTCCATGAGGACGAGCAGGATATGCTGCGGCAGGCCCTCACCCGGGAAAATCTTCTGGAAAAGCTCTCAAAAAGCAGTACCTTTTATCTGAACTACCGGGCGCGCTACGACGGGGACACCCGCTATTTCCAGATGAAGGCCGTGCGGGCCGGCTCCTGGGATGATATCCACGGTGCGGTGCTGGGCTTTCGCAGCGTGGACGCGGAGACCCGCTCTGAGATGGAGAAGAAGGCCCAGCTGGAGGACGCCCTTTTGCAGGCCAACCGGGCCAGCAAGGCCAAGAGCGTGTTTCTCTCCAATATGTCGCACGATATCCGCACACCCATGAACGCCATCATCGGCTTCACGGCCCTGGCCACCACCCACATTGACCAAAAGGAGCAGGTGGCGGGATATCTGAAAAAAATCATGACCTCCGGCAACCACCTTTTAAGCCTGATCAACGACGTTTTGGATATGAGCCGCATTGAAAGCGGCAAGATGAATCTGGAGGAAAAGCCCTGCCACCTGCCGGATATTCTGCACAGCCTGCGAAACATCGTGCAGACAGACGTCCATGCCAAGCAGCTGGAGCTGTATATGGATGCCATGGACATTGTAAACGAGAGCATCCTCTGCGACCGGCTGCGGCTGAATCAGGTGCTCTTAAACCTGCTGGGCAACGCCATTAAATACACGCCCGCCGGCGGCATCGTCAGCCTGCGGGTGGCCGAGAGGCCGGGCGCCCCCGCCGGCTGGGCCAACTACGAGTTTTGCATCAAAGATACGGGCATCGGCATGAGCGAAGCCTTTGTCGCCCGCATTTTTGAGCCCTTTGAACGGGAGCGGAATTCCACTACCAGCGGCATTCAGGGCACCGGCCTGGGAATGTCTATCACCAAAAACATTGTGGATATGATGAACGGCTCCATCCACATCAAAAGTAAACAGGGATCAGGCACCGAGATCACAGTCTCCATTGCCTTCCGCCTCTCGGCCGAGTCCGTGGCGCCGCAGCCCATTGCCGAGCTGAAAAACTGCCGGGCATTGGTGGTGGACGACGATTTTAACACCTGCGACAGTGTATCCGGCATGCTGCAGCAGATCGGCATGCGGGCGGAGTGGACGCTGTCCGGCAAGGAGGCGGTGCTACGGACCCACCAGGCCGTTATGAGAAACGACCTCTACAGCGTGTACATCATCGACTGGCTGCTGCCGGACATGAACGGCGTGGAGGTGACCCGCCGCATCCGCAAGGAGTGCGGTGCGGACGCACCCATCATCGTTCTCACCGCCTATGACTGGTCCGATATTGAGGATGAGGCCCGGGAGGCCGGCGTCACGGCCTTTTGCAGCAAGCCCCTGTTCCTCTCAGAGCTTCGCAGCTGCCTTGTCTCCGTTGTAAACGCAGAGCAGAAGGAGGAGACGGTGGACCGCAAAGCAGCCATCCACACGGGACGGGTCCTGCTGGCGGAGGACAACGAGCTGAATCAGGAGATCGCCCAGGCCATTTTAGAGGAGGCCGGTTTCTCCGTAGAGATCGCCGAAAACGGACAGGCGGCAGTGGATATGCTGCGGAGCTCCCCGCCGGACTGGTACCAGCTGGTGCTGATGGACGTGCAGATGCCGGTGATGGACGGCTACGACGCCGTCCGTGCCATCCGAAAGCTGGAGGACCCGGTCCTGGCGTCTATCCCCGTGCTGGCCATGACTGCCAACGCCTTTGAGGAGGATAAGCAGGAGGCCCTGCGGGTCGGTATGAACGGACACATCGCCAAGCCCATCGACATCGACAACCTCTTTGACACCCTGAACGCCATCTTGAGCTGACACCGCAAAGAGGCCATACCGCAAAGCCTCTGTACCGCTACTCTCTGACTTTTTCGTACCCCAGCTCCATATCCGGTTCGCTCTCCATTACCTGCTGCAATACATCCCGAAACATCTCTTTCATTGCGTTCATGATTTCTGTTGTACTGTTGAATTTCTGACTGTCCACATATGCTTTCAGCATTTTCCCCGGCGCCTTTTTCATAAATTGACATCCTTTCAGTCTTGTCTGGTTTTCTATCCCAAATCCTTGACTGAAAGGATGTCTTTTATCCCTTTTACACAATTTTTTCTGGGATCTCAAGAACGATGAAATTCCCGACTCTGCCCGCATATTCTTACTCAACGCATCAGAATTGTCGGTTAGAAAAGATTTGCTTCAGATCACCTGCTTGCCCGATACAGGAAGGTCATGATTTGTCCTCTGGTGCAGGTCTGCGCCGGGGAGAATTGATTATTTCCGGTGCCGCCGGTTACGCCCTTTTCCACCGCCCAGGCCACGGCCTGAGCGTAGTCCGCCCCGACGGGCACGTCGGTAAAGGAGGCGGCGGGAGCGGCAGGACTGCCCGCCTGCTTCCACATGTAGCTCATCGCCATGGCGCGGGTGCAGGGCTGGTCCGGGTCAAAATCCCCTTCGACCATGCCCTGCTCCGCCGCCCACCGGGCGGCTTTGTAATAGTATTCCGTACCGTCAAAGCCTTCCATCTCCACGGTCCCTTCCGGCTCCAGAGAGCCTGCGGCCCGCCAGAGGAAGGTCAAAATCTGGGCCTGGGTGCAGGTCTGGCCGGGGGAGAACTTCCCGTTCCCGGTGCCGCCGGTGATCTTCCTGTCCACCGCCCAGACCACCGCGTCGGCAAAATAATTGTTTTCAAATACATCGCTGAAACCGCCTACAGTCCTGGCGGGGGGCTTGCCCGGTGTGCCAGGGTCCGCCGGGGGCGCGGCGAAGGTGCTCTTACCGCTGATATCGTCGTGCCAATGGAACAGGATTTTGGTATCGGAGTCCATTGCCCGGCTGTAGACGCTGTTGCCAAAGCTGTTGTTGCTGACATAATTCGGGTCGTTGTACATCACCGCCTTGTATCGGTCAAACAACTCATCGTTCAGGGTGTAGTACACCCATACCTCAACGGGCTCTGTGGACAGGCCCTTCCGGTCCTCCGCCATATAACTCCTGGTGTTGTAATATTCCGCCACCATCTTGGCGTTGGAGGCATAACAGGGATGGGTCACCTGCTCCCGCCTCCATTCGGGTTGCCTGGACGTATTCATGGGCGGCGCCGGGTCCAGCAGGGTGGCTGGGACTACAGCCTTCACCGGGTCCAGGGGGACTACTGTGGTGCCAGAGATGGCACCGTAGATGGGGGCGTTGGTCTTGGGGTTGTCGCCGCCGATGAAGGTCCCCACACGGCCCTCGGCCTTGCCGTAGTTGACATAATGGGCGTACAGCTTTTCGGCGTTGTAACCGTAGGCTGCCTTCAAATCGGGGTAGATGTTGGCATAGGCCCGATAATCAAAGGTGTCGTAGTTCTCCGCAGAGGCCTGTTCCGGGGTATAGACAAAGGTCTCCGGCCGGAAGTAAAAGGCCGCGATAACACCCAGCTTTTTCTCGGTATAGCTCACCAGGCTGGCCTTCTGACCATTGACTGTAACACTGACTGCGCTTCGCTTGGCAAACACGGCGCTGCTGCCCGGTGCGATCTCGATGGTAATGTTTGCGCTGCACGCCGCGCCCAGCTTGGGCTTTCCGTTGCCAAGCTCCCCGGACCACTGGAGCTTGGTGATCACGGCGTCCGCCGTGGATGACACCCGGGCGTCATTTGGCAGGGCCTGCCCCACCTGGGGCGCGGTCATGGTGATGGAGACCGTATCAATCCCGGCGTTCTCCGCCGATACCGCGACGGTCAGCAGGGGCAGCGCCACGCACAACGTCAGCAGCAGGGACAATATTCTCTTTTGCATCTTTCTCATAGAAGCTCCTCTCGTTCCTGTCTCATGTTTATAGATCAGTCCGCGCTTACCGTGGTGGTAATCTCGCCGTTCAGGCAGTCGAAGATCACCGCGTCAGACCAGGCGTAATTGCCCGCAGAGTCCCGCATCTCAAAGACCATGGCGAACTGCCCGTCAGGCAGAGCAGTTTCCCCAAAGGAGGTATCCGCCGTGACGGTGAATTCCTCGGCGGTATACATCTCAAAGTCGTCATCCCCAGTGTAGGAGGCCAGCTACCAGATGGTGGTGATTACATCCCCCTCCTCCAGCAGGCGAAGCTCCTTGGCGGCCATGCCGGACTCGTCCAGCCCCGGGGCCGCCCCCAAGCTGGACCACTCCTCGCCGGAGAAATCATAGGCAACCTGGAGGTTATACGCCTCGCCGTTGAGCAGGATGGGCACGGAGTAGAGGTTGTAGTCATCCCCCTCGAAGAACAGCTCCATGTACACGATATGGCCGTCAATAGCCCCCCAAACGCCCCGGAAATTGTCGTAGAACACGCCGGTGTCCCAGTCGGCCACCATGTCGTTGTCGGTACCCAGCAGAAGCATCCGGTCGCCGGCCTCATCCACACAATACAGGGAGAAGCCGATGCCCGCCAAAATATCCGAAGCCTGAGGCCCCAGGGTCAGGAAGGCGGTTCCTTCGCTGTCCACGTCCAGAGACACACCGTCCCAGCCAGTGTCATGCAGAGTGAGCCGCTCCGGCAGCCCGCCTACGTCCAGGGAGGACAGATACGCCTCCCCGCCCTCGCCCAATTCGCCGGTCAGCTCATAGGCGAACAGGTGCTTGAACGCCATGCCCGCGCCAACGGTGATATAGCCGTTGAGATTGTCTACGTCGCCGTTGTAGGAGTAATAGCAGCTCAGACCGGTGGCCTGGTTGCGGTAGGGACCGCCCACCTGATATATTACACAGCTGTCCAGAGCGTCGCAAACGCTTTGGGCAGAGGGCAGCATCCACGCCGTCTGCCGGGCCAGATGGCCCAGGTCCACCATGTTGGTGTAGCCCTGTTCCCGGGTATTGCCGCCGTAGTTCTCGCTTTGAGCGGCGGCACGGCCCAGGTCGGCGAAGAAGCCGGGATCCTCCGCCGCAGCCGCCAGCATCTCCTGCCCGAAGGCCTCGTAGGCCTCCAGCAGAGGAGTCAGTCTGGTCAGGTCGGTCAGGGAGAGGGTGGTCTGGTCCTGGGTGCCCACGGCCTCACAGCCCTCATAATAGGTGCTGCAGATGATCTGCCCCAGCGCCGCGCCATCCATGGCGGGATTCTCCGCCAGAGCCCCCATCCAGCCGGTGTAGTACCAGCCGTTGGCGGGCTCGGTTTCCTCGGAGGCCACCAGGTACTTGGCAAAGTTCTGAAACACCGCCGCCACGTCAACGGTGGCCATCAGGCAGGTGTCAAAGCCCACCAGCTCCAGGGCGGGGCTGTCCGCGTTGGCGGGCCACACGGCGTCGAAAGCCTGGTACATCTCGGCCAGATCCAGAGAATCCAGTCCATGCAGCTCGTCAAACGCCGCGCCGGACACCGAGCCGCCGCCGTGGTTCCAAAAAGTAACCGCCACCCTATCGGCGGGGTAATTGGTGTTGGCGAAGTCCAGAAACTCATAGAGGGTCCGGGCGTCGCCCATGCTGGCGGTTTCGGCCTCCTCCAGCAGCCTTAGTCCCTGGCTGTCATAGACCCAGCGCTGGAGCTTGGAGGGGGCCATCTGGTCGTTCTGCCAGACCTCAGCGCCGCCGGTCTGGATGACCACGGTGATGTTTTCGGGCAGCTGCACCTCCATCATCTCGCTCAGATCTGTGGTAGCGAAGCCGCCGCTGGTCTCCAGGTCGCTGCCGCACTGATACCAGTAGACCGCCCAGCTTCCAACCTCCCCCAGATTGGCGGCGGGGACGCCGGGCTCCCTGGTAGCGGAGGAGCTGCTGTTCTCCGACCCGTCCCCACCGCAGGCGGTCAGGGACAGGGCCATCGCCAGAGTCAGGCAGAGCGCTAAAATCTTCCTCTTCATAAAGTCCACCTCAAATTCCCAGAAGCTGGCGCTTTTTGGCGGCAAATTCTTCCTCGGTGATGGCGCCGCTGTCCAGCAGCCCCTTAAACTTCTGAATCTCCGTCACCGGGTCCACCGGGGCGCCGGGCACAGCGAGCACGGTCGGCAGGTCCGGGGATACCCATCTGAATTTCCCCGGGCTCCAATTCCATCATAACCATCAGGTTGACGGCCAGCTCGTGAAGCTTTTTCATTTCCTTTTCAAATTTGCGCAGAAAATCATCAACGCAGGGGTATGTGTTGTCAAACTCCGGTTTATCCCCGAACCAGGGCTCGGCGCCTCCCCAATAGGGGTGATCCAGTGTAAGCTCCAGCTTCAGGTCCCGGACAACCTCGTAATCGAAGGTGGGCCGACTGAGATAGGTGAGGTTTTGGCTGTCTCCGTTCTTTTTCGCGGCCTCCTGCATCCGTTCCAGCTGCCGGAACTGTTCATACTGAATTTTGAACTGGGAAATGGCGGGTCCCGCGGCCCGGGCCCGGGCGGGGACGTTAGTTTCATAGCATTTCAGGCCCTCCGGGCTGCTCTCAAAGAGCAGGTTGTCCCCCTCCAGAATGCGGAAGGACTGAATACAGGAGGCCTCCATCACCAGCCCTTCTTTTTTAAAGCCCAGCCGGAGCAGACGTTTCGGAATATCCATGGAAATGCCGTCATACCAGGCGTAGGTCTCCTCAAACCGGTCCCGCAGAGGCTGGTTCTCCTGCTGGTAGATGATAAACTGCTTAAAGTCCTCTACCGTCATGTGTTTCGTGCGCTTGGCGGGCAGGGTGTTTTTTCGGGCGCACTCCTTGCAGATCGGCATGCCCTCAATGGTGTCGGGAAGCAGCCGGGGGGGCGGATTGCCGCAGACAGGGCAGAGTTTCTTTTTATTGCTGAATAATCCCATAAAAATCCTCCTTGTTGTGTTTCTGTTTACCGTGTCCCGCCGCCTCCTCCGCCGGAGAAGCCGCCGCCTCCGCCGAAGGAGGCCCTGCCGCCGCTTCCGGAACTGCGAACCGCCTGCTGCCGCCGCTGCTCCCGCTCACAGGCGGCATACAGATAACCGCTGTAGTAATCGGTATAGCCGACACACCGCTCAAACCGCTCCACCTGGGGCAGGGCGTCTGGGTAGAGCTTACGGATCTGAGGGGCCACCTTGTCCGCAATACCCAACAGGTGGGCGTAAATCAGATAGTCCTGCCAGATGACCGTCTCCCCCACGCCCCGCTCATGAATCAGGGCGAAATCCAGCAGGAACCTCTTCAGCCCTAAAATTTCGTCCAGCTGCCGCTGGCCCCGGGCGGTGAGGCTCTTTACTCCCTCGCAGACAGCGCCCCGGTAACAGCCGGAGCGAAGCAATATCCGGTCGGCGTCCTTCCGGCAGGAGTCCGCAAATCCGGCCAGAGGTCTGCTGTTTCGGTCGCAGAACCGCTCCAGCTCTCTGGCCCGGAGCACGCCGTCCGTCCCCGCCGCCACCTCCAGGATGGTGTAAAATGCGTCGTCGTAGGGATTTCCGCTCCGGGGCGGGCGGGTCAGCCGCAGGTCCACCTGGGAAGAGCGGCCCCCGGTCTCCTCCGGTTCCAGGGCCCCATCGCTGATGAGCCGCAGCAGATAGGCCCCCATCAGGGCGTCCTCCCTGCAAAGCTCACAGGCCGAGCCAAGCCGATGTGTCACGTTCAGGTTTCCGCTGTTGGGTATGTCCCGGAAATATTCCGCCTGCTTTGTCCGTCTGTTCAGCCTGGCCTTCCGGCACTTGGCGGCGATCATTGCGCCAAGCGCGATGAAAATGCCGATGACCAGGAAGATGGCCAGCCCCAGCAGAAGGTCGAGAAAGCCGCCCTCCTCCTCATTGTCGTAGTCGCTGCCTTCAAAGGCCCGTTCCTTCACCTCATCAAAGCTGCCCTCTCCCTGGCGCAGAGGCGAAAGAATACCCTTTTCCAGCCGAACCATGAGCGTCATATGCTGGCCGCTGTCCAGCGCGGTTTCGCTCCAGGCCCGGACCTTGCCATTTGCAAACTGAACCTGTCCGTCATAGCCGAAAGCCCAGACGCCGCAGTTTTCATCAGTCAGGGGGACGCCGTCCTCCATACGGACGGTCAGTGACACGTTCGTGGGGAATGTAGCCATCTCGTCCACAAAGCGGTGGTTGAAGCCGTCAGCGTCAGCGTAAGCCCCCACAAGATCATGGAGGGCGTAGGTAATCATATACCTCCGATGGCCGTATTCGCTGATGCCCCAGCACAGCTCCACACCGCTGTCCGTCTCTGCCATACCGCATTTACGCGCCTTTTCTTCAAAGGACGCGTCCACGTTCCAGTTTTCCAGAAGAGTGTACGGCCCTGACTTGTCGGAGACAGCAAAGTCCGTGATTTCCAGGTATCCGCTGTCCCGGCAGGCCAGATAGAACTCGGTGCCCTCATCGGTATCTGCCGTCCACACCTGGGTGATGACGGCGGAGACGAGTCCCTCCAGCGTGGCGGTCGTCTCCTCAATGTCAGCACCATCCAGAGCGTCGGATTCCCCGGTCAGGCTGGTGCCGATGGGACCCAGCATAGCGGCAAGCGCCTGAATCTCCGTGGCTGTCATTTCGTCCTCCATCCAGCCGTTAGCCTCGGCCTTCTCGTACGCCTCGTTGTAGAGGGGGGCGAGTTTATTATAGGCCTCCGCCAGAGGTTTCAGGGCCTCGTCGGTGACAACGCCGGTACTGCCGCCGCAGGCGGCCAGACAGGCGCACATTGCAAGCGCCAGCAAAAGAGAAAGTGCTTTTTTCATTTACAATCAATCCTCCTGATTTATGTATGCAGCCATTTGGCTTACGCCGCGATTATAATCGCCCTCCGGGCAGAGCGGAGAGGCGATGCGTGAACCGTACCGGAAACGTCCTCAATCAACAGTGGAGTCACAAAAACAGCCGAAGGATAAACTGTCCGTTCTCTATCAGGAAGGTATAACCTCCGCCATACCGCTCTACAACGGCACAGATGCTCTGCATCCCGATCCCGTGGCCGGGCCGCTGGGACACCGGGATTCCCTTTTCAAACTTGACATTCTCCTCCCGACAGGGGTTGACAATCTGAAAAAAGAGCCTGCCGTTCTGACCGTGGAACCGAAACTCCACGCGGATAGTGCACGTTTCTCCCGCCGCGGCCATAGGCAGGCAGGCGTTGAGGGCGTTTTCCAATGCATTGGACAGAATAATACACAGATCGTTATCTCCCACGGGGACGGCAGCGGGGCAGGCCCCGCTAACCGCTATGCTTATCCCCATCTTTTCCGCCCGCAGGGCAAATGCGGAGAGGATCAGGTTGACCGCCTCGTTTTCGCAGCAGCGCCGCACCTGCTGGGTTTCCAGCTCCGCACAGATGCCGGAAATGTACTCCTTAGCCCGCTTCGGCTGTTCATTTTCGATGCAGGAGAGCAGATATTGCAAGTGGTGGCGCAGGTCGTGGCGGTATTGGGCCGTCATGGCCTGGGACTTTCTCAGCTGGGCAATCTCCTGGGCGGCCTGACTCATCTGAAGCTTTAAGATATCCTGCACCTGCCTGAGGTGGCTGCGCTTGCGCTCCCCTGCGGAGATATACAGCAAAAAGACCAGATACGCCCCGCAGCAGACCGTGGGCATAAACTCTACTACCACCGGTCCGCCCTGGGACAAAAGATCGGTATAGATACGGGTGAGGTAGTCAAAGCCATAGTACAGTGCCGGGATCAGGCCGAATTGGAGCTGGGTTTTTACCGGGTACTCCATCAGCTGCCGGACGGCGGGAGCGGCAAACCGCAAAAAAACCAGCAGCAGCGGCAGGGTAAATGCCAGCTCCGCCAGCATCCGGACCGTCTCTCCGCCGCGCAGGACAAGGGCGGCCAAAAGCGCCAGCCAGCGCCGCATCTGGCAGAACAGATAGGCGGACAAAATCGAAACCACAGGCCATAACCGGCTTTTGGTAAGGCCGCAGAGCAGGATCATCAGCGGCAAATGCACGATGAGCGAATAGATCCTCAACCGGAATTCCGCATCCCAAAGAAGGTACACCGCCCCCTGGGGCGCCAGCATCAGCGTCATGCCCAGCCAGAATATCCAACGGTCCCGCCGGGTATTCAGCGCACTGCAGAACGATGCGGACAGCAGGCCGCCATAGACGCTCACGGAGGCGTCGTTGAGCAGGGAGATCAGAACCTCAATGTTCTTCACAGCTTCACCTGCCCGTTCTGAAACGCATAGGCCAGAAACGCATTCTTGATCTCGTTGTATTTTCCCCTGGGGATTGGAATTTCCGTCAGGCTGGACATGGTGACAGCCCGGTAGGAGATGCTCTGCACATAACCCAGGTGGATCAGATAGGAGCGGTGAGGCCGAAGGAAACAGCCGAAGGGCGCCAACCGGCGGCTGAGCTGATCCAGGCTGCCGGTGCTCTCCAGCACCCTGCCGGAGGACAGATGGAACAGCAGCGTATGGTGGATCACCTCGCAGAACTCCAGGCGGTCCGGGTCCAGGCAGGTGATTCCGCTTTTGCAATCCAGAATCAGGCCGTGCTTCCGTTCCCGCGCACAGGTTTCCAGCGCAGAATCCATCACCTGGGAGAAGCTCTCCCACCGCAGGGGCTTGAGCTGATAAAAATATGCCTCCACACGGTATGACTCCACCGCAAATTCCGGGGAGGAGGTCAAAAAACAATCTTCACATTGCGGTCATACCCCCGGATCTCCGCCGCCAGCTCAATCCCATTTTCTCCGGGCATGTGGATGTCCAGAAACAGCACGTCAAACCGGGTCCCCCGCTCAATTTCAGCCATCAGCTCCACCGGGCTGTGAAATGCCGCATAGGCGATTCTGCGATTTTGTTCCCTGCGGTATCGGTCCAGAAATGTCCGCATCTCCTCCAGCGCGCCCACATCGTCGTCGCAAAATGCAGTTCTTACCATAGCGCCTTCTGACCTCCCCCCCTGCGGAACGCATACTCCCGCTCACGATATCACGTATTATAGTCGAAGCCCCTGTCCTTTGGCCCTGGCAAAGCCCGAAATGTATCCTTTTCTGCCTGAAATGATTGTAATCGGCCTTTATATGCCGGTGGATTTCTTGACTTATCCGCGTTTTGCTGATATTCTTACACATCATAAGAGCATTGCCATTCCATCCCAAGGAGGCGGCTGTCATCTACATTGCAGTGTGCGACGATAAACCGGAGGAGCTGGAGGCCCTGACCGCCCTGCTGGAGCGCTGGCGGGCGGAGCGGGACGCGGCCGCACGGTATCAGGCCTTTCAAAGCGCCGCCGGACTGCTGGACGCGGCGGGACGGGAGCGCTTTACCCTGTATCTTCTGGATGTGCTGATGCCGGGCCTGGACGGAATGGCGGCGGCGCGGGAGCTGCGCGGTCTTGACGCCTCCTGCAATATCGCATTCCTCACCACCACCCCTGAATTCGCCTACCAGAGTTACGGCGTCAGGGCTCTGGATTATCTGCTCAAGCCCGTTCGGGCGAAGACGCTTTTCCCGATTCTGGACCGTCTCTCCCAGGAGGAGCGGCGGCCTTGGGAGGGGCTTACGGTAAAGTGCGGCTCTACCCTTGTCCGGATCCCCTTCTCCCGGCTGGCCTATGTGGAGGTCAACCGGAAGCGCCTCTACTTCAACCTGGCTGACGGGCAGGTCCGTGAGGTATCCGGCACGTTGAGCGACTACGAGTCCCTGCTGCTGGCCCGTCCGGAATTTATGCGGGTCCACCGCTCCTATATCGTCAATATGCTTCAGGCGGAGGAGTTGTCCGCCGCCGGCGTGCGCACCTTTTCCGGCAGGCATATCCCGGTCTCCCGTCTTTTGTACCCCCAGATACACAGGGACTATTTAAATCTGCTGTTTGAGGGGAGGACAACGCTGTGAATATGGCAACTTATTCTACACATCGTGACCCTGCTGTACGCCTGGGCCCTGCTGTGGATAACGATGGATGTGCGGTTTTGCGCCCTTACCCGCGCGCAGAAATGGCTGGCTCCCTCGCTGCTCCTGCTTCTGGCTGTGGTGAATCAAACGATAGGCGTGTTATGGGGACGGGGCGTGCTGAGCCGGCTGCTCCCGCTGACTATGCACCTGCCGGTGTTTCTGTTTTTCCTGTATGTGACAAAATGCGGCGTGATCAAGATGGTGTTTATGATCCTGACCGCCATGGTCTTTACCTCCCCCATCGTGTTGGTCACCACCTACTGCAAGGGTATGATCCCCCTGGAGTCCCCCCTCATGCTGCTGATCAATCTGGGTGTCTGCGCGGTCATGCTCCTGATCGTGTTTCTCATTTTCAGGCGTGGGTTTCACTATCTTCTGAAATACGGGGATAACAGGCTTCTCGCGCTCTTCTGCCTGGTCCCGTTTCTGTACTATACCTATGTGTTTGCGGTGGCCAATGTGGATTTGACCGGGCTGACCTCTTCCAACTGGATCATCCTGCGCGTCCTTCCCTCCTTTAACGTGTATGTGTTCTATTTCCTGCTGCTGTACAACTCCAACGGTCTGGAGAACGCCCTGAACGCCGCTGCCGGGACAGAGGAAAAATGGGTGGAATTTTCCTGTGGCATTCGGTCAAACAAGCTGTTGGTTGAGATCAAAAATCCATACCGCAGTGAGGTCACCCTCCGGGATGGCCTGCCCGTATCCGGGCAGCAAGGCCACGGCTACGGCTGTTACAGCATCAAAACCATTGCGGAGCGTCTCCGGGGCATATACGCTTTTCAGCCGGAGGACGGAATCTTTACTCTGCGCGTTGTGCTGCCTATATAAATCAGGCAGGATACCGTTCTTCATGAACAGATCCTGCCTGATTGGATAATTGTTTTATTCTAAAACACAAGGCTTTCAGATTTCTCAAAAATACTGTTTTGCGACCGCTACCCATTCGCGGCGCGGGGCTTTTCTGCCTGGACTATCCCGCAGGCCACAGGATATCCTGGGCCACCGGCGTGTAGAAAAGCCTTGTGATCTCCTCCCGGTCCCGGGTCTGCCCCAGGATCCACATAAGTTTTGCCACCACCGCCTCGGTGGTCATGTCATAAGCCTCCAGCACACCCAGGTCATTTTTTAACGCGTGGCCCACATGATACACCCCCAGGTCGCTGCCCTCATTTTCCACCTGAGTGGTCAAAACAACGGTCTTTCCCGCGGCCATGGCGGTGCAGACACAGTCATAAAACCCACCCTGCTCCGGCAGGCCGCCCACGCCAAAACTCTCGATAATCAGCGCGTCGTTCCGCGCCAGCAGAAAATCCGCCAGCTCCCGGTTCACGCCGGGCGTCAGCTTCAAAAGCGCCACACCGGTATCCAGCCAGTCATAAAACACCGGGGCTGTGCCACAATCCTGCCGGATATACCGCAGCAGGACGCCGTCCCGCAGGACGCCCAGATCCGGGTAGTTGATGCTGGAAAAGGCCTGAAAGCTCTTGGAGCGGGTCTTTTTCGCCCGGGTGCCCAAAATCACCCGGTTGTTGAACACGATGGATACGCCCGGCAGATCCTCCGCCGCGCAGCGGAAAGCGTCCATCAAATTGATCTTGGAATCTGTGGAGTCAAATCCGATGGGCTTCTGCGCTCCGGTGAGAATGACCGGCTTCGGGCTGCCCTGCACCAGATAGCTGAGGGCCGCCGCCGTATAGGCCATCGTGTCTGTGCCGTGGGTGAGCACAAAACCGTCATATTCCCCGTAGTGGGCCCGGATGC
>CATNDT010000068.1 GCA_950097035.1 uncultured Oscillibacter sp.
TATTACATTTTACTTGACCGAATAAATAGGAGGATTGAACATTTACAAAAGGGGGAATATTAATGTCAGACTGCTATTCGGAAGCCGCTGTTCGACATTACATAGATGGTGGAATACTCTTCCAAAACACTCGGTATGATAATGCGATGTGCCATTACGCATTTTCCGCAGAGTGTGCTATTAAAGCCTTATGGGAACAATTCCGAGTGGTTTATCCACAATTGCCCCTAGACAAAATCCATTCTGTTGAAGCAGATTTGGTATCGATGATTACTTACAGTGAATTGTTAGGACTTTGGGATCCACGGCTTGCGTTAATTCTTGGATTGGATAGTTTGCCGCCAGTTTTATTCGAAAAACATCCAGGGCGTCGCTATCAAAATGATATTAATTTTACTGATGCAGAAGTTATTTCCTCTGAAAAATTTGCAGCCCAACTAAATCGGCAAATTATTTCTGCTGCAATTGATGGAAGGCTCAGCTATAAAACGGAACGAGGTATATTATGATAACGTTTGAAACTGCAATTAATGTTGCACAACGGATCTTTCAGCGCTGGAGCGATTATAATAAACTATCTGAGGTTACAATTATTCGAGATATCTATGGTTGTTTGGCTTTTTTGATTTCCGGGCAAGACGGTCTGGATAAAAATTCATTGACTACAGCTCTGCAAACTGGCTTGGGCCATTATGACGCACAGCATCTTTTGTGGGAAGGCTCTGAGCAAAATGAACTTGCCCGTCAAATGACTGTAGAAATAAAAAGGCTCCGCCAAGTGCTGGTTTCAGACCCTAATTGTACTTGGTATCTGCTGGAGCGTACCATTGCCAAAAAGGCATGGATTGATTATAGCGGTCAAGTAGATCCTATTTGGACGTATGATGAGGCAAAGGATGGAAAGCGGCCAAAAGTTGTCACGTTTTATTCTTTTAAGGGAGGAATGGGCAGGACTACCGCACTGGCCGCTGTAGCCATCTTGTTAGCACAGCATGGTCGTCATGTATTGGCAATTGATACCGATATAGAAGCACCCGGACTGGCGACTCTCTTCTTTGGAGAAGATCAGATTGAACGGGGAACGGTAGACTTTTATTTGGAATCCTGCACGAATAACGGGAATTCTATTGATATGAGTGCATATATGATGCAAGTGAGCGATACGAAGCTAACGGAGGGAATGACCGGAAATATTTACTTGATTCCTGCCGGAAATGTGGATGAGCATTATGTGCGAAAGTTAGGTCGAATCGATTACCAGGATGCAATACCAAGCAGTATGCGGAATCATTTATCTCGCCTTATTATAAATGCGGTAGATTTTATCCAGGATAATGGTCATCAACTGGATTATATTTTATTGGATGCGCGGGCAGGCTTTCACGATATGGGCGGCGTTGTAACAGCACAATTACCTCACGGTGTGGTATTGTTTGGGCGAAATACACCCCAATCTTGGAATGGATTAAAGCAAGTGGTTCAAACTCTAGCCAATACGCAGCAGGAGAAACTGCCAATTGCAATCGTTGATAGTATGTCTGATTCATCAGAGCAACATCGGCAAACCTTTAAGACCCAATCTTTTACCCTGTGCTGTGACAATTATTATTCAGAGGACGACACAATCCCGGGGATCGATGCAGAAAATGAGGCCCACACTCCCATATATGTTTCATATATATCCAGGCTAAATGAGGAAATTCAGTTGTATTCTGATGGCTCTGAGATGCAGGAAAAAGCGATTGAAGAAACTAAGAATATTTTGTGCAGTGAAGAATATCGTCTAATCGAAGCGCGGATTCGTCAATGGTTCGGCGATGATGCGCAATTGGGGGTGAGTGGCAATGACGCGGGATGAGCGTTGTAAAGTGCTTGATTCCATTGATCAAATTAAATCTGTTGCTGAAGATGACAACAGTATTAATTTAGAAGATTTTCTAGTAATGCCGGAATACGGCAGACTTCGGGAACCTAATCGCTTCCTGATTTTAGGAGGCCGTGGCTCCGGAAAGACTCAAGTGTTTAGAACGCTTACGCAGACGGCAGATGGGTTTGCAAAACTTGTTGGCGATCAGCAGCAATTAATGGGGCCGAGTGCCAGTAATACGCACGTCATCACAGGATATAATTTGGATGGGAATTTTCCATCGCAAGATATCCTTGATGTATTTGCTGACGACAAAAAGGCCCGAGCTTACTGGGCAGGCAGCTTACTGATTGTCTTGATGTATATGTCACAGCCAGAGTTGGGATTTCACAAAATCGCATTGCAAGATTTGCCGTCAGAAGCTGTCCAGAAGTTTAACTCTCTGAAAAGCATGAAAAGGCCCTCGGAGTGGGTGTATTATATCCAGGAAAACCCCGAGGTTTGGGAAAACATTTTGGACCAATTTGATGAGCAGTTGAAAATCCAGAATCAGTGGATTCTGATTGCGTATGATGCGTTAGATCGAGTTACGACTCAGTATGCGGACTTATTTCCGTATTTACGGGCTTTGTTGTCTTTTTGGCACACACATTCCAAACGGTGGCAGCGGCTACGGTGCAAAATCTTTTTGCGAAATGATCTATATCAATCACAGATGCTTGCATTCCCGGATAGCTCAAAATTGTCAAACTGCATCATCAATTTGACATGGAATACCACCTCTCTTTACCAGTTGCTGATCAAACGCATTGCAAACTCGGGCACTCCGGAAGCAACTGCATACCTATGTAATATTCCGGAATTAATAAGCTCCATTCCAGACCCTGTGTTGGGTTATATTCCTACAGATAAACGTGAAAAAATAGAAACTTTTGTGGAGCAGTTACTTGGGAAATACATGGGAAGTTCTCCCAAACAGGGCCGTAGCTATACATGGGTCCCAAATCATTTGCAGGATGCTAATGGAGCCTTATCTCCTCGGCCTTTTTTGAAATGTTTTAGTGCAGCGGCTAAAAGTATGCTGGAACATCCAGAGGAAATTGATCGTCTCCAGGGAACACAGATAATTTTGCCAACCAGAATCCAAGGTGCGTTATTTGATGTTTCGGATGACCGTGTAGCTGAGTTGCAGGAAGAGTATCCATGGTTGGAAGAGTTGAAATCCCCTTTTAATGGGCTGACGATGCTGATGGATCAACAGGACTTTATTGGATATATTGATATGGCTCTTTGGAAGGAAAAAAATAGTGACATGTTGCCTGAGCACACACCGCAGGGAATATTTTCTGTTTTACAGAGACTCGGAATTGTGATGATTGCCAGTGATGGGCGTGTCAATGTTCCTGAAATTTATCTGCATGGTTTTAGAATGAAACGGAAGGGTGGCCTGCGTCGCCCAGAACGGGAGTAAATGTGTAAAATGGGTGATTCAATTTTAATTTGGGTCACCCATTTTATACTTTTTTATTTTGCGTCTCACGGTGAGACGCATTTCACGGGGGTATTAGGGGGATTCCCCCCTAACAAGGGTCGTCTGTTTAACAGACGACATACTTGCCAGGACAGCGCCGCAAGCGGCGCCGGTTTAGGGCTTCGTCCGGGAGGCTGGTTTTCAGATAGGCTTGTCTTTCCTGAAGAAGTCCAGCACAACAGCGGAGCGCAGATTGCCCTCCGTATAAATCCCCTATTTGCTTCTCTCTGCTCGTATCGATCTATCCCCTCCAGCCTTGGTGGTCGGTGCGAAGGGATGGATAGATTGATTTGAATAAACTCTGTTTGATTCTTATTAGTCTTATTAGGGTCGGCTTTTGAAACCGCTAGAAGTCGGTTTTCTCGACCTCTTGAAGTCGGAATTTTCGATTTCTGCACGTCGGAAAAATCGGCCTCTGAAACGGGCGCAACAGAGGTAGTTTCTACCGTGTTGGGTATTTCGGTGTCCTCGTGGACAGATATTTTCTTGACGAAGATTTTATCCGGCTTACCTTGGCCTTGTTTGATTCGCTCAATCAGGCCAATGCCCTTCACGGTGTCCAGCTCCGCCAGCAGCCGCATGGCCTTGTTCCGGCCACAGCCAATGTCCTGACACACTTCTTTCACAGTGTAGTAGATGTAGACCCGTCCGGCATCATCATGCCAGCCATTCTTCGCGGACAGGCTCATGCGGTCCAGCAGCATACCATACAGCAGCTTGGCCGCTGTGGAAAGACTCTTGAAGTGGGAACCATCAAAAAGCTGGCGGGGCATTTTGAAAAAGGTAAATTGAGCAGCTTCGTCACCGTAGAGATAATCTGACAGGATGATTTCTGACATGACTGGACCTCCTTTCCATTTCTAAATGCAAAAGGGTGCGATTTGATAGTCGCACCCTTTTGAAATCAAATGACCGCTTGTCCAAAAACACAGCTAAAATAGAGGGACCGATTCGGGTGTAGATATTGTTCCGCAAGTCCTTGATTTGCAAGGGTTTCAGCGGGTGTACCAACTTCGGTCATCCTATGTCATCAGCAGCACACCGTCCACAGCGGCGCCCACGGCGGCGTAATCGTGGCCCTCATACAGCAGCCCCGGCTGGGCAGCGGAGGTTTTCGGGGCCAGGGCTGCCCAGATAAACAGTCCCTGCGCGTGGAGCAGCCGCTGCAGCCGGCCGAGAAACGCGGCGTAAGCCGCCGCCAGCTCGCCGGGCAGGTACTCAAAGTCCACGTCCAGTCCGGCATAGCCCCGGCTGCGGACCGTCCCCATCACCTCTTCGATCAGGCGGTCCTGCACGCCGTAATCCGTCAGCACCGTCGCGCCCCGCCGGGTGTCAAACTGGCCGGACTCCGTCAGGGTGGACAGGTGCATCACCGGGCGGGTCCCCCGCGCCCGGGCGGCGGCCAGCATGGCTCCGTCATCCAGCGGCAGCAGGCCGCCGTCTGCGGCGATGCCGTAGGTAAACGGGGTCATATAGGTCAGATAGGGCAGCTGGGCGGCCAGCAGGGACTCGCCGATAAACGGGTATGCGTAGCCGTTGAAGGCCGCGGTGCCAACCTTCTCGTCAAAGTAGGAGATCACCAGGTCCTCTCCCGCGGCCAGGGCGTCTCCTCCGCCCAGGGCCCAGTTGTTCTGCCAGAGGGTCCGCAGGCTGACGCCGTAGGCGGATGCGATGGAGGACAGGGTCTCCCCCGGCTGGACGGCGTGGACCTGCCGGGGGAAACGGACCACCAGCGTCTGCCCCACCGCCAGCGCGCCGTCTGCCGGAACCGCGTTGTCAGCCCCCAGCTGGGCCGGGGCCACGCCGTAGTACGCCGCGATGGAGGGCAGCGTCTCACCGGAACGGACAACATGAATCGTCATGGAATATCACCTCCCAAGCAGGCTATGCGGAAAAGAGCGGGAATAGACGGGACACGGGAAAAATAGACTGTTGCAGAAGCCCATTAAAAAGGAGGAATCGCATGGCGGTTTTAGGACGGGTCCTGTTAATCACGGCGGCGGCGGGCATTGGCGGGACGGGCGCGGGCGGGCTGGTCTCCTGCCTGTTCCGGCGGGACTCCAGCCGGGTGGTGAGTCTGCTTTTGAGCTTTGCCGCCGGCGTGATGACGGCGGTGGTGTGCTTTGACCTGCTGGCAGACGCCGTCTCGCCGGACGGGGGACGGCTGCCGCTGGCTGTGCCGGGGATCCTGCTGGGCTATGCCGCCACCGGCCTTCTAAACACCTGGGCCGGACGCGGGAGCAGAGCCGGCACAGGCCTTTTTCTGGCGGGGCTGGTCATGGCGGCCGCCATTGCCCTGCACAATGTGCCGGAGGGCATGGTGATCGGCGCGGCCTTTGCCCGCGGCGCGGAGCAGCCCGCCTCCAACCGGGGCGGGCTGCTGATGGCCGCCGTAATCGGCCTGCACAACATTCCGGAGGGCATGGCGGTGGCGGTGCCTCTCATCTCCGGCGGGATGCCCCGCCGCCGGGCGGCGGCGGTGACGGCCCTCACCGGCGCACCCACCGTGCTGGGGGCGCTGCTGGGATTTTCCCTGGGGACGCTGGGGCCCACGGCGTTAACCCTGGCCCTGAGCTTCGCCTCCGGGGCCATGCTGTATGTGGTGTTTGGGGAGCTGCTGCCGGAGGCGGCGCTGCTGTGGCAGAGCAAGGCCCCCGCCCTGGCGGCTGTGCTGGGGATTATAGTGGGCATGGCCATCGTATACGCCTAGACGCATACGATGGGGAATCCTGTCAATTTTGATAAAAAAGTCTCCGCCCTCTTGCACAAATCCGGAGAGCATGATAAACTTCCCGGCAGGAAGGTGAGCAGAATGTACGAATACATCTTTTTTGATCTGGACGGCACGCTGACCGACTCCAAAGAGGGCGTGCTGGCATGCATACGGTATGCCATCGCATCGCTGAACGCCCCCGTGCCGGAGGACCCGGATCTCTTAAAGTTTATCGGTCCCCCGCTGCAGGAGTCGTTTATGGAATACTGCGGCTTTGACCGGGAGACCGCCCTGACGGCTCTCCGCCGCTTCCAGGAGCGGTATGTCTCCGCAGAACTGTTCAACAACCGCCCCGCGCCGGGTATTGCGGAGATGCTGGCCCGTTTGAAGGCCCGGGGCCGCACACTGGCGTTGGCCTCCTCCAAGGCGGAGTCCCAGTGCGTCTCCATCTGCGATCACTTCGGCTTTACGCCCCACCTTGCGGCCATCGCCGGCAGCGGCGCTCAGGGGGACTGGAGCAAGGCGGACGTTCTGCGGGAGGCCATGGCCCGCCTGTGCCTGAAAGACCCCTCCCGCGGGCTGATGGTGGGGGACCGCAAGTACGATGTGGCGGGGGCCCGGGCCTGCGGCATGGACTGTGTAGGGGTGGAGTTCTTCGGCTACGCGCCCCCCGGTGAGCTGGAAGAGGCCGGCGCCGTGGCAGTCGTGCAGACCACCGCGGAGCTGGAAAAATACATTTTAAGCCATTAGCACAAAAAGAGGGGGCGGCCCACAGTGGACCGCTCCCTCCTGATTTTTTCGCCGCTCACTCCGCCGCCGCTTTGGCGGCTTCAGCCTTCACCATCTCCGGCAGCGTCATACCCTCCGCCGTCCAATCCGCCTTCATCGCCGGATCGACGGGAACGCCCAGATACATGCTGTTGCCCCGGGTATACGCGCCGGTGGTCACGGCGATCACCTGGCCGTAGATATTCATCAGTGCGCCGCCGCTGCTGCCCTGGGAGATATCCGCCGTGTTCACGACCAGCGGCAGCTCATAGCCGTCCACCTCGCGCTCTGTGGCGCTGATGATCCCCTGGCTCACAGAGAGGCCCTGTCCCAGGGGATTCCCCAGGGAGTACACCGCGTCGCCGGGCTGAACGTCCTCCACGCCCACCAGCTCCAGGTATGGGAATGCGGAGGTGGTCTTGCCGTCCAGACTGATCTGCGAGACCCGAATCACGGCGATGTCGATCGCCTCGTCGTAATAGACGACCCGTTCGATCTCATAGCTCTCACCGGTGGAGAGGATCACAACGCCGTAAATACCGTCCTGAATGGAGTGGTAGTTGGTGATGGCCAACCCGTCTGATGTGATAAAAAAGCCGCTGGAGTTGGAGGAGGGCGTGCCGTTGTCGATGCGCCGCTGTGTCTCATACATCTCCATGCAGAACACAGCCGCCGTCAGCCGGTCCGCCACCTGGCGGGCCGTCAGAGCCGTCTCCAGCAGGCCCAGCGCATTCACCGCGGCCCGGGCGGCGGGCGTCCGCTCCGCCAAACGGGCCGCCACCGTATCGCCCCCCTCTTTATAGGAGAAGGCCAGCGCATCCACGGCGGACCGGAACATCCCGCCCCGTGTCATGGTGCCGGTATAGGCCCGCGCCGCCAGGCCGATGTGCTGGGCAAAGACAGCGGCTCCATCCACTGTAAAGTCACCAGACTTGTCACTGTAGCCCAGCATCCGCAGCAAAAACGTAAACCACGCGTTAGCCGTGACCGGGCTGTTGGGCCTGAACTCCGTCTGGCTGACGCCGCTCACCCACCCCTGGTGGGCAGCGTATGTGATCTCCCGGCCGGCCCCGGCGGGAAGATCCACAAAGCCGGAGATCCAGCTGTCGCTTTGGGCGGCCTGCTTCGCACCGGCCAGACCCACCAGCAGCACGGCAGCCTGGGCGCGGGTGGCCGGCGCATCCAGGTCGTAATCCCCGGAGGCGCTGCTCTCCAGCAGGCCCAGAGTAACCAGGGTGTCCGCCGCGCGAACAGCCTCCCCCTCCAGCGCGGCGGCGCCGGGCAGCGCGCCTGCCAACAGGGTAAAGGCGCAGATGTAAGCAAACAGTCTTTTTCTCATAGTAATACCTCCTGTACAAAGGGCCGGTTCCTATCAAGCGGGGCAGAGCGTCTCCCCCGGCGGGTCCCGCGCCGCCGTGCCGCAGCGGCGGCCATACTTGCGGGGCCTGTCCCAGTATAGCGCCTTTTTCCCAAAAAGGCAAACATTGAAGTTGGCTCCGCTGGACAGCGGGGGATAATTTTGGTACAATCCACAAATAGACGCCCGTTCCGCCGCTCTTCCTCGGCGGACATGATGATAGATGATAAAGGAGAAATCTCAAATGGAACTGAAAGACATTCTGGGAAAATGTGACCATACGCTGCTGACCCAAACGGCCACATGGAACGAAATCCGCAGCCTGTGCGACGACGGAATGCGGTACGGCTGCGCCAGCGTGTGCATCCCCGCCTCTTATGTAAAGCAGGCGGCGGCATATGTGGACGGAAAACTGCCCGTGTGCACCGTCATCGGCTTTCCCAACGGCTATGACACCGCCGCCGCCAAGCGCTTTATGGCCGCCGGCGCTGTGGAGGACGGCGCCGGCGAGGTGGACATGGTGGTCAACCTGGGCTGGGTAAAGGACCGGCGATGGGACAGCGTGCTCTCTGAAATCCGGGGGGTAAAGGACGCCTGCGGCGGAAAGCTGCTGAAGGTCATCGTCGAGTGCTGTTTTCTGACAGAGGCGGAGAAGATCAAGCTCTGTGAGATCGTCACCGCCTCCGGTGCGGACTTCATCAAAACCTCCACCGGCTTTGGAGGCGGCGGCGCCACCCGGGAGGACGTGGCCCTGTTTGCCGCCCACGTCGGCCCGGAGGTGAGAATCAAGGCCGCCGGCGGCATCACCACGCTGCAGGACGCGGAGGACTTCATCCGCCTGGGCGCGTCCCGGCTGGGAACCAGCCGGGTGGTGAAAGCCGTAAAGGCCATGGAGAGCGATTCCAAAAAGTAAAAAAACACAGAAAAAATACCCTTCGTTGTCGAATCTCCCGGCAGCAACGGGTGTTTTTCCCTTTCCCGCGCCTCCGCTACACACCCAACACATATCCCCGCAGGGCCAGTGCCAGCACAGCGGACAGCAGGCCCTGCAGCACCTTGCCCAAAACGCAGTTCCGCAGCCGCAGTCCGCTGCCCTCCAGCACCGCCGCCGTCTGACACAGGACGGACAGCCCGCCCCACCCGGCGCAGCCGGCCGCCAGCACAAAGCCAAACCCATCCGGCGGAATCAGCGGCGTGAGGGAAAACAGCTCCGTCAGGCCCACCAGCACCGGCCCCAGCCGTCCCCCCAGCGCAGCCAGCGGAGAGGCCAGCACGTAAAAAAAGATCACAAAGGCGCAGACAGACAGCATCCCCATAAGTCCCCCCTTCACCGCCCCCACCAGCGCGGCGGCGAAGGAGACCCTTTGACAGGTGGTTTTCCTTGCAGGCCGCTGATGCGCAGGACTCCTCTTCCCCCGGAAGAGGAGTCCCGCCAGCAGAGCGGAGAGGATGTGGATCAGCCACAGCCACACCCCTGTACGGACGCTGCCAAAGACACCCGCGCCCAGCACGCTGATGAGAAACACCGGGTTGGAGTTGTTGCAAAAGGCCAGCAGCCGCTCCGTCTCCGCCCGGGTGAGCACCCCCTCCCGGTAGAGCTGCACCGCCGTCTGGGCGCCGATGGGATATCCCCCTGCCAGCCCCAACGCCAAAGCGGAGCCGGCGCTGCCCGGCAGACGGAACAGCGGTGTCATCAGCCCCGCGAACCAGGGCGACACCAGCTCCCCAAAGTCCAGAGAGACCAGCAGTGTGGAGAGCACCAAAAACGGAAACAGCGCCGGAATCACCGACCTTCCGCAAAGTCCCAGCGCCTCCGCTGCCGCCATGCGGATTCTCTCCGCATCCGCCAAAAACCATGCCAACAGGGCGCAAAGTCCCAAGCAGGCCGCCCATCGCCGCATTTTCACCGCAATCCACCGTCCCATCCCGGCGGCGTTTTCCGCCGCCCTCTCCGATACCCTATGCCCCGCGAAGACGGTGTATGTCCTCTTTTTGCCGGTGGGACAGGCAAGTTTGCCTCCGCTTTCGCATAGGGTCAGGCAAAGGGGGATCGTGGTATGGAGCGAAATCGAAAAGCGTGGAACAGCGCTGTTTTAAGTGAGGTGGCGGAACTGTTTGACCTGCCGGCAGACGTGGTGGCGGGTCTTCCCCGGCTGGAGATGATGGGTGAGCGGCAGCTGTATCTGGAGCACCACACCGGTATCCTCTCCTACAGCGAGGAGCAGATCGACATCAACACCGCCGGAGGCGTTTTGCGCGTAAGGGGAAATCAACTGTCCCTTGTCGCCATGACGGCGGAGGCGCTGCGGATCAGCGGCCATATCGACGCTCTGGAGTGGGTGAGGTAACGCCATGCTGAACGAACTGGTAAACCGCCTGCGGGGGCAGCTGCGCATTCGGGCGGAGAGCGCCTTTCCCGAACGGATACTCAACCTCTGCGGGGCCCGGGAGCTGGCCTTTTGGGATGTGGAGTGGGAGTCCCCCACCGCCTTCACCTGCCGCCTGTCCCGGCAGGACTGGCACGCCCTGCGGCAGGCCGCCAAAAACCTGGACTGCACTCTCACCGTGATAAAGCGGGAGGGCGCGCCCTATTTCCTCTTCCGCTTCCGGCGGCGGCAGGCGCTGCTGATCGGTCTGGCCCTTTGCGCCATGTGGCTTTCGGTGGGGTCGTTTTTCGTGTGGGACTTTGTGGTGGAGGGCAACGAAACCGTGCCCACGGAGGAGATCCTGCGGGCATTGGAAAAAAATGACGTACACCTGGGCTCTTTTGGTCTGGCACTGGATGGGGAGCGCATCCGAAACCACGTGCTGCTGGACATTCCGGAGCTAAGCTGGATCACCGTCAACGTGTCCGGCTGCCGGGCCAACGTGCAGGTGCGGGAGCGGGTGCCGGTGCCGGAGCGGGTGGACCGGCAGATCCCCTCCAACGTGGTGGCCCGCCGGGCGGGGCTGGTGTTGAAGGTGCGGGCCACGGACGGCGTCTCCTGCGTCCAGCCCGGCACCGCCGTGACCGAGGGACAGCTGCTGATCTCCGGCATTGAGGACACGGACACCGTGGGCGCCCGGGTGCTGGCGGGCCTCGGCAGCGTCACCGCCCGGACCTGGCGCACGCTCACCGCCGCCATCCCCCTGGAGGCGATGCAAAAGGAGTATACCGGAGAGGCGAAAAACCTCTTCTCCCTGGTCATCGGAAAACACCGGATAAATTTCTTCACAAACAGTAGCATTGAAGGGGCAGAATATGATAAAATATGCAGACGGTATCCCCTGTCCCTCTTCGGGCTGCGCCTGCCGCTGACGCTGGTGACGGAGACCTGCCGCTTTTACGCCCTCACCCCCGTCACCCGGGACACGGCGGAAGCGGAGCGGGAGGGGGAGCGCATCCTGACGGAATACCTCCAGTCCGCCGTAGAGCCCTACGGCTCCGTCAGCTCCACCCTCTGCACCTCCCGCCAGCGGGAGGGCGTGCTGCTGGTGACGCTGGCGGCGGAGTGCGTGGAGGAGATCGGTGTGCGTTTGCCCATCTATACGGAAGAACCGGGTCCATCCCCGGACCCGCAGCAGTAGGAGTGAGCTTATTTGGAACAGAGAATCAGCATTGAACGGCTGGAGCAGGCCGTAAACATCTTCGGCTCCTTTGACGAGAATATCCGCCTGCTGGAGCAGGAGTTCTCCGTCTCGGTGACCAACCGGGACGGGGAGCTGCGGGTAAACGGCGAGCCAGAGAGCACCGCGCCGGCCTGCAAGGCCATTCAGGCCCTGCTGACCCTCTCCAGCCGCGGAGAGACCATCGGCGAACAGAACGTGCGCTACGTCATCGATCTGGTGCGGGCGGGACGTGAGAGCCAGATCGCACAACTCACCGGCGACGTGCTGTGCATCTCCGCCAAGGGCCGGCCCATCAAGCCCAAGACCATCGGGCAGAAGGAATATATCCAGTCCGTGCTGAAAAACACCATCACCATCGGCGTGGGGCCGGCGGGTACCGGCAAGACCTATCTGGCGGTGGCCGCCGCCGTGCAGGCCTTTCGGGACAAGCAGGTAAACCGCATCATCCTCACCCGGCCCGCCGTGGAGGCCGGGGAACGGCTGGGCTTTCTCCCCGGCGACCTGCAGAGCAAAGTGGACCCCTATCTCCGCCCGCTGTACGACGCCCTTTTCGACATGCTGGGGGCGGAGACCTACCAGAAATATCTGGAGCGGGGCAACATCGAGGTGGCCCCGCTGGCCTATATGCGGGGCCGGACCCTGGACGACAGCTTCATCATTCTGGACGAGGCCCAGAACACCAGCCGGGAGCAGATGAAGATGTTCCTCACCCGGCTGGGCTTCGGGTCCAAGATCGTCATTACCGGGGACGCCACCCAGATCGACCTGCCGGCGGACAAGGTATCCGGGCTGAAGGAGGCCATGCGGGTGCTGAAGGGGGTGGAGGGCATCGCCATCCGCCAGCTCACCGGGGCGGACGTGGTGCGCCATGTCATTGTCCAGCGGATCATTAAGGCCTACGAGGACGACGAGGCCCGCAGGGCGGCCAAGCGGGACAAGCGGGAGGTCAACCGGTAATGGCAAAGCATAAAATCATGATTTCCGCCGACGTCCCCGGGGTGGACGAAGGCCTGCGCTCCTTCCTGCGCAAGGCGATCCGTACCGCCCTGGACACGGAGGAGGTGGACGTGCCCTGCGAGATCAACGTGCTGATCACCAATGACGGGGGCATCCACCGGATTAACCTGGATATGCGGGGGGTGGACGCCCCCACCGACGTGCTGTCCTTTCCTATGTTCGACCTCAGGCCGGGGGACAAGCCGTCCGGGGAGGACGCCGACCCCGCCACCGGGCTGGCCCCCCTGGGGGATATGTGCATCTCCCTGGAGCGGGCCAAGGCCCAGGCCAAGGAGTACGGGCACGCCAACCGCCGGGAGCTGGCCTACCTGGCCGTCCACTCGACGCTTCACCTGCTGGGCTACGACCACCTGGACGAGGGGCCGGAAAAGGCCCGGATGCGGGAGCGGGAGGAGTACATTATGAAGGAATTGGGGCTGGAAAGAGAGGAAAACGCATGAAAATACGCTATGCTTTGCTGGCGGCGGCCCTGGCGTTGGCGTTGACGGGGTGTCAGGCGGAGGAGCCAACGGGAACCGCGCCCGTTTCGCCGGAGCCGTCCCCCACAGCCGGCGTGCCGCTGAGAACGCCGCCGGAGCTCCCAAGCCCGGAGGAGCTGCTGGAGCGGCAGCCCATGGATGATACCCACGACGCCTTTCTGGTGGACACGGGCGGGAAGCTGGGCACGCTGCTGGTGACGGCGGAACTGGGGGAACAGGACAGGGACACGGAGTTCGGCGATTACCACACCACGCTGTCCGTCTGGAACCCGGGGGATATGGACGCGCCGCTCCAAACCATGGCTGTCCTGGTGGAGGATATGGCGTTTGGCCATCACGAGGTGGTGGACGCCAATTTCGACGGGTACGTGGACTTCAGCGTCCTGTATAACATGGGAAACGCAGCCAGATACTGGTATCTCTGGGTGTGGGACGAGGCGGCGGGACAGTTCGCGGAGGTGCCGGAGTACCGGGAGATCTCCCTTCCCCGCCGCAACCCGGAGACGGAGGTCATCGACGGCTGGGCCCGGAACAGCGGCGCCGGGGACGGCGTGACCACCTTCCACCGCTGGGAGAACGGGAAGCTGGTGTGCATCCGGCGGATCGAGACGTGGTGGGAGGAGACAGATATGGTGATCCCCGAGACAGAGGGGACGGTGTTCGCCTACGGGATCAAGGTGGAAGATCGGATCGACGGGGAACTGACCCAGGTGTATTACAAGGAGCTCCCACCGGGGGAGGATTTCTTCGACGAGCAGGCGAAGTGGGAACACCTGGACTACCACGGGGAAAACTGAACATACTTACAAAAAATGCTCAAGAAAGTTGAGGATCACCTATGAACATCAAGAAAAGCGGCATCATCACCATCTGCGGACGGCCCAACGTGGGCAAGTCCACCCTGACCAACACCCTGGCGGGGGAGAAGATCGCCATCGTCTCCCCCAAACCCCAGACCACCCGCAACCGCATCTGCGCCGTCCTCAACCGGGGGGACAGCCAGTTCGTGTTTGTGGACACGCCGGGACTGCACAAGGCCCGCACCCGGTTAGGCGACTACATGGTAAAGGTGGTGCGCCAGTCGGTGGCGGACGTGGACGGGGTGATGCTGCTGGTGGAGCCGGTGGACCGCATCGGCGGGCCGGAGCAGGAGCTGATCGACCGCATCAAGGCGTTAGGCGCGCCTGCCGCCCTGGTGATCAACAAGATCGACACGGTGGAGAAGGAGAAGCTGCTGGCGGTGATGGCGGCCTACGGGGAGGCCCTGGACTGGGACGCGGTGGTGCCCATCTCCGCCAAAACCGGGGAGGGCGTGGACGAGCTGCTGGAGGTGCTGGGCGGCTGGCTGCCCGAGGGGCCCCAGCTGTTCCCCGACGGGGCGGTGACCGACCAGCCCGAGCGGCAGATCATGGCGGAGATCGTCCGGGAGAAGCTGCTGCGGGAGCTGGACCAGGAGATTCCCCACGGCACGGCGGTGGAGGTGACGCAGTTCTCCCAGCGGGACGACACCGACATCATCGACTGCCATGTGACCATCTACTGCGAGAAGGCGTCCCACAAGGGGATCATCATCGGCAAGGGCGGGGCCATGCTGAAGAAGATCAGCACCCAGGCACGGAAGGACATGGAGGCGTTCATGGGGGCCAAGGTGTATCTGGAGACCTGGGTGAAGGTAAAGGAAAACTGGCGGGACAACCCGGCGGCCATCCAAAACTTCGGTTATACGGAGGACTGAGCCGTGGTTGAGATTGAACGCTGGATGGAGGAGCTGGCGGGCAGGCTGGCGGAGCGGTTCGGCCCCCGGCTGCTGTTTCTGGGGCTTCAGGGAAGCTACGGCCGGGGGGAGGCCAATGAGGACAGCGACATCGACGTGGTGACGGTGCTGGACCGGGTGGAGCTTTCCGATCTGGATTTATACCGGGCCATCGTGGGGGGTATGCCCGAGGGGGAGAAGGCCTGCGGCTTCCTGTGCGGGGCGGCGGAGCTGAAAAGCTGGTCTAAATATGACCTGTGCCAGCTGGCCCGGGACACCCGGGACGTGTATGGACGGCTGAAGCCCCTGCTGCCGCCCCTGGGCCGGGAGGATTTGGCCCAGGCCGCCGCCATCGGGGCGTCGGGGCTGTACCACGCCGCCGTCCACACCTATCTCTACGCCCCCAGGGAGGAGTGGCCCGGTTTTTTGAAAGAGGCCCACAAAAGCGTATTTTTCACCCTGCGGGCCCTCTATGAGCTGCGAACCGGGGAGAACCTGCGGGCCAAGGGGGAGCTGCTCTCCCGGCTGGAGGGGGACGAGCGGGAGATTTTGGAATACGGCCTGTCCCCCACAGGAGAGCCGCTGGAGGACGCGTTCGCCCGCCTGATCCGCTGGAGCGGGGCCGTTTTAGCGGAAGCGGCGGAAAAAGCCTTGCCTGAATGAAACCGGACACAAAATTTCCCTGACATAATCAATCTGTCCCTGTTCATGCTAACGGTATGGACAGGAGGGATGGCAGATGAATCGAGAGTATTGGAAGCTGTTTTGGACCACCGGGATGCCGGAGGCATGGCTGATGAGCCGGGACGGGGAGGCGATGCCTCCGTCCGGGGCGGCCCAGGGGGGCGGGGCGGGGTCGGCCGGACCG
>CATNDT010000069.1 GCA_950097035.1 uncultured Oscillibacter sp.
CGGAACGTGCTCCACCGCCGCCACGAAAAAGCCCCGCCGGGGGCGGGAGAGCAAAAAGCCCTCCGCCTCCAGCTGCCGGTATGCGTTTTCCACGGTAATGACGGAGATCTGCAGGTGCTCCGCCAGAGTCCGCTTGGAGGGCAGGCGCTCCCCCGCGGCGAGGCTTCCGCTCAGGATATCAGTCCGGATACGGCGGTACAGGTATTCGTACAGGGGCAGCCCGCCCCGTTCCTCCAAAGAGTAGGTCAGCATGGAAGCGCCCCCTTCTGACCCTGTGAAAAAGGTCAAAATCAACTGCTTTTATCATATCACAGCCGGACTGCGCCGGCAAGCAAAATTCCCGGCGGGTTCTAAAAACCGCCGGGAATTTGTACAGTATAAAAAGGGGAATCTCCCTCACATCTGCCCCCAGCCGCCGGTCCAGCCGTTGCCGGAGTCGTCCTCCAGCCGGGGCGGCTCCGCCCCCAGGCCCACGCCGGAGGTGCGCTTGGCGGTTTCAAAGTAGCCCAGGGTGACGCACTGCTGGTTGGGAATGTAAAAGAGCCCCACCACCAGGGAGAACACGCTGATAATCAGGTCCCAGCACCACATGGGCAGCACGATGGCCTGGGCGATCAGCGCGCCGGGGTCCAGGCTCCAAAAGGCCTCGGGTCCGGCGGCCAGTATCTGGAAGAGGGCGCGGTACACCATGGCCAGCATAACGAACAGGGGCAGGCAGGCCAGCAGGGCCCAGCCCAGATAGCTTAGGTCCAGCACAAACAGCTGGGACTTGTAGCCCAGGGTCTGCCGCTTGCTCATGTCCAGGGCCTCCATCACGCCGATGCCGGGATTTTCATACAGGTTGAAGAAGGCGAAGCGGTAGCGGTAAAGGGCGATGATGCCGGGGATCAGGAACAGCAGTGACCAGAGAAAGGCGAAAAAGGTGGTGACGATCTCCAGAAGGATGAGCTTTCCCACAAAGGAGAACCCGTCAAAGAGCGTGAGGTACTCGGCCCGTTCGCCCCGGCGGATGGCCATGCAGTAGAGTACGAAGCCGGCGCTTAAAACCGCGGTCAAAAGCGAGGTGAGCACGTAGACAAAGACGCCCAGCAGGTTTCGGTCAGGCACCGCGTTTCCGCCGCCGGCCAGATAATCCACCACGCTCAGCAGCGCCGACAGCCCGAGATACAGCGCCGCCATGCCCCTGGGGGAGACCTGGGATGCGGACAGCAGCTCCCTTACGTCTGCCTTGAGTTGTTTTCTGTCAATGAGCTCCGCCATCATGGGAGGACACCTCCGATTTTTCCAAAATCGCCGGAGAGACCGGCTGATGGATACAGTTTACCACACTCCGGCGGACTTGGCAAGAGAGGCTTTGCCGGTGGAGAAGAGACCCCGGCCGGCGAAAGCGGGGGAGGAACCGTGAAAAGGATGTAAAAAAAAGGGTGAATTCCAGCAAAAACCGTCGTTCACAGTCTGGACATTTCTTGAAACAGGGTGTAGAATAGAATACAGTATGTGATAGAGGCGCCAGAGCGCGGCATACCCCGTCCCAGGCCGGTGGATGGGGTTTTATGTGCGTAGCGGCGGCTATCAGGAGTAAAAATGAGGTGAAGACTATGGCACAAGCTTTCTTTGGCGGCGTTCATCCCCATGATATGAAAGCCGCGACCAATGAAAAGGCCATCGAGCAACTGCCCGCCCCGGCGGAGGTGGTCATTCCCATGTCGATGCACTTTGGCGCGCCGTGCACCCCCCTGGTGAAAGCCGGGGATCTGGTGAGGGTAGGCCAGAAGATCGGCGAGTTTCGGGGACTGGGAGCCCCCATCCACGCCAGTGTTTCCGGCAAGGTCAAGGCTGTGGAGCCCCGCCCCTATTCCATGGGCGGAAATATGATGTCCGTCATCATTGAAAACGACATGCACAATACCCTCAGCGAAGAGGTGAAGGCCCCCGCCAATCCGGATGCTCTGACCGTGGACGAGATGGTGGAGATCGTGAAGGAGGCCGGTATCGTGGGTATGGGCGGCGCCACGTTCCCCACTCACGTGAAGATCTCCGGCGGCATCGGCAAGGTGGACACCGTGATTATCAACGGCGCGGAGTGCGAGCCCTACATCACCGGCGACCACCGCACCATGCTGGAGCGGCCGGAGGAGATCATCGGCGGCGCCACGTACCTCGCCAAGATGTTCGGCGTGGACAAGGTCGTCATCGGCGTGGAGGACAACAAGCAAAACGGCATCGACGCCATGAACAGGGTCATTGCCGAAAAGCACGCCCCCGTGGTGGTGGAGTCCCTCCACTGCCGTTACCCCCAGGGCGGTGAAAAGCAGCTCTGCCAGGCCATCACCGGCAAACAGGTGCCCCCGGGCGGCCTGCCCAGCAACATCGGCTGCGCCGTGTTCAACATCAACACCACCTGCGCCATTTTCCGGGCCATCGTCCAGGGCATGCCTGTTGTCAACAAGGTGGTCACCGTGTCCGGCTCCGGCATTGTGGAGCCCAAGAATATCGAGTGCCCCATCGGCACCCCCGTCTCCCTGCTGCTGGACGCCTGCGGCGGCGTGAAGGACGGCACCTACAAGCTCATTGCCGGCGGCCCCATGATGGGCATGGCCCAGTACACCGCGGATATTCCCGTGGCCAAGGGCACCGGCGCTATTCTGGCCTTCTGCGAGAAAGAGGAGCAGACGGTGGCGGACCCCCAGTGCATCCGCTGCGGCAAGTGCGTGAGCGTGTGCCCCATGCACCTGGAACCCCTGTTTTTGTATCAGTACGCCTCCAAGGGTATGGTGGATGAGCTGAACGAGGCCCACATCATGGACTGCATGGAGTGCGGCGCCTGCGCCTACACCTGTCCCGCCCGGATGCACCTGACCCATATGTTCAAAACCGGCAAGCAGCTGGTGAAGGACAAGGCCGCTGCCGACAAGGCGGCCGCCGAGGCGAAAAAGGCCGCGCAAGAGCGGAAGGAGGCGTAAAACACCATGACGGATTACAAAAATCTGAAACTCATCGCAACCTCCAACCCCCACATCCGGGGCTCGGAGACCACCCGGTCCATTATGCTGGACGTGATCATCGCCATGCTGCCCGCCCTCATCTGGGCCGTCATCAAATTCGGCGTGGAATCCCTGATCCTCACGCTGGTGTCCGTGATCGGCTGCATGTTCTTTGAGTGGGGCTACCGGGCGATCATGAAAAGGCCCCAGTCTGTGGGCGACCTCAGCGCCGTGGTCACGGGCATGCTGCTGTCCTTTGTCTGCCCCCCTACCACCCCGCTGTGGATGATCCTCATCGGCGACTTCTTCGCCATCGTGGTGGTCAAGCAGCTCTTCGGCGGCATCGGCAAAAACTTTGTCAACCCCGCCCTGGCGGGCCGCGCCTTCCTGCTGGGCAGCTACGCCGGTGTGATGACCACCTGGATAGATCCCCTTGAGAGCAAGGCGCCCATGTTCGGCGGCATTGCCGACGCCGCCACCGCCGCAACGCCCCTGGCCTATATGAAAACCGGCGACATGGCGGGCCTGACGGCGGAGTATTCCGTGACCGACATGTTCATGGGCAATATCCCCGGCTCCATGGGCGAGATCTCCGCGCTGATGCTGCTCATCGGCGGCGTGTACCTCATCATCCGCAAGGTTATCAACTGGCACACCCCGGTGAGCTATCTCGCCACCGTGGCGGTGCTGACGTTCCTGTTCCCCAAGGCCGGCTCCGGTGTGGAGTGGATGCTCTACAGCCTGTTCGGCGGCGGATTGATGCTGGGTGCGTTCTTCATGGCCACCGACTATGCCACCTCCCCCGTCACCAAAAAGGGTCAGGTTATCTTCGGCATCGGCTGTGGCCTGTTTACCGTGTTTATCCGTTACTTTGGCTCCTATAACGAGGGCGTGTGCTACTCCATTATGGTCATGAACCTGTGTGTGGCACTGATCGACAAATACACCAAGCCCGTCCGTTTCGGCGTCGTGAAATCCGATAAGAAGGAGGGGGCCGCGAAATGAGCACCGAAGTGAAAACCAGGGAAAAGGTCGATATGGACCCCAAGTACATCATCAAGCTGACTGTCACGCTGTTTGTCACCTGCGTCATCGTGGCCGCGCTGCTGGGCGTTGTGGATAACGTGACCCGGGAAAAGATCGAGGACATCAACTGGGAGAACACCGTAGCCGCCATGAAGGACGTGGTGGCCGACCCCGACGCCACCGACTTCTCCGACGCGCTGGAGAATACCGAGGCCATGACTGCGGCGGCCACCGCCGCCGGCGGCACGCTGGATTCCGTATATGAGGTCCAGGTGGGCGGCGCCGGCGCGGGCTATGCCATCAAGGTGGTGGCCTCCGGCTCCCAGGGCAACATTGAGATGATGGTGGGCGTGGACGGCGAGGGCGTCGTCACCGGTGTCGCCATCGTCAAGAACTCCGAAACTGCGGGCATTGGCTCCCGGGTCATGGACAATGAAAACGGCGTTTTGAACCAGTTCGAGGGCAAGAGCGCCGCCGACGGCACCCTGGTGGTGGGCACCAATGTGGACGCCATCACCGGCGCCACGGTCTCCAGCAAGGGCGTTACCGCCGGTGTCAACACCGCGCTGGCCGTGGCCGGCGCCATCGGCTGAAAGGGGGAGCTGAACGTATGAATCTCAAGAAACAGTTTATGGACGGCCTGCTGTATCAGAACCCGGTTCTGGTGCAGGTGCTGGGCATGTGCTCCACCATGGCCATCACCACATCGTTTTTCAACGGTCTGGGCATGGGCGTGGCCGTGCTCATCATTCTGACGCTCTCCAACGTCATCATCTCCCTTATCCGGAAGATCGTGCCGGATAAGATCCGCATCGCCATGTTCATCGTGGTCATCGCGGGCTTCGTCACCATGGTGGACCTGCTGATCCAGGCCTTCCTGCCCGCCCTGGCCAACTCCCTGGGCGTGTTTATCCCCCTCATCGTGGTGAACTGCATCATTTTGGGCCGCGCGGAGGCGTTCTCCTATAAAAACGGCGTGGCCGCCTCCTTCTTCGACGGTATCTTCCAGGGCATTGGCTACACCCTGGTGCTGCTGGCCATGTGCATCATCCGCGAGTTCCTGGGCGCAGGCACCTTTGGCGGCGGCCTTCTGGGCCCCGATGCCAAGGGCATTGCCATCCTGCCCTCCCAGTACCCTGTCGGCATGATGACGCTGCCTGTGGGCGGCTTCCTGGTGCTGGGCGCGCTGATCGCCCTGATGCAGTGGGCGCTGAACCGGCCGAAAAAGAATAAGGAGGAGAGCAAATAATGGATCCGATTTTCAAACTGCTGGCAATTGCGCTGGGCGCGATTTTGTCGAACAACTTCATCTTCTCCCAGTTCTTAGGCATCTGCCCCTTCCTGGGTGTGTCCAAAAAGGTGGATACCGCCGTGGGCATGGGCATCGCCGTGACCTTCGTCATGGGCCTGGCCTCCGCCATTACCTGGCTGGTCAACACCTTCATTCTGGTGAAGTTCGACCTGATGTACATGCAGACGGTGGCCTTCATTCTGGTCATCGCCTCTCTGGTGCAGTTTATCGAGATGTTTTTGCAGAAGTCCATGCCCACCCTGTACACGGCCCTGGGCGTGTATCTGCCCCTCATCACCACCAACTGCGCCGTGCTGGGCGTGGCCCTGCTGAACATCCAGAACAACTATAATTTCATCGAGTCCGTGGTATACGGCATCACCGGCGGCCTGGGCTTTTTGCTGGCCATCGTGCTGTTCGCCAGCATCCGGGAGCGGCTGGTGTTTGCCGACTATCCCAAGTGCTGGGACGGCTTCCCCATCGCGCTGGTGACCGCGGGATTGATGGCGCTGGCCTTCATGGGCTTCTCCGGCCTGCAGGTCTGGTAAGGAGGTAGAAGGAAAAATGGGTAATGTAATTGCTGCTCTCCTCGTGCTGGGCATTTTGGGCGCGCTGTTCGGGCTGGTGCTGTCTGTGGCGTCCAAGATCTTCGAGGTGAAGAAGGATCCCCGGGAGGAAGAGATTTTAAGCCATCTGGCCGGCGCCAACTGCGGCGGCTGCGGCTTTCCCGGCTGCGGCGGCTGCGCCGCCGCCATCCTGGCCGGCACGGCCCCCGTTACCGCCTGCGCCCCGGCAGGGCCGGAAAACGCCGCCGCCATCGCCAAGATCATGGGCCAGGAGGCCCCCACCGGCGAGCGGCAGGGGGCCTTTGTCCGCTGCAACGGCGGCACCAACGCCGTGAAGCGCTATGAGTACAGAGGGGTGAAGGACTGCATCTCCGCGACCAAGGTGGCTGCCGGTCCTCTGGAGTGCGCCTTTGGCTGCCTGGGCTTTGGCTCCTGTGTCAACGCCTGCCAGTTCGGCGCCATGTCCATCGGCCCCAATGGCACCGCCGTGGTGGACCCGGACAAGTGCACGGCCTGCATGGCCTGTGCCAGCGCCTGCCCCCGCAAGCTGATCACCGCCGTCCCGGCGTCTAAAAAGGTTCGTGTGGCCTGCGCCAACAAGGATAAGGGCAAGGCCGCCATGAGCGTGTGCAAGAGCGCCTGTATCGGCTGCGGGCTGTGCCAGAAGGAGTGCAAGAAGGACGCCATCCATGTGGTGGACGGCGTGGCCGTGGTGGACTACGACAAGTGCGTGGGCTGCAGGCTCTGCACCAAGGTCTGCCCGAGAGACGCCATCCTTCCCGTCGCCACTGCGGAGGAGAAGGAGAAATACAAGGCCATTAAGAAGGCCCAGGCCGAAAAGGCCAAAGCCGCCGCCGAGGCCAAGGCGGCAGACACTGCGAAATAATAATTCACGAAAAAAACCCATTCCCGCCCGGGAATGGGTTTTTTTTTGTGAAAAGAGAAATGTTCAAAAATTGTACTGTCTTAATTTACAATTTGTTTATATCCATCCATTGACATTGCCGGGCGGCGGTGGTAAACTCCTTTTAGCACTCAACGAAAAGGAGTGCTAATCCTATTGCCCTATAAGAAAACGAAAAAGCCGGCAGAGGTGCTCGCTGTGGAGTTGACAGACCGGAAAAAGCAAATATTAAAGGTTGTGGTGGAGGACTATGTCCACACGGCGGAGCCGGTGGGGTCTAAGGCCATTGCCGCTGAGATGGGCGGCAGTGTCAGCTCCGCCACCATCCGCAACGAGCTGGCGGACCTGGTGGAACAGGGCTATTTAGAGCAGCCCCACACCTCTGCGGGGCGGGTTCCCTCCCCTAAGGGCTACCGGCTGTATGTAAATGAGCTGATGGAGCGCCAACGGCTGTCCCTGGCGGAGACCGAGGAGATTAACCGCGCTCTTCGGGGCAAGCTGGAGGAGCTGGACCGGCTGCTTGGTCAGGCCGGGCGGGCGGTGTCCGCCTCGGTAAATTACCCGGCCTATGTGGCCGCGGCCGGCAAAAAGCGGCAGACGGCCCGGCGGTTCGACCTGCTGCCGGTGGATGAGCACAGCTGCATCGTTGTTTTGATGATGAGCGACAGCCGGGTGAAGAGCCAGCTGCTGCGGCTGCAGTTAAAGGTGGATGTGGAGCAGCTGCCCCTTTTGGTAAACCTGCTGAACACCCATTTTACGGCCGCCTCTGTGGAGGAGATGAACCAGCGGCTGATGAATGTGGCGGAGCAGATTCCGCCCCCGCTGTTTTTGCTGCTGTCCCAAACCGTGTCCTATGCGGCAGACATGCTGGAGGAGGCGGGGCGGCGGGAGATCATCACTGCCGGGGCCAACCAGCTTTTGAAGCTGCCCGAGTTTCGGGATGCCGACCGGGCCCATGAGCTGATGAGCTTTCTGGCCGACAGCAAGGAAAACCTGCCCATGCCGGACGACGGGCCCATGCAGATTCTGATCGGCCCGGAAAATGTGACCGACGCGCTGAAAGACACCAGCGTGGTGGTTGCCAGCTATGATATTGGTGAGGATATGCGGGGCCTGATCGGCGTGGTGGGCCCCACGCGAATGGATTACGCCGCTGTGGCCGCCCGGCTTACCGGTTTTGCCGAGGGGCTGACGCGGTTATTTGGCAAGGATGCAGAATTGCCCCCGAAGGAGGATGTGAAGAAATGAGCGAAGAGAACAGACAGCCCGCCCCGGAGGAAATGGAGGACACCATTCCGGAGCAGGATCTCCCCCAAACGGAGGAGAGTGAAGCGGCTGAGGAGACCGGAGAGAAGACGGAGAAGCCGCCCAAGGGAAAGAAAAAGAAGGAGAAGGGATACACCTTTACCAGAGAACAGGTGGAGCAGATGGAGCTGGCCGCCAAACAGCTGGAGTCTGTGAAGGATCAGTTTGTCCGCCTCACCGCCGAGTATGAAAATTACCGCAAGCGGACGGCCAAGGAGAAGGACAGCCTCTATCAGGACGCCAGGGCCGACACCGTCCGGGAGTTTTTGGCGGTGTATGACAATCTGGAGCGGGCCGCGTCCGCCGAGGGCGATGACGATTCCCCCCATAAGAGGGGGCTGGTGATGATCTTCCACCAGTATCAGGAGCTTTTGAAAAAGCTGGGTGTGGAGGAGATCGAGGCCCGGGGCATGCCCTTCGACCCGGAGACCATGAACGCCGTTATGCATGTGGAGGACGAGAATTTTGATGAAAACACGGTGGCCCAGGTTTTTCAGGCCGGATTCCGGATGGGGGATAAAGTGGTGCGGCACGCCATCGTGCAAGTGGCAAATTGATGTATTGATTTTGAGATGAACGGAATTATTTGATAGATTTTGGAGGCTTTTGTTATGTCTAAAGTAATCGGTATTGACCTTGGCACAACCAATTCCTGCGTGGCTGTTATGGAGGGCGGCGAAGCTGTTGTCATCGCCAATGCGGAGGGCAACCGCACCACCCCGTCCGTAGTGGCCTTTTCCAAAACCGGAGAGCGCATGGTGGGCCAGGTGGCAAAGCGGCAGGCCATCACCAACCCCGACCGCACGATCGCCTCGATCAAGCGGGAGATGGGCAGCGATCACAAGGTGGGTATTGACGGTAAGAATTACACACCCCAGGAGATCAGCGCCATGATCCTCCAGAAGCTGAAGGCGGATGCCGAGTCCTACCTTGGCGGCACTGTCACCGAGGCGGTTATTACCGTTCCCGCCTACTTTACCGACTCCCAGCGCCAGGCCACCAAGGACGCCGGCAAAATCGCGGGCCTGGACGTAAAGCGCATTATCAACGAGCCCACCGCCGCGGCCTTGGCCTATGGCGTGGATAAGGAGCAGACGCAGAAGATCATGGTCTATGACCTGGGCGGCGGCACCTTCGACGTGTCCATTCTGGACATTGACGACGGTGTGATTGAAGTGCTGGCTACCGCCGGCAACAACCGTCTGGGCGGCGACGACTTTGACGAGTGCGTGATGAAGTGGCTGGTAAGCGAGTTCAAGCGGACCGACGGGGTGGACCTCTCCAGCGACAAGGTCGCCATGCAGCGCCTGAAAGAGGCGGCCGAAAAGGCCAAGATCGAGCTCTCCGGCGTGACCACCAGCAACATCAACCTGCCCTATATCACCGCCGATGCCACCGGCCCCAAGCATCTGGATATGACGCTTAGCCGGGCCAAGTTCAACGAGCTCACCGCCCACCTGGTGGAGGCCACTATGGGCCCGGTCCGCCAGGCTATGAGCGATGCGGGGCTGAAGCCCTCAGACCTTTCCAAGGTTCTGCTGGTGGGCGGCTCCAGCCGGATTCCCGCCGTGCAGGAGGCTGTGAAGGGCTTTACCGGCAGCGACCCCTTCAAGGGCATCAACCCTGATGAGTGCGTGGCTATGGGCGCGGCGCTGCAGGCCGGCGTGCTCACCGGCGATGTGAAGGGCCTGCTGCTGCTGGACGTTACTCCCCTGTCTCTGGGGATCGAGACCCAGGGAGGCGTGATGACCCGCCTCATTGACCGCAACACCACCATCCCCGTGAAGAAGAGTCAGATCTTCTCCACCGCCGCCGACAACCAGACCAGCGTGGAGGTCAACGTCCTCCAGGGCGAGCGGGAGATGGCCGCGGCCAACAAGTCCCTGGGCCGCTTCCATCTGGACGGCATTGCCCCAGCCCGCCGCGGCGTGCCCCAGATCGAGGTCACCTTTGATATCGACGCCAACGGCATCGTCAATGTCTCCGCCAAGGATCTGGGCACCGGCCAGGAGCAGCATATCACCATCACCTCCTCCTCCAATATGAGTAAGGACGATATCGAGAAGGCCGTGAAGGAGGCGGAGCAGTATGCCGCCCAGGATAAGAAGCTGAAAGAAGAGGTGGAGACCCGGAACCAGGCCGACCAGATGGTCTATCAGAGCGAGAAGACCCTCTCTGAAATGGGCGACAAGATCCCCGCCGACGACAAGGGCAAGGTTCAGGCGGCGCTGGATAAGCTGAAAGAGACCCTGAAGGGCACGGATATCGCCGCGATCAAGGCCGATACCGAGGCGCTGCAGCAGGCCTTTTACGCGGTGAGCGAAAAGCTCTATCAGCAGGCCAACCCCCAGGGCGGCCCGCAGCCCGGCCCCGAGGCCGGAGCCGCCGGCGGCCAGGAGGGCCAGTATTACGACGCCGATTATAAGGTAGTCGACGAGGATGGACAGAGCAAATGATCTGAAGGGTTTATACAATGGGACGGGGAGCACTCCCCGCCCCATTGTATGGCGCAGAAGCAAAACGGGAAACGAGTGGACAATGAGCGATCCTGCTTTGCCGGACAGGTACCATAGAGCTGCTTTAGGCAGGTGATGTCGCGATCCATTCAAGGAGGAGCCATGGCTGAACAAAAACGCGATTACTACGAGGTTCTTGGGATCTCCAAGGGAGCCTCTCAGGACGAGATCAAAAAGGCATACCGAAAGCTGGCCAAAGCCAACCACCCGGACCTGAACCCCGGGGACAAGGCCGCCGAGGCCCGGTTCAAAGAGATCAACGAGGCCTATGAGATCCTGTCTGACAGTGATAAAAAGGCCCGGTATGACCAGTATGGCCACGCCGGGGTGGACCCGAATTTTGGAGCCGGCGGGTTTGACGGCGGCTTTGACTTTGGCGATTTGGGTGATATTTTCGGCAGCTTTTTCGGCGGGGGATTTGGCGGCGGCCGGCGGAGCAACCCCAACGCCCCCCAGCGGGGAGAGAGCATCCGGCTGTCGCTGGCCGTCTCCTTTGAAGAGGCCGCCTTCGGCTGCGAAAAGGCGGTTACGGTGGAGCGCATGGAGCAGTGCGACACCTGCCACGGAAATGGCTGCGCCCCCGGCGCAACGCCTGAGGTCTGCCCGGACTGTCATGGCGCCGGCCAGGTGCAGACCCGGCGGCAGACGCCCATGGGCGTTTTTGCCACCACCTCTCCCTGCTCCCGCTGCGGCGGAAAGGGTAAGATCATCCATCAGCCCTGCAAGGACTGCCGGGGCAGCGGAACGGTACGCAGGCGCAGGACCATTCAGGCCAGCATTCCCGCCGGTATTGACCACGGGCAGACGATCTCGATCCGGGGCCAGGGCCACGCCGGGGTCAACGGCGGTCCCTCCGGCGATTTGCTGATTACGATTACCGTCCGGCCCCACGAGCTGTTCCGCCGGGAGGGCACCTCTGTTTTGTGCGAGGCGCCGATTACCTTTACCCAGGCGGTGCTGGGCGCGGAGCTGGAGATCCCCACCATTGACGGCAAAGTGAAATACGACCTGCCGGAAGGGACCCAGAGCGGCACCACCTTCCGCCTCAAGGGCAAGGGCATTCCCGCCATCAACGGCCGGGGCCGGGGAGATCAGTATGTCACGGTGTATATTGAAACGCCCCGCAACCTGAATAAGGAGCAGAAAGAGGCCCTGAAAAAATTTGCCGAGACCGTGGGCGAGAACAACTATGAGGAGCGGAAGAAGTTTTTTAAGAAGTTCAAAAAGTGAGGGGAACGCATATGTATCTGGCGGATTACCACGTCCACTCCCGCATCTCTCCGGACGCGGGCCACTCTATGACGGAAATGGCGGAGGCGGCGGTAAAGGCGGGCGTGCAGGAGCTCTGCTTTACCGACCATGTGGAGCCTGTGGCCTGGAACGGACGGGACCCCATTGAATTTTACGACTGGAAGGCGCTGGAACAGGAATTTCAGGCGGCCCGGGCGGCGGTGGGGGACCGCATCCGCCTGCGGCTGGGCATTGAGCTGGGCGAGGCCGTTTTGGATTTGCCCCGCACCGCCGGTCTGTTAACAGGCGCCCCTGAGCTGGACTTTGTCATCGGCTCCAACCACATTCTGTCAAAGCGGTTTGACAATGTGGACCTGTATTTTTTCCACCCAAAGGACGAGGAGGAGGCCCTGCGGGGGATTGCCGACTACTTAAAACTGGTGAAGCGCACAGCGGAGTGGGGCCAGTTCAGCGTTTTGGGCCACCTGACGCTGCCGCTGCGCTACCTCAATGAGAACCAGGGCTTTCACCTGAGCTTCGACGGGTTTGAGACGGAGGTGGAGGACATCCTCCGTACGGTGATTAAAAACGGCTGCGGGATTGAGGTCAACACCAACCGGGGCAACACCCCGCTGCCGGACCGAAAGTGGCTGGAGATGTATCGGGACCTTGGCGGCGAGATCGTCACTCTGGGTACAGACGCCCATACGCCGGAATTTGTGGGCTGCGCCGTGCGGGAAGGGCAGCAGCTGCTGCGGGCGTGCGGATTTGAGAAATTCTGCACATTTGAAAAGCGGGAGCCTGTCTGGCATCAACTCTGATTGATTTTTTGCCCGGAGTGGGGTACAATAGGAAAAGAAAAAACCATAACGTCAAAGAGACAGGAGAGAGACGCCTATGAAAATTGCATTGGCCTGTGATCACGGCGGCTATGAGCTGAAACAGTATGTTATTGAGGTTTTGAAAAAGCTGGGCCACTCCTATGAGGATTTTGGCTGCTATTCCGCAGAGAGTTGCGACTATCCTGATTTCACAGCGCCTGCCGCCCGTGCCGTGGCGGAGGGGAACTGTGACCGGGGTATTCTGATCTGCACCACCGGCATCGGTGTTTCCATCACCGCCAATAAGATCCGGGGCATCCGCTGCGCCCACTGCGGCGACGCGCTTCAGGCGGAGCTGACCCGCCGCCACAACAACGCCAACATGCTGGCCATGGGCGCGGGCTTTACCGGCAAAAACATGGCCGAGCGCATGGTAGAGGTGTTTTTATCCACCGAGTTCGAGGGTGGACGCCACACGCGCCGGGTGGATAAGGTGATGGCTCTGGAGGATTGACATCACCGGACGGGAGCCATTGAGAGAGGGGAGAAAAAAGGTGCTGCCATCCAAAGGATACCGCACTTACCGGGGCCGGACTTCCAAGGGGAAGATCGCTCTGGGCGTGCTGCTGGTGCTGATTATTTTCGCCGCGCTGACTGTGCTTGCCATGCAGCGCTATATCGTCTACGATGAAGACGGCCGTCCGTTTCTGCGCCTGCCGGAGCGAGAGCCGGCAGAGGCGCCTGAGGAGCTGCCGCCGGTTGAGGATGAGATCGATATCGATATCGACGTTATCATTCAGGAGCCTGAGGAGCCGTCTGTAAAGGCGTTCTCCCTGACGGCCACGCCCCTGACCGGGGAGAGTTGGCAGGCCGCCCGGGCTGCCGCCGGCACGGCGTATAACACGGCAGTCATCACATTGAAGGATATCGAGGGCAACGTCTACTTTGCGTCTGAAACCGCCGTGCGGGGCGCTGTGCAGGTGGAGGATGACACCATGGAGGCGCTCTCCGCCGTGACCGGGGAGGAGGGGCTGTATACCGTTGCCCGCATCTCCTGCCTGCTGGATCCCAGAGCCTCCCGCTCAGACCTCAACGCCATGGGACTAAAAAATACCGGGGGCTATATCTTCTATGACGGGAATTACACCACCTGGCTGAACCCCGGCAAGGAGGCCGCCCGGGAGTATCTGTGCGGACTGGTCCGGGAGATCGCGGAGCTGGGCTTTGACGAGATTATGCTGACTGACACAGGCTATCCCACAGAGGGCAAGATTGACAAGATCGACTATGAGTCCGAGGGGAGCCCGCTTGCGGGGAACCTGTGCCTGCTGTGGGAGGCTCTGCGCAAGACGCTGGAGCCCTATGATGTGAAGCTCTCCATAGAGCTTCCGGAGACGGTGATTACCGAGGGGGAGGAGCCGGTGTCCGCCCTGGTGCTGGCCCGTGCTGTCAGCTACGCGGACCGGGTGTATACCGTGACGGAGATGGAGCGCGCGGAGACGCTGTCCAGCCTGACGCTGGAGGCGGAGGCCGTGGCGGAAAACCGGGTGCAGGCCTTTGTGGCGGAGCTGGCGGCCGCACCCCCCGCGGAGTGGGAGGGAGACTTTCTGCTGCTGTCCGCTCCGGAGGAGTAAAATACAGTGAAAACAACCGCGCCGCAGAGGCTTCTGCGGCGCGGTGCTTTTATACCGTCACAGTCTGTCCGTTTTCCGTAATGGGGATTACCTTTTCGGCAAAGGCGGGGAAACGTGAGAGGAATTGCGCGGTAAAATCAAACTCCTCCCACTGGTGCATAAAGAGCACGTGGCGGATATCCGCCAGCTCCAGAAAGTACTGCGGGCCCAGAAAACCGTCCTCCCCCAGGCGGGGGTCCAGAGGCAGCATGGCAAGGTCGATGCGCCGTCCCCGCAGGGGCTCGGTATACCGCTTGAAATTGGCGGCCATATTCCGGTTCCAGGCGGAGTCCTCCTCCGCCCAGTGCCACCAGTTCAGGTCTCCGGCGTGGAAGACGGCGGTCTCGCCCGCAGTTACCAGAAAGGCCGCGCCCTCGTCGGTGGAGGGCAGGGCCTCCACCGTGACGCCGGGCAGGGGCTCCGTCCTCTGGCCGCCGCTGAGCGTCAGGCAGTGCCCGGCCGCTGTGGCGGAGACGTTCCAGCGCTCCAGATTTCTGGCCGTCAGCTTCAGGTCCTTTCCCAAAAGAAAGCGGGTCTCCTGCCTGCCGTTGTCCAGGTGGAAGATTTTGGCCTTGAAGTGATCCGGGTGGCGGTGGCTGGCAAAGACCAGGAGGGGGAGTCCCGGCCGCAGGGCCGGGAGTTCCCCCTTCCACCAGTCAAACAGCAGCGTTGTCTCCGGCAGCTCCACCAGAAATCCGCTGTGGCCCAGGAAAACCGCCCGGATCACAGAAATTTCACCGCCGTGCCGTAGGCAATGACCTCGGCGGCCCCCTGCATTACAGAGGAAGAGCCGAAGCGGATGTTGATGACGGCGTCCGCCCCCAGGGCCTCCGCCTCGTCCACCATCCGCTTGGTGGCGATCTGGCGGGCTTCCACCAGCATCTCCGTGTAGCCGGCAATCTCGCCGCCCACCAGGGTTTTCATACCGGCCATAAAGTCCTTGCCGAAGTTTTTGGACTGGACCACCGTGCCTTTTACAATGCCAAGGGCCTCAAATTCCCGTCCGCCGGGGATATAGTCAATATTTAAGAGCTTCATAAAATTCTCCTCCTTTAATTTCTGCAAATCTCTGTTTCAGCACCACCAGGGCCGGGATGATCAGTCCGGCGCAAAGGGCGGCCAAAACCGCAAACAGGGCCGCTGCCCACCGGGGCAGATCGGGGATGAAACACAGTGCGCCGAAGCACGCCGTGCAGGCCAGCTGCAAAAGGGTGAACATGGCCGCGCCCAGCACGGCCTGCCGCCTCAGTTTTCTCAGGCGCCGGTCAATATTGGCTGGCATCCTCCTCCTCACCTCCGTCGATCTCCTTTAGCCGCTGGCCCAGGGCCTTCACCGTGCCTGCGATTACGGCAGCGCCCATCACCAGCCAGCACAGCAGCGGGAACATAACGGCCACGGTCTCACCGTTGCTCCAAAGTCCCATGGCCCCCAGAACGATGACCATAAGAGGCGCCACATAGGCGATTACCAGCACCGTCACCACGATGGGGACAATCTTCTTTTTAGTAGTTTTTTGCATCGTCGATCTCTCCTTTCCCGATCTCACGCAG
>CATNDT010000070.1:0-2241 GCA_950097035.1 uncultured Oscillibacter sp.
AGACGGCACTGTTACCAAAATCCCGCATTTCTCCGAGCTCTTCCCCGGCTGGGATATTCCCGCTAGTGAATCTACCGCCGTCATGAGCCCCCGTGCGGTTCCCGAACTTAGATCGCCCGTTAGTCAGAATATAATCGTCGATTTAAACCGGGCTTCCTCGACGATGAATGCTCCCGCATCTTTCGTGGTTAGCAACATCGAAAATACGCTGGAGGTGTATGTGAACGACCTCATTACCAGCACGAGCTGCAACCTTGGTTTTACCAACACGGACCTCAATTTGTCCGTTGCCCACATGGTTGATATGCGTGTTGGGGATCATTTGGGTGTCGATTCTGTCCCCGGTACGCTTACCAGAATCGCCGTTCGGGCAAGCACCTATGTTACGCCTGGCAGAGCGGAACTTGGTTGCTATGCTTGGTGATAAACCGCATATCTTCAAAACTGATTTCCATGTATAACAAAGACGATAGTCAATTTCTTTGCGGCGGGCAGGAAATACCTAAGGTTATCCAGCTGAGCTTTTGGGTCAAATCATAATTGAGTCAAGAGTCAATCAAAGAAAGTGAAGACGGGGGTGCAGATTGTTTTCTGCACCCCCGCCACGTATATCATTAAAAGCCTATCCCTAGATTATAGCAATCCTCTAAAATACCGACAGTAGATCGGCGGATACAGGCAACACATCACTGCGTCTTCCTTCTTAACATGCGTCAACCCGCCTGAGTCGACATCCTTGTGCTGTACCACCTCCTTTGCTATCATAATTTCTGAGGATTGTTATAGAAGATATGCGAGATGGTATGCGGAGTGGGAACGGAGTCAATTTTTCGCATCTATGAAAAAATTCAACATTTTCTCAGGAATGGTGAAATACTTTTTATCCCTCCAACGTTTAACTAACAAACTTTGCACCAATTCTACAAAAAGGAGGGGACCCCTATGCTTGTAATATGTCTTGCCATGCTAGAGACCGAGCAGGATCAAAGGCGATTTACACGGCTTTTCGATGCATACGAAAAGAAAATCTATGCGATGGCCTTTCGTATCTTAGGAAATCAAGCACAAGCGGAGGATGCTGCCCAACAGACATGGCTCAAGCTTGTGGAGAACTGGAAACGTGTCTCCATTCTGCCTTGGAAGGAGACGGAGGGCTATGTGGTCACCACAGCTAAGAACGCCGCATTGGATATTCTCCGGTCAGAACGTAAAACCACGGCTTTCCCGGAGGACTGGGATCCACCGGCTCAGAAGGATACCCAGGCGGAGTACGACTACCTAGTTGCCTTGATTCGGGCGCTGCCGGAGAATTACCGGCGAATTTTGGAACTCAAATGCGTAGAAGAGCAGACCAACCGTGAGATTTCCCGACGCTTACATATCGGCGAATCCACCGTGGGGGTCCGCATTCTGCGGGGTAAGGCTATGCTGCGGGAACAACTTAAAAAGGAGGGGTACTTTTATGGAGCAGTTTGATGCCCTGTTGCGTCAGGGACTGATGGACGCTAATTTAGCTCAGTATGCGCGAGTGCTCCGGCAGATCGAAGCGGAGGAACCGGATTTCTCTCCACAATATCGCCGAGAGCGAATGCGTCTGCTGGCCGCTCCATGGAACTGGAGGAAAAAGCAGACCCGGCCCGTGTTGCGTCGTGGCATTTTTCGTGGCGTCGCGGTAGCGATTGCAGTTATTTTACTGGTCACGGCAGCGGCGGCGGTTTCCGTTTCACTGTGGTTTACCTTCTTCGGCGGTCTGGATCAGAAAGAACTGAAAATCGTGGATAATATGGAAATTGGCGGCGGCGAAACAAAGGAAGCTTCTGCGAACAGCCTCCTGCCGCCACCAGTGGAGCATGATGGCGTTACCATCACCCCCTTGAGTGTCCTGGGCGCAAAAAACCAGCTCTACATGGCACTGGAAATTCGTGCGCCGGAGGGGACGGTATTCCATCAGGAGGATAACTATCAACTTTTTGCGTCACTCAAGCGGCCTGAGAATGCGCCTATGGAAATGCTTGGGTCCAGTGGCCGCTTCACGGTGATAGAGGCCGGAATGAAAGAACCCAACGTACTGGTGGGCGTTGTGGAGGAAAAGGCATCCTTCGATATTGGTGGCTGCGCCTACCAAATCAGGGCACTTTATCGATTTGTGCCGGAGGGAGAGAAGGAAACTATATTTGAGGCATCGGACAACGTGACCTGGAAATCTGGAACCTGGGACATCCTTATCCCGGCAGCGCTGAA
>CATNDT010000070.1:2298-15287 GCA_950097035.1 uncultured Oscillibacter sp.
AGAAAAACATGGCGCTGATTTCTATGAATGTTTCTCCCTTAGGGATTTGGTGGAAATACCGCTTAGATGGTGATGACCTATGGCCTCGGGTTCGGATAGCACTGCGGATGAAGGACGGCAGTGAGATTGAAGCAGCTTTGGGACAGTTGACGATGGGTGATATGGGATCGGGCCTCACAGGAACGGTTTCCTTTGAAAAGCCTGTGGACCTTAGTCAAGCAGTGTCGGTACTGTGGGGAGAAGTAGAAATCCCTTTGGAGTAGTCCGAATGATTTAGTGGCTAAAAAATTTTTTAAAATCATGTAATACAATGCCCTCCCCCTCCGTTTAATAAGCAGAGCGAGAGAGGAAAGCGGTTTCCTCTCCCGCCAAATAAGAAAGGAAGGTCATTATGAAAAGAAAAATCACATCCTTTTTGCTCACTGCCGTTACCATGCTGGCACTGTGTACCTCTGTTCTAGCTGCACCGGCCCAAACCGCCCGTCACTGGCAGGTGTATGTGGAAAACGGTAGCATCTATTGCAAAGGTCCCGAGAACGCTACAACCAGCACCCCAGTCCCCATCTGGCAACCCACTTGGCTTCCAGAAGGGTGGACTCTAGATATGGGATCCATCTGGGGCGGCGCATTCCCTGCAGCAAATTGGACATACAGCAATGGCGAGGAATCTTTATATTTCCGTTGCTGTCCCCCCTTTGATTTCTCTTTCTGCTGCTGGATGGATTCAGAGGCTGGTGGAAAAGCGACGAAATTGCAAACAAAAATTCAAGGATATCAGGCGAACCTCTGGCAAATAAATAAGGAATCTGCTTTGGCTTGGGAAGACCAGCAGGGGAATTTGTTCCTGCTGCTTCACAGCGGTTCCCTAACCCAGGCAAACCTGGAGAAAATTGCGGGCAGCATGAAAGAGGTAAGCGAAGCCCTGCCGGAATACCGGCTTGGTTGGACGCCAAATCAGGACAGGGAACTGACCCGAAGCACTGCAATGCCTGGTTATATTCAGGACACTGGTGGAACACCTGATTTTATTCGCTTCACCTATGCCGCACAGCCCCTGACTGCTCCCGCGAAAACGCCGGAAACTGTCATGGTGCGGGGTACGTCAGCTCGGCTCTGGTTGGGGGATCAGAGCGCAAAGGGTTTCGCTGTCTCCTCTTCGGTCAGCGGCAAGACTGCGGAGATTCCAACGGAGGAAACCTGGAGCACCCTCATTTGGACGGACCCCGAAACGAACATTTGCTTCTGCATTCAGGGCAACAAATTGACGAAAGAGACAATGCTTCGTATGGCTGAGAGTACGGAGTTGGCCCAAACAACTCCTAAACTTACGCAATCAACGGATGTCAAAAAAACTTCTGGCTCTGATGCAGTAGCACCTGATTCTAATGACCCGAATGCTAGTCGCCAGAGCTGGGTTGCTGATGGCTGGAAGGCAACTATCGTCCGCGCAGACGGTACTATCGAAAGAGTCCCTAATTTCTCTGAACTTTTCCCTGGGCGAGAGCTTCCGGTTGGTTGAAACAGGTACAGCACTACGCCAACATAATAATGGGAAAGACCAGCAAGCAATGCAAGGTGGGACCCACCTTGCAAAAATGAAAAGCCCGCCCGCGGGCGGGCCTTTCATTTTGCTTGTTGGGGAAACATCCCCCAAACCCCTTTGAACAGCTCCGTTCCGGAGCTGGCTGCGCGTTCCTACGGAACGCTTGACGCGGGCCTCATGCCCGCAGATTTCCACCGAAAGACGTTTCGTGTTCCTCCTGGATTCCAGTGCTTTTCTCCGGCCCCGCCCGGTCATAACCCATCAGCCGGTCGACATTGGCCTTGACCGTCAGCAGTTCCTTCATACGATCTCTTGCCGCCCGATATCCGGCGTAAAAGGATTTTTTCTCCGTCAGCAGAGAAACATATTCCGCTTGCAGCTCCTTCACGGTGGGGAGCTTTTTCATGCCAAGATCATCAAAGGCTTTCTTCGCCGCCTGATGCAGAAGTATCTCTTTCTCATGCTCCGCTCTGAAGGTCTTGGAATACCCGGCCTTGCGGTAGGCGGTGTAAATCTCACGGGTCTTGGCATAGTTGATGATATGGGTTTTCAGTACGGCAATCTCCGCCATGCGCTTTTCTGCCGCCTTGATTTTCCCGGAGAGGTCATGATATTCGGCGCTGGCCCCAGCGGCTTTTTTTGAAAGGTCGGCATAGTCCAGCAGCTTGTGCTCTGTCAAATAATTCAGCGTTTGAGCCATCTGCTTCAAGTTAAAGGAACTGGCCCAGCGCATATAACCAGCGCCCTTCCCGGCCTGAAGCTTCTCCTGCACATCCACCAGCAGATTGACCTTTGGAGGAATCTGCGCGGTGGATTTTTTTGCGCTGGGGATGTGGGCTTTCTCGCCAGCCAGAACAGCCGCCAGCTCCGATAAATCGTATTCTTGTCCCATGCTGCGGGCATCCAGCCGGATGTACCCGCTCCGCCCAGATGCCTGGAGACTGACGCTCTTGCCCCGGTGCCTCACAACGACGCCCACCTTCTGAAGCTGCTCCAGCAGCGCATCCAGATCAGGAGGTTTTTTCGCCAGGGCCTCGTCGATGATCGCTTTGAGCTGGTCCCGGTGGCAAGGCGGTTTGCCGCCCAGCCATTGGTCGTAGCTCTTGCCCCGGCGCTTCGGATTCTCTACAATGGAATACCCGTTTTCGATGCAGATGGTATCGCTAAGACGGCGGACAGCCCGCGTGCTGCCCCAGAAATTCCGAAACTTTCGAGTGTGGTCAAGGCTGGTGGAGTTCCAAATAATGTGATTATGGATATGGGCTTTATCAATATGGGTGCAGACGATAAAAGCGTGGTTCCCTTTGGTGAAGCGGCGGGCCAGTTCATAGCCCAGGCGGTTGGCCTCTTCCGGGGTGATTTCGCCGGGGACGAAGGACTGCCGTATCTGATAGGCGATCACATCATCCTCTCTCCGCCGTCTGCCAGTCTTGGCGGTGTATAGTTTTTTTGAAAAAAGAAACTCTGCGTCAGCGATGCGGCTGTCGCATTGGAAACTGGTGATAAGCCGTCCGTTGTCAGTCTTTTGGGGATTCTCTACATAGTCCAGGATATCGTTGATAGCGGTGTCCATCGTCCGCCCCTTGCCGGTGTGCAGGGGGAAAATTCGCGTAGTTGCTATTGGTTAGTCCTCCTTTAAATAGAAAGCGTATGACGCATATTTCTGAAAACGAATTGCAGGAGTTTGCACGGCAGAGGAAGTATCGAAATCAGTCGGAGTATGACCTGTCGAAAAGTACAGGGGGAGCTCTGTCTACAATCTCGGTATGGAGTTCCACGAGCATGATACTTCAAAAAACTCTTTACAAACGTGGCCACGAACGACTATGATGAGCATATAGGGGGGGCACCCATGAGCCGAATCATCCTACATTGCGATCTGAACAGCTTCTACGCGTCGGTGGAATTGCTGTCCCATCCGGAGCTGAAAGACGTTCCTGCCGCCGTTTGCGGCGATCCGGCCTCCCGCCACGGCATCATCCTGGCGAAGAACGACCCGGCAAAAAAATACGGCGTCCAGACGGCGGAAACAATCTGGCTGGCCCGGAAGAAATGCCCGAACCTGATTCTGCTGCCGCCCCACCATGAGCGATATCACGAATATTCCCGGAAGGTCAATGCGATCCACGATGAGTACACCGATCTAGTGGAGCCGTTCGGCATCGACGAAAGCTGGCAGGATGTTACCCATACCCTCCACCTGTTCGGCGGCGACGCCAAAGCGCTGGCGGATACTCTGCGGTCACGGGTAAAGCGGGAGCTTGGCCTGACGCTCTCCGTCGGCGTTTCCTTCAACAAGGTATTTGCCAAGCTGGGCAGCGACTATAAGAAGCCGGACGCGACCACCGTCATTTCCCCGGAGAACTGGCGGGAGATTGTCTGGCCTCTTCCCGCCGGTGCCACGCTGTTTGTCGGCGGCGCGGCCCAGAAAATACTGCGCAAGTATGGAATGGAAACCATTGGACAGATGGCGGCGTGTAAGCGGGAAACACTGGAAACGATCATGGGCAAGCTGGGAACCCAGCTCTATGAATACGAATACGCAAATGGCCTGGATGAATCCCCGGTGAAATCCCGCTATGAGACGGAGCCGGTGAAGTCGGTGGGCAATGGGACAACTTTTTCTTTCAACCTTACAAAACGGCAGCAGATTGCCGATGGAATTGCCATGCTGACCGGCGAGGTTGCCAGCCGCCTCCGGCACAGCGGCTTATATGCCGGAGGCGTTCAAGTGACCGTTCGGGACCCGGAATTTCATGACCGCTCCCGCCAGCGGCAGCTTTCCGTGCCCACATACCTGTTCCGTGACCTCAGGGGAACGGCAATGGAATTGGTAAACGAGATATGGAAACCGCCGTCCCCCGTTCGGGCGCTGCGCGTCACCGCCATCAATCTTGTCCCAGAGGATGAAACGTTTGAGCAGGTGGATTTATTTGCGTCCGCTGCCAGCCGTGAGCAGCAGGAGCGGCCGGAATCCGCCATGGCCAGCATCCGGGACAAATACGGAAACCGTTCGATTGCTTTTGGCAGGACACAACGTTTGGGGCGAAGCGATGAAAACGACTGAACCCTTTTCCGGTCATTGAAGCGCTGACAGTGCGGATAGGATTTTCTGCGCGGCCTCCCACAGCCGGTCAAAGCTCTGCCTCAAATCCTCCAGGTCAGCGTCGTAGAAGCGGCTTGTCTCATGTACCCGCTTGGTAAGCTGGTTGAGGTTATTGCCGGAGCGCCGCAGGAGAGACACCAGCTCCCGCAGTTCCGGCAGGTCTAGGTTGACCGCATAGCCGTCAATCGCCATTTTGCGGAGGTATGCCGCCATGTTAGTGGTGCCCAGCAGGTCCATCTTTTGTTCGATCATCGCCCGTTCCTCTGGGCTGACACGAAATTTCAGTTGAATTTCCCGCTGTCGGTTTGCTTTTTCCATCGTCACCGCTCCGGTTCTCTGTTCTTGGAGGGGCCGGACGCCTTGGACGGCTCCGCCGCCTCTCGCAGCTTTTTCCGCACGGAGGGCTTGCGCAGGATCAGCGGCTTGCTCCGGTCCTCATCTTTGGAAATGAGAGCGTAGATACCTTTGTACCCCTCCAGCGTCGAAAGGGACAGGGAGGCGAAGGGCAGCATATTCATAAGCCGGTCACGGTCCTTCTGCTTGGCCCGTGCCCAAAAGTCCGGAGACACACGCGCCATGAAATGCGTTCCGTTGGGGCTGTTCGGCTCCACCGCCTCCTGAAACTGTTCCAGGATATGGGACGCCTCCGCCTTGATATCCGCCCGCTTGATGGGCTGGGACAGGAGGTATTCGTGGCGGGCGGTATCCAGGAAAATATTCAGCAGGCCGGGATGGCAGTTTGTGATTATGAAATATGCGCACTTGGGATCTGCGCCGAAAGGCGTTTTCCACGCCCACTCTTTATTCTTCCGGGAAATGCGCCCATCGTGCTCTAATCGCTGGACCGTGTTGGCGAGGACATAGAGTGTCCGCTCATAGCCGAACTGTTTGACAACATCCCGCACAGCGGGTACAGCGCCCAAACGGTTGTGACCGTAGTACCTCCCAATCGCCGTTTCAATGGCTTCTTTACAAGCGATATTGGCGTCGAGAGAGGCATTGTACTGCGCACATTCATCGTGAGCCTGGGCATAGTCGAAGGGAAGCTGATAAACAGGTGTTTTGTCCATATAAGTAAAATCCTTTCATCGTTGGTTGATTTTGATAGAATTAAGAAAATGCAAAAAAGGGGGGCGTCATGGTGGCGTACAGCGAAGCGATGTGGGCGGAGGCCAAGAAGAAATGCCGTTTGAATAACGAGGATATCGCCCTGGCTAAGCGGCTGGGGCTGAATCCCCGGAGCCTTATCAAGAACATTCCCAGCAGGAGCGAACCCTGGAAGGCTCCCGTAAAGGACTGGCTGCATGAGATCGACGAGAAACGGCAGAAGAAAGCGGCGCAGAAGCAGGAACGGAAAGAGCGGCCCCAGAAAAGTTCCTCCTGATAGTCAGCGCTCCTGCTCCGATCTCTTGGGTTTACTGTTTCCCTCCGCCTGTCTGGGCCGAAGGGGCCGCTTCAAATTGTTCAGCACAGAAGGACGGACTTCTTTTGCAGGGCGTTCTTCTGGGGCCGGTTCCCCAGCGGCAGGCGCGGTTCCATCGTCAATCCCCAGCTTGGCGTTCAGCTCCGCCAGCCGTGCGCTTTTCTGCTGAAGCTCCGATTCCTGGGCGAAGGGCCTGTTTACCTCATTCCGAAGAACCTCCATCTGGCTCTGGATGCTGTTGATCTGTGTCTGCAAAGCCGCGATTCGCTCCGGCATCTTATCCAGGGCATGGTCGATGCGAAGGAAGTTGCCCACAACATCCATGCCCAGCTCCACCCGGTGGGTCATCTGACCCTGGAGGGTCAGTACGAAGGTACTTCCAAAGTTCTCTACAGACATAGCGGCGGAAAAGCCGCGATACTTCCCAACCTCCACAGGGTCTACAAGATGCTGTTCCTCTCGAATTTGCGCGGTACGGCGCATTTCAGCGATCAGCAGTTTCCCCGCCTCCGCTTTGTCCGTGACCAGTTCGCCATGGAACTCCATTCCCGCAAACCCCTTTGAAACCGAAGTGGCGCCGTTCACAGGCGGTTCCCCGTCCGGCGCTGCCGGTTCGGCGGGCGGCTCACCGTCAGCCTTGGCGGGCTTTTCCTCTATGATGGTCGGGTGAGGATGCTCCGCAAGGGTTCTCATATCCGCTTCCAAACCAGAGATAAAGCCCTTGTTTTTCTGGATTTGCTGAGGATAATTCCGGAGAAGATTATCCTCCATCCGGTAGCGCTGGCTTTCATGATCGGCTTTCAGGAGCCGGAGGCGGGCAACGTCAATGTCCAAATCCATCTTTTCCCGTATCAGCGGATTCCCGGCGCACAGGGCCTTGATCTCCGCATAGGAGAGGGCGGTTTCGTCCACGTCCTCGCAGGAGCGGACCGGGGATTTGGAGGTCATGATCTGGGAGATGAACTTCTGCTTGTTCTCTACAGTCTGCCACAAATAGCTGTCAAAGGTCCCCTCTGTAACATAACGGTAAACGTGTACTTTTGGATTGCTGTTGCCCTGGCGGACGATGCGGCCCTTGCGCTGTTCCAGGTCCCCCGGCCTCCAGGGGCAGTCGAGATCATGCAGGGCGATCAAGCGGTCCTGCACATTCATACCAGCGCCCATCTTAAAGGTGCTGCCCATGAGAACACGGACCTGCCCGGAACGGACCTTGGAAAAGAGGGCCTTTTTCTTGGCGTCGGTGTTCGCGTCGTGAATAAAGGCGATTTCCCGTTCCGGGATACCCAGGGCAATGAGCTTGCTCCGGATATCCTCATAGACGGAAAACGGCGGTTCGGGCTTCGTATCCTCCAGGAGACTGCCCAGGGCGTGGAGTTCCGTTCCAATCGCGGTTTTACTCCCCGCCGCCATGGCCGTTTTTCTCTTCGTGGCGGCAGCGGCGGCTTTCGGCGTGGAGAGGTCACAGAACAAAAGCTGGGTCAGCTTTTCCGCCTGTCCTTCCTGCCAGATGTGAAATACATTATTTACGCACAGATTGACCTTGCTCTCCGGGTTATCGGGGAAAAGAGGATTGATAAGCCGCTGGTCCAGACCCAGCTTGCGCCCGTCGTTGGTAATGGCAAGCATATTGTCAATTCTGGGGTCCACCTGCCCCGAGTGAACGGCGGCGGCGCGGTCGGCAAGGTCTTTGACCAGCGCTTTCTGCTGCTCCGAGGGGAGGGCCTTAACGGTGTGATACTTCGCCTCCGGCACGGGAAGATGAAGTTGATCGGCAGTCTTGATATCGGCAGTTTCCTGGAACATCGCCATCAGCTCCGGAAGATTGAAGAACCGGGCGAAGCGCGTCCGGGGCCGGTACTTGCCCTCCGGGGCCAACTCCACAGTCGTCACCGTTTCGCCGAAGATGGAGGCCCAGCTATCGAAGTGGGTCAGGCTGAAATGCCGCCCCCGGCTGTCGGTGAAGCCCTTTTCCAGAAGATTCTGCTGCAAATAGCGCTGCATGGTAAAAAGCTCCGTCATGGAGTTGCTGACCGGGGTGCCGGTGGCAAACACCACGCCGCGCCCGCCGGTGATCTCGTCCAGATAGCGGCACTTCAAAAGCATATCGCTGGACTTCTTGGCGCTGGTTGTGGAAAGGCCCGCGACGTTGCGCATTTTTGTATAGAGGAACAAATTTTTAAAAGCGTGCGCCTCGTCCACGAACAGGCGGTCCACACCTAACTGCTCAAAGGTAACAACATCATCCTTGTGCTTGTCGGAGATCAGACTTTCCAGATCGCTTTCCAGGCTCTTTTTCGTGCGTTCCAACTGCTTGACGCTGAACCGCTCCGCGCCGCTGGCCTCCAGCTCGGCAATACCCTGCTCCAGCTCCATGATCTGTTCCTGAAACAGCGCCTCACGCCGTTTGTAAGATACGGGCAAAAGCGTAAATTGAGAATGCCCCATAATAATGGCGTCATAATTTCCGGTTGCAATGCGGGCGCAGAATTTTTTCCGATTTTCTTTCTCAAAATCCTTTTTCCGCGTGACGAGGATATTGGCGGAGGGATACAGCCGCAGAAACTCGCTGGCCCACTGTTCAATCAAATGATTCGGGACGACAAACAGCGATTTATGGCACAGCCCCAGCCGTTTGCTCTCCATTGCCGAAGCGACCATTTCAAAGGTTTTGCCCGCGCCCACTTCATGGGCCAGGAGGGTATTGCCGCCATAGAGGGTATGGGCAATGGCGTTCAATTGATGCTCCCGCAGGGTGATTTCCGGGTTGATGCCGCCGAATACGATGTGCCGCCCGTCGTACTCCCGGGGGCGGATGGAATTGAACATCTCATTGTACTGCCGCACAAGGTCCTGACGGCGGGCAGGGTCCTTCCAAATCCAGTCCCGGAAGGCGTCCTTAATCATCTGCTGCTTCTGCGAGGCCAGAGTGGTTTCCTTCTGATTCAGCACACGGCGGTCCTTATCGCCCTCCCGAACGGTATCATAAACACGAACATCCCGGAGGTTCAAGGTGTCCTCCAGGATGTCATAGGCGTTCATCCGCCCGGTGCCGTAGGTGGTGTTGGCGGCAATGTTGTAAACGCTGGCCTTATTTTTTCCGGCAATGCGCCACTCTCCGGTGAAGTCCGAGAACTGCACATGAATATACTGCTGCTCCTGATTGGTCGTTTGAAGCAACTCGTACATAAATTGCTGGACGTAGCGCTTGTCCAGCCATGCCGCTCCCAGGCGAAGGTTGATCTCCGAAGCCTCCAAATCCTTGGGCTGTGCCGCCTCCAGGGCCTCCACGTTCGCGCGGATTTTATGCTTCTCGCCGTCCGGCAGGGCCTCATACATCGCCTTTGCCATGCGCAGCTTTCGCCGGACGTTGCCGGACAGGTACTCGTCCGCCGATACCAGACGAAATTTTTTCAAATCCGTATGCGCGGCGGGAATCCAGTCCGCCTGTTCCTCGCATTGAATATCCCGGAAGATCACGCCAGATAATTCCCTCTCCAGCACATCCTCCACTTTTCCGGTAAGCCGGGCCATATAGGTCAGGTCCACACAGGCGTGTTCACCAATGGAAACCGCCAGGGCCTCCGCCGCCGTGTCCACATGGGTGACGGCCTGGTGGGGCTTGATCGTCCGCTTGGTGAACATATCTGCCTTACGTTTCAGCTTGCCATCCTCGTCCACAACCTCCAGGGAGCAGAGCAGATAATAGGAATTATCCTGGGAGAACACATTGGAGTTTTCCCGGCTGTTAATCAGACCAAATTTTGCGGTAAAGGCATCGTAAAGCGTATTGAGGGTTTCCTGCTCCTCTGCAATGGCGGCTTCATCATCCCGCATTTGATCATCAATCAGACGGTAAACGCAGTCCCGCAATTCCACCATCCCCACGATGCGCCTCCTGGCGGCGGCGCTCAACTCGGGCTTGACCATCGCGAAATCTTCCCGGTAGTACACTTCGCCGTCGATAATGGCATAGGAATATTCCTTCACATCCGGGTCCGCCATAATCGGGCTTTCTACCACCGCCTCTACATCCAACTCCTGAGCAGTCACTTGGAAGAACTCGCCGTGGATATGGGAAATGGCATCATGAAGCTGCTGGGCAAGGCCCGCTCCTTCTCTGGGTCTGCACTCAAGCTGTGGGCCAAAGGGACCGGAAACGACTTGCAAATCACCTAACACCATTTCCGGATGTTCCTGGAAATATCGGTTTACGCTTACAAAACCGGGGTGTTCCTCACCGTCTTTTCCGGTATACATATGCTGCTCGATTACACTGGCTGTTACCCAATCCGGCAGAGGGTCATTCTCCCGCAAGGGTGCCTCTCGTTTTTGAAGGAACACCATAGACATGGAAGTATCTGTTCCGGCGTTTGCTTGAAAGGCACCGTCTGGCAGCCGAACAGCGCCCAGCAGGTCACAGCGCCGCGCTATGTAGCACCGTGCCCGGTCATCCTTTTTATCCATGGTGCCTCCGCTGATGCCATTGGAGGTAATAAAGGCAATCACGCCGCCAGGGCGGACCTTATCTATAGTTTTTGCGAAAAAGTAATCATGAATCAAGAAGCGTTGACGGTCATACCTCTGATCCACCACCTTATAGTTTCCAAAAGGAACATTACCGATGGCGAGATCAAAGAAACCATCCGGGAAATTTGCCCTCTCAAACCCACTGATAGCGATATTGGCCTCTGGGTAGAGCTGCTGGGCAATACGCCCGGTGATGCTGTCCAGCTCCACACCGAACAACTTGCTTTCCGACATACTCTCCGGCAACAGCCCGAAGAAATTGCCCACACCGCAGGACGGCTCCAGGATTTTTCCGGTTTTAAAGCCCATACTCTCCACAGCTTCATACATTGCCTTGATGACCACAGGACTGGTATAGTGGGCGTTGAGGGTGGAGGCTTTTGCGAGTTTATATTCCTCCGGGGTCAGCAGCCCCTTCAACTCATCGTATTCGTTGAGCCAAGCAGTTTTGTTTTTGTCAAAGGCGTCCGGAACGCCGCCCCAGCCCACATAACGGGAAAGAATTTCCTGCTCCGCAGCCGTGGCGGAACGGCCCTCCCTCTCAATCTGCTTCAGGGTGCGGATCGCCTCAACATTCATCCGGTACTTTGCCCTCGGCCCGCCTACGCCAAGGTTGTCGTTGGTGATGCGGAAGTTTCCGGCGGCGGGAATCCCCTGAGCCGGTTCTTCCTCCCGGTCAGGCAATTCGTGGGCGGCGGATGGTTGAGCGGCAGTTTCCAGGGCGGGCGATTCCGAGGGCATTTCCACAGGGGCCTCTTGAATAGGAGCATCCCGCACAAACAGACCCGTGTTGCGCTCATCCTGGCGCAGAGCGTCCACAAAGAAATCCCGGTCTACAGTTACGTGGCTCCAGGCATACGGCCCGGTGTCGATGCGAACGTCGATTTCCCCGATATATTCAATCGTGCCGGAAACGTCATGGTCATGGTAGGGAAATACAACATGATCTCCAACGGCGTAGGAGGGCTGTCCCTCCAGATGTGTCGGTTTCAGCGGCGGTGGGTCGTGGGCGAAACCGTCCAGCTCTTGCAGCCAGAGGCCGCGAAGCAGCGCGGCGGCCTCGCTCCACTGAGCGGTGGCAACGGCTTTTTTGTTATCGTCGTTATCCAGAATGTTAATCTCTATGCTGACCGTTGAGGTAAAATAATCCGCCTTTTCTCCGGTGTCGAGCTCCACCGTTTCCGCACGGCCCGCAAAGAGTTCCGAAAGGCGGTGGGCAACCGAGCTGTTGCCCTCGCTGGCACGAAACCAGCCCGAAATATAATATTTATCTCTGCTGGTGAAGAGATGAGAGGCCAGAACTTCCCTCATATCCTCGTTGCAGGTTTCCAGATTCATAGGCAGGAACTCCGTGATCGGGCCATTCCTGGAATCCAGAAGCAAGGACGCCTCAAATCGGCTTTTGCTTTCAGAGCGCAAAATTGGGTAGGTTTGCGAGGGGTCTTGCAGGTTGACGTTGGAGGGATAAACGTCCGCAATGATGTAAGGTTTTTTCTCCAGATAAACCGTATCGCCCACTTTGTAAGCCGGGGCCATGGGGTCGCGTGGCGGCAGGTCCGCCGCCCCGACTACCTTTTCCCATTCCTCGCCGGAGATGGTAATGTCAGCCTCATGGGCGGCGTTCCCGCTCCTAATGGTGATGCTATCCCCCTCCAGCGTGACGGGCTGATTGGACAGATCGGGGGCCTCCGCCTGTTCCAGCTGTACCTGGGAAAGAACGGGGTAAGTCTCTCCGATAATCTCCCGATGCAGCCGGGAGTGAAATTCCGCCATATCAGAGTACAGTCGAATAAAGCCCATGTCCTCTGATTCCATAAAAGACCGCGCCGCCCGCTCAACCGCGGCGCGGCCCTCTAAAATGGCGGTATCATGGTCGGAGTTTGCGCAGGCGTTCCGATACGCCTGATCCGCAAGCACCTTCTCTTTTACAAGGGGCTTGTAATGCTCGTAGATCTCCCGCACGGTAGGGCCATCGTTCCCCGCCAATCGCTCCACATCCTCAATAACCTGCTTCACAAATGCGGAGGGCTGGCCCTGTTCCAACTGTTCCCGGACAGCGGCGGCGTCAACGTCGGCAAAGTTCTCCAGCTCCGCCTCCGTAAAAAAGCGGTCCTCCCTCACCAGACGGGCAAGATGCCGCTGAACCTTAGACCAGGGCAAATCCGTGCCGCTGCCAGCCGTATGAACCGGATAAGCGGGGAAATTGTCCCCATACTCGCCCCGAAGCCACGCCGCCGTCTCCTTCTCACGGGCATGGTCCATCATGTACTGCTGGACCCGGCGCTTGCTGGCAATATCCCCGTTCCACTCCTGAAGGGCGGCGTCAATGTCTGCCTGGGTAATTGCGGCGGGCGGGGCAACTGTAAGGGGAGCCGGGGCTTCCGGCCTCT
>CATNDT010000071.1 GCA_950097035.1 uncultured Oscillibacter sp.
CGGCCAGAGCGTGAGCCTGGTGGAGATGCAGTCCGAGGGCGGCGCCGCCGGCGCCCTCCACGGCGCGGCGGAGGCCGGCGCCATGGCCACCACCTTCACCTCTTCCCAGGGCCTGCTGCTGATGATTCCCAATATGTACATCATGGCCGGCCACCGGATGCCCGCCGTGTTCCATGTGGCGGCCCGGTCTGTCGCCCAGCATGCCAACAACATCTTCGGCGACCACCAGGACGTGATGAGCTGCCGCGCCACCGGTGTGACCATGATGTCCACCGCCGGCGTCCAGGAGGTTATGGACCTGGCCGCCGTGGCCCATTTGACCACGGTGAAGACCCGGGTGCCCTTCGTCCACTTCTTTGACGGGTTCCGGACATCCCACGAGATTCAGAAGATCGAGATGATCGACCTGGATGCCGTTGCGGGATTGATAGACCAGGACGCTCTGGAGGCCTATCACCGGATCGCCATGAACCCGGAGCATCCCCTGCACCGCACCACGGTACAGGGACCCGACGTCTATTTCCAGAGTCAGGAGGCCAACAACGCCGCCTACAACGCCATTCCCGGCATTGTGGAGGGCTACATGCAGGGCATCAACAGGATTACCGGCCGGGATTACCACATTTTCAACTACTACGGTGCGGCGGACGCGGAGCGGGTCATTGTGATGATGGGTTCCGCCTGCGAGGCCGCAAAGGAGGTGGTGGACTACCTGCGGGCCCGGGGCGAGAAAGTGGGCATGGTGCAGATTCACCTGTTCCGCCCCTTCGATATGAAGTATTTCCTAAGCGCCATCCCCAGCACGGTGAAGAAGATTACCGCCATGGACCGCTCCAAGGAGCCCGGCGCTATCGCCGGCGCGGTGTATCTGGATGTCTGCGCCGCCTATGCCAACAACAAAAACGCCCCCATGATCTGCGGTGGCCGTTACGGCCTGGCCTCCAAGGACGTGACTCCCGCCCAGCTGAAGGCGGTCTATGACAATATGAACGCGGCGGAGCCCAGGCAGATGTTTACCATCGGCGTGGTGGACGACGTGACCCACCTGAGTCTGGATGTGAAGGAGCCCCTCATCACCGAGTCCGCCGACACCGTATCCTGCAAGTTCTGGGGCCTGGGGTCCGACGGCACCGTGGGCGCCAACAAGAACTCCGCCAAGATCATCGGCGACCACGCCGGGATGTACACCCAGGCGTACTTCGAGTACGACTCCAAGAAGTCCTACGGCATCACCAAAAGCCACCTGCGCTTCAGCAAGGAGCCCATCCGCTCCACCTACCTCATCAAGGCCGCGGACTTTTTGGCCTGCCACGCCCAGTCCTACATCACCAAGTACGACATGATCCACGAGATCAAGGACGGCGGCACCTTCCTGCTGAATACCTCCTGGAGCGAGGCCGAGCTGGACAGCAAGCTGCCCGGCGATGTGAAAAAGCACATTGCGGACCACAACGTGCAGTTCTACATCGTGGACGCCAACAAGCTGGCCCGGGAGCTGGGCCTGGGGAACCACGCCAACATGATTTTGCAGTCCGCCTTCTTCAGGCTCTCCGGCGTGATGCCGGTGGAGGACGCCGTGCGCTACATGAAGGAGGCCGTGCAGAAGACCTACGCCAAGAAGGGCGAGAAGGTGGTCAACATGAACATGGCCGCCGTGGACGCCGGTGTGAACAGCCCCGTGAAGGTGAACGTCCCCGCCTCCTGGTCCCAGGCTGTGGATGAGCGCACGGTGGACGAGAGCCTGCCCGATGTGGTGAAGAATATCGTCATCCCCTGCAACCGCCAGCGGGGCGACGATCTGCCGGTCTCCGCCCTGGTGCCCTATCAGGACGGCACTTATCCCATGGGCACCTCCAAGTACGACAAGCGGGGCATCGCCGCCAGCCTGCCCAATTGGGACCCGGCCAAATGTCTGCAGTGCAACCAGTGCACCTTTGTCTGCCCCCACGCCGCCATCCGCGCGTACCTGGTGAACGAGGAGGAGGCCAAGGCCGCCCCCGCCGGGTTTGAGATGGTGGACGCCAAGGGCGCGGCGGGCTTGAAGTACCGCCTCCAGGTCAGCACCCTGGACTGCACCGGCTGCGGCAGCTGCGCCGCCTCCTGCCTTGCCAGGGACAAGGCGCTGACCATGAAGCCCGTGGACGACACCATGTACGACGAGACCAACTGGAACTATGCCCTCTCCCTCACCGACAAGCCCGGTGTGTTCGGCCGCAGGACCCTGAAGGGCAGCCAGTTCTGCCAGCCCCTGGTGGAGTTCTCCGGCGCCTGCGCCGGCTGCGGCGAGACCCCCTACGCAAAGCTCCTCACCCAGCTGTATGGCGAGCGGATGTACTGGGTCAACGGCGTGGGCTGCTCCACGGCGTGGGCCGGCGCGTTCCCGTCCCTTGCCTACACCGTGAATAAGGAGGGCTATGGCCCCTCCTGGTACGCGACCCTCTTTGAGGACGAGGCGGAGAACGGCCTGGGCATGGCCCTGGCGGTGAAGCAGCGCCGCGGCAACGTAAGGCTGCGGGTGGAGCAGCTGCTGCCCCTGGTGGACGGCAGCCTGGCGGCCGCCTGCAACCAGTGGCTGGCCACCTTCGACGATCTGGAGGCCAATTTTGCGGATACCAAGGCCCTGGTGCGGGAGCTGGAGCAGGCGTCTCTTTCCGGCGAGGCGAAGGCTTTGGCCGACGAGCTGCTGCTGCACAGAGACCAGCTGAGCAAGAAGGTGGTGTGGCTCTTCGGCGGCGACGGCTGGGCCTACGACATCGGTTACGGCGGACTGGACCACGTGATGGCCTCCGGCGAGGACATCAACGTCTTCGTGGTGGACACCGAGGTGTATTCCAACACCGGCGGACAGTCCTCCAAGGCCACGCCCGTGGGCGCCTCCGCCAAGTTTGCCGACGGCGGTAAGACCACTGCCAAAAAGGATCTGGGCCGGCTGATGATGACCTATCCCAACGTGTATGTGGCCTCCGTGGCCATGGGCGCCAACCCCGGCCAGCTGATGAAGGCGGTTACCGAGGCGGTGGACCACAAGGGTCCCTCCATCATCATAGCCTACGCCCCCTGCATCAACCACGGCATCAAGGCGGGCATGAACAACGTGCAGGCGGAGATGAAAAAGGCCGTGGACTGCGGCCTGTGGCCCCTGTACCGCTATAACCCGGACAGGACGGAGAAGCCCTTCTCCCTGGACTACAGGCAGCCCTCGCTGCCGGTGAGCGAGTTTTTGGACGGCGAGGTCCGCTACGCGGGCCTGAAGGTCAAACACCCGGACACGGCCGCGCAGCTGTTTGCCCAGGCCCAGCGGGAGGCCGACCGGCGCTATCAGACCTACGTCCGGCTGGAAAAGAGCTATAACGAGGGCTGAAACCTGAAAAAGAAAAACGGTCAATACGCTCCCACAAAACGCCGGCCCGCGTCAAATCCCTGACGCGGGCCGGCTTGGCGCGCTCACAAAGCGCTTTTTTCCCTTTAATGGCTCCGGCAGATGGGGCGGTCACCCCATGGGCGGGATCTCCCGGCCGCATTTGCCGCAAAAGTGGCTCCCCGGCTGCAGGGCGGCCCCGCAGTTTTTGCAGTGTGCCGTGCCGCCGCCGACGGGCCTGCCGCAGCCAGGGCAGAAGGCGTCTCCCGGAGCCAGAGCCTTGCCGCAGCAGGCGCAAAAGGCGCCTCCCGATGATATGGCGGCGGGCTGCAGCGTGTCCTTTGCCATGCCGGAGAGCACCGATCCCAGCGCCGCGCCCACGCCCAGCCCCGCGGCGTCTCCGCCGGTCCCCGGGTTTTGGGCCGCCTCCTGCAAAATGTCAAAGCTCCGGTCCTGCTGATAGCTGTATTGGAGAACGTCCATCTCGTGCCTGCGGTCCAGCACCTCCCGGAGCCTGCGGACAGACGCGTCGCCCTCGGGAGCGTTGACGGAGCTGACGCGGAAATGGACCAGCTCAATGCCGTAGTTCTGAAAAAAGGGCTTCACCGCCTGGCTGACGCCCGCGCCGATCTCCGTGAGATGGGCGTTGGCCTCCAGAAAGCAGACTTTCTTTTCCAGCAGGTATTTGGACAGCTCCTCCACAATGTGGCTGCTCATAACGCCCCGGAAAAAGTCCGACAAATCCCGGGTGGTGTAGCTGCGGGAGGCGCCGGCCAGGCACTCCAGAAAACGCCGGGAGTCCGCCACCCGTATTCCAAACTGGCCGAAGGCCCGCAGGGGAATGACCACATGGCAGACCGGGTCCTGCAGTTGGATGTGGCGGGCGGTACCCCACTTGATATCCAGCACATCCAGCTTGTTCACAAAGAACACCTCTGCGGAAAAAGGGGACTTTCCGCCAAAGGGCAAATTGACAAGCGCAGACAGGATGGGCAGATTGGCGGTGCTTAGCGTATAGGTTCCGGGGCCCAGCACGTCGCAGATCACGCCGCCCCGGATGAATACCGCCGTCTGGGCCGGTCCCACCACCAGGCGGGAACCGGTGGTCATATCGGATTTGGGGTGCCTCCACAAAAGGACGTGGGCGGGACCGTCGTATTTGATGACTTGAAACAGCGCCATGTTGTGTCTCCTCTCTCAGCGGATCAGCGTCAGGCCGGTTCGGCCCTCTACCGGGGTGTAATCCACGATCCGGTTTCCGGAAAGGTTCAGATAGCGCAGGCCGGTCAGGTCCGCCAGAGGCGAGATGTCCGTGAGGCTGTTGCCGGAGAGATCCAGGTATTGCAGGGCGGTCAGCGTCTGCAGGCTGCCAATCTCCTCCACACCGCATCCGGCCAGGGACAGACGCTCCAGTCCGGTTAAAACGCCCAGCTGGCCGACAAAGGTGCCGGCGGGTCCGGCCTGATAGGTCCAGTAGGTCTCATAGGGTCCGGGCGGCGTATCCACCATATCCTGATATCCCCCCAGATCCAGCTCCCGCAGCTGCTTCAGGTTGGCAAACTTCCGGTAGTCCGTCCCCTCGGAAAAAGCGCCGTTCAGATTCAGGGACTGGAGCGTTCCGATTTCCAGAACGGGGTCGATGGGGCCGTAAATCTTCTTTCCCCGCAGGTCCAGCTCCTCCAGCGGCAGCCCCCGCAGGCCTGCCAGTCCCTCAAGGCTGACGGTGTAGCTGTCGTAAAAGTTGCTGCCGCTGTAAAAGCTGAGCCGTTTCAGCTTTTTGAACTGGGACAGGCCCGACACATCCCACACCGACTGATAGGTGTAGACCGTCAGCTCCTCCAGCTCCGTTAACGGCTGGAGGAAGCTGATATTTTTGCTGACGCGCAGCTTCAGCGCCCGCAGGCCGGTCAGGCTCTCCAGATCCTTCTGGCTGGCGAAGGCCTCGTCGGAGTCCAGTGTCAGCCGCTCCAGCTGCGAAAGAGCCGCCAGCTCAGGTGCGGTTCCCAGCTCCCTGTTTCCCGTCAGGGTCAGCTCTTTGAGGCCGGTCATCCCCGCGAGGAAGGAGGCGTCCCGAATAGCGGTCCCGGTAACGCTGAGGCGCTCCAGACTGTTCAGGGAGCCGAGGGGCGACAGGTCCGTCAGCGCCTTGCCGGAGAGGGACAGCGCTTTGAGATGGGTAGCCTGAGACAGTGAGGCGACGCTTGTGAGGCTGCCGTTGTCCGCAAGCTCCAGAGAGACGATCTGCCGCTGAGATGCAAGGGAGGACAGGTCGGTAAGCCCGGTGTCAAACAGGGCCAGGTCCGTGAGGGCGGGCAGCTGGTCCAGCCCCTCCAGACTGACCAGAGAGGGGCCCCCGATCTCCAGCTGCTCCAGATTTTTCAGGTGGGTGAATTTTAAAAGGTTTTCCGCGTCCATCCGCAAAGGGATGGAGAGCGCCTGCAGGCCCGGCAGAAACAGGTCCTCCCGGGTCCGCACGTTGGAGTCGTTCAGCGTAAGGCGGCGCAGGCTTTGAAAACAGACCGTTCCCAGGCCGCTGGCTGTGCCGGTGAACTCCACGGTGACATAAGTGAGCGCCTGCCCCGCCCCGTCAAAGGCCACGCCGATCTCCTGGGCGCCGCTGAGGGTATCCCGGCGGCCAATGGAAAGGCCGGTGACGCTTTGCAGGTCTTCCAGGGTAATGGCTTCGGCGGCGCGGCCAAAAATCAGCTCCATGGCCTGGCACAGGGGAGAGTCCGGCAGCAGGCCGGACAGGGGCGTGTCCGACACCTGGGCATACAGTTCCCCGGAGCCGGTCAGGGCGTCCCCCGCCATGGCCAGCCGGGCGGCCAGGTCCTGCCGCCCGAAAGTAGTAAACTGCTGGACGCACCAGCTCATGTACGCGCCGTTGTCCGGCAGCTCCAGCATTGCCCAGGCGGTCTGATAGGCGCTGTCGGTCTGCCCGCCCTCCAGATAGTGGGCGATGGCCACCTGACAGGCCTCGACGCCGGCGGAGCCGCTGTTCACCGCCTCCAGAGCGCTGGAGACGGGGATATCCGGTAGCTTGGTCCCGGCGTTTTCGCCGCCGCCCATGCGCAGCAGAATCATGGCCGCTGCCGCCAGTGCCACCGGCAGCAGCAACAGCAGCGGCCGTTTGCCGGACGCCGCCGGCGCCGGGGGCCTTGGCGCCTCCGGCGCGGCGGGGAGGGGGCTGCCGCAGTAGGGGCAGATCTTGTCTCCCCCCGCCTCCACCATGTTTTGGCAGTATTCACATTGAACTTTCATAATGAATAAGGGGCCGGGCTCTACGGGCGGAAGAGGAAATAGGCCAGAACGGCCTCCAGTATCACCACGATCACACTGATCTTGGGGACCTGCTTTTTACTGATAATTATGCCGAAGGGCACCAGAGACGCTGCGAAAAGGGCCAGCGTCAGGGGCAGAGAGTGGCTGACGGAGGCGGCCACAACGCCGAAAAAGCCGCAGAATCCGGCGGCGATGGCGTAGTTGCCGCACTGGTCCTTAATGCGGTCCGTCTCCAGATCCTCGGTGGTCTTGCCGCAGGCGGCAAGGGCCAGCTTTTCCGTAAGGGCCATAGCCTTGTCGCAGGCCGCCTCCTGAAGGAAGTCGAAGGGGTAGAATTTGTTCAGCTTGAACTGCAGCGGCTCCAGCACCATAATGATGCTGTCGGCCCCGATTTCCGGCTTTAGGGTAAAGGTGACTTTCAGTTTTTTTCCCCGCTTTCCGGCCAGAGTGACGTTTTGGATGATATCCGGCGTCAGGGCTGCGGGCTGGCCCAGCTGGTAGCTGCGCTGCTTTTTGTCATAGGTAAAGGGTACGAGCCACAGGCAGTCCGCATCCGCCACGAAGAGCTTGTAGTAATACGTGTAGGTAGTGACCTGCCGCCGGCCGCCGCCGGAGGTATGGCTTTCCACCTGGAGGGAGAAGACCACATTTTGGTCGTTGGCCTGGGGCAGTATCTGCCGCACCCGGTCCACCAGCTCCCGGCGGGAGCTGTCGTCCTCCTGGGCGCGGGCCCTGCCGCAGGAGCGCTTGATCCAGATGGCGGGGCCCATGTTGTAGCGCCAGCCCGCCGCGGTGCAGGCGAGGAGCACCACAAATGCCAGCCACAAAAAGTTTAAGATGCGGTCCATAATAAATCTTCCTTTCCCCCGCACCGGGGCACGGGATCTGTTTATCCGGTGGTTCTGTTTTTCGGGTGCGCTTTGCGAAACGGCGAAGTCCGGTCAGCGGATCTCCGGGTCATAACTGGCCCGTGTCTCCTGCGGGGCCTGGGCGGCCCTGGCCTCCCGAATCCGGCGGCTGTTGGCGGTGGTTTTTTTCCAGCGCAGCACCAGCAGGACCGCGCCCACCAGGAAGAGGAGCGCGCCGGCGCCGCAGAAGACGCGGATTGTCCCAAAGGCCCGGGGCTCCGCCATCAGCAGCGGACCCATGGCGTCGATCTCCGTTTCGGAAAAGCCGTAGTACTCCCGCATCTCCTTCCGGAACATCTCCGCCAGCTCATCGTCCATCCGTGCTATCCGGACATCAAGCTCCAGCTCCGCCGTGGGCGCTGCCCCGCCGGAGAAATACCCATAGGTCTGATCCACCAGCTTCTTTGCCTGGGAAAAGGAGCTGGAGTGGACGGTCAGCCCCAGGTAGCCGTCTCCGCCGGGCAGAACATAGTAGAGAGAGGAGGTCTTTTTCGGCGTTCTGGAGTTGTTGGAGCTGTTTTCCGTCCAGGTCTGCATGCTGGCAAAGCTGTCCAGCAGAAAGGGTACCCTGCCCGCCACATGGTCTCCCGGCTCCGCGCCGTGCTGCACCACGTCCTCAAAACTTCTGGCCTCCTTGAAGGAGGTCACAGTATCCCCCATGGATGCCCCCAGAAGCGCCGCGCCCACCAGCGCCAGAATCAGGCCGGCGGCGCTGATCTTGTTTAAAAAACGTCCCATCTGTATGACCCTCCTGAAAAGTTTACTTTATGTCTCCGGCTGTTCCGGTTTAAAGTGCTCCGTCACGCAGGACGCTCCGTCCCGTGTGAAACCGCTGACGGTGCTGCTCAGGCTCAAATGGCCGTTGGAGCCCGCGGTGGTCTGCTTGTCAATAAGCCCCATCTGCACCAGGGTAAAGGAGCTGGCGGTATCCATGTCCACTCCCAGGCGGCTGGTGAGAAGGTCCCCCTGGACCTCGGCGTGGGCGCACATGCCGTCCAGATCTGCAAACTGGGCCTCGTAGCCCTGAATAATGGCCTCCATGTCCTCTGCGCTGTATTCGCCTGCGCCGGAGAGACTCTCCGTCTGGATGGTGGCCACGATCTCGTCTCCCCGGGAGGCGATGACCCAGACGCTGCCGTCGGGGAAGGTGCAGGTGGTCATAGAGGCGTCGAGATAGTAGCGCAGCCCGCCGCAGAGGGCGGTGAAGAACTGGCGGTTGGTGTTGGTGTCCATCACCATCTCGCCGTCCCGGGACCCCACGTGAAGCTGGTAGCTCTCCTCCAGAAGCTCGCCGTCTCCCTCCAGGGCCGCCGTCATCCAGCCGGGCATGTTGTAAAACGCGCCGGAGCCGGAGGCCACGTCCTCCTCCAGGGCCGCGGCCATGGCGTCGTGAAAAGCGTCGTAGTAGTTGGGGATGGTGACGGTGACATCTACCGTGCCCCAGGCCTCCTTGCCCTCCACGGCCTGGGCGGTGCAGGAGACGCTTTTCAGCTTTTCAAGGCAGGCCCGGTATACCGGCGCCATCTCTCCGCCCACCGCCTCATCCATGCCGGAGAAGAACAGGTGCAGGGGGTTATCCGCGTCTATGTAGGGTTTCATACCCTCGTAGTCACCCTGCTGAAACGCCCGGACAAAGGTGTTGACCACCTCCTCGTCAGAGAGCTGCTCCTGCCGCCCGGCAGAGGAACAGGCCGCAAGGCACAGGCACAGAGCCGCGGCCGCCAACATTAAAAAATACCGCTTCATAGCATATCCATCCTTTTCTGGTCAATTTTTGATGCTGTTCCGGTTTCGCCGCCGTCAGGCCGCGGCAAAGGGCTGAATGTCCGGCAGCGTCAGCGCGTATGCGCTGCTAAGCTCCGAGAGCAGCTGGGGATAATCGTCATCCATCTGTTCCGGCAGGTAGGTGATTTGAGCGGAGAGGTAATAGCCATTCTGTTTCCGGTCCGCGTATAAGATGGCAATGCGGGGTTTGGTCCCGTTGTCCTCCAGATATATCACCTGCTTTATGGCGATGTCGTAGTCCTCGAAATGGGTGGTCTCCGATACGCCGTCCTCGTAGATGTCCGCACCGGCATCCGCAAGGGACCCATACGCCTCGTCCACCACGGCTTTTGCGCTTTCCGCGGGGCCATTTATGGTGACGCGCACCTCCATGCCGTGGGCTGCGGCGCAAAGGGTGCTGCCGCCGTCCAGATAGAGGGGGTTCGGGCTGTAGGGGACATGGGCGTCTACAAATGCGTCGTGGCCGAACATGCCGGAGGGGGCCTTGATGTATCCGGCGGCCACCTGCTCATAGCCAAGCTCCTCTGCCAGATGGAAAAGAGACTGGTAGTTGTCCGCGGTGATCTCCACCGGCAAAGCGCCGTCAGGCGCCTTGCTCTGCGCAGAGGGCGGCTCCGGCTGTTGGGAAGATGGCTCCGTCTGCCCGGAGGGCGGTTCCCATCCGCCGGAGAGAGCCCTGTCAACCATGTGGCCCAGCCCGCCGCCTGCAGCGCCCAGCAGCACCGCCAGAACCAGGGCCAGAGCGCACAGCGACCAGCGGCAGGGAACAGGCCCCTCGGGAATCTCTGTTTCACGGAGGGGCGCAAGACCGGGATAGGCCTTGGCGATAACGATTTTTTTCCGCTTGTTCCCCCGGAGCGCGTAAGAGCACTTCCAGCTCCACGGCGTCTCCTGCGTGAGACAGAGGTCCGTCAGCGGCAGAACCATCAAACTCAAAACGCTGCCGGCCATCACCTGCCCGCCGCTTAGGAGGGATACCGCCCGCATGATGGAGATTTTGGCCTGCGCCTGCTCCTCCGGGGTCAGAATATCCCAGCGCAGCGCCCGCAGGTTACCGCTCTTTTTGGTGAAGCGATAGGTGTCCACGGTGTTCAGGCCGCTCAGGTTTACCCGCCAGAGAAGCCCTGCGGCCCGCACAAACACAAAGGAGTCTCCGCGGCTGACCCGGACCGGCGGCAGAGCCAGACACATCATGAGAAATGCGCTGGCAAGGCAGCCCAGCGAGGCCATGGTCAGAAAGATCGGAGCGCCCCGGCCAACCGAAGCGGCCAGCAGGGCGATTCCCGCCAGAAGACCGGGCAGCATGGATAGCTGGGCACTGCGGCGCAGGGGCCGCATCCACGTTTTATCCGCCGGATAAAAGACCGCCTCCTCCGTTTCGGTCTGGCCCAGGCTGACCGCCGGAGCGGAGCCCGCCGGAAGATCCGGCATGGAGGCGGCTCTAAGGCCGCCGATTATGGTGGGGACCGCGCCCAACAGGGTAAAGAGATACAGCATGACCAGGTTGCCCCAGTAGGCGGGTCCTTCCAGCATGTTTGCATCCAGTAAATGGGGAATGGCCCGGAAGGACGCCAGTATCCCCAACCCGGTGGCGTTTGCCACAGTAAAGGCCCAGGTCAGACGGTGTGCAAAATAGGTCATAACCAGAATCAAAAGGGAGGAGATCGCCGCGCCCTTTTTGCTCAAGGTCCCACCCAGCAGCTCATAGCCTTTCAGCGCACAGACTGCCATGATCAGGCCGGAGATGGAGGCCACATATCCCATCTGGCCGATGACCACCGTGCAGACGACGCCGGCCAATGTTCCCAAAAATGCGCCGACAGAGCCGGCCACCAGGTTTTCCCGTTTCTTTTTTTGTTCCATACCCACAACCTTCCTTTAAAATTGTTTCTTGAGCTTCCCCGCAAGGGGCAGCGGCTGTACAGCCGCTGCCGAGGCGCTGGGCGCCTCGGCGCTTTCATAAAGAGAGCTGCCATTCCCGGCAAAAGGGAGGTATTTCTCCAAAAACACCTCCCAGGCCCGCTCTGCGCCGGCTGTGATCTCTGAGCGCTGCTGTGCGTGCTCCCGCTGCGCCAGCACCTCCGCCGCGCGAAAAAGCCCGCTCATGTCGGCGGTCTCCTCCGCCTGCGACTGGAAGTCCTGAAGCAACAGTGCCTCCAGGTCGGCCGAACTCATCAGTTCGGGGTTTGCCGGGCCTTTATTGCAGGCCGTTTCAGGCTTTGACATAACGCGTCCCTCCTCATCAATGGGGTGTGTTTTGGTTGGATCTATATGGTGATTTTTTCCCGCAGACGTTTTCGGGCCCGCTGCACCCGCTTCTTGCAGGTCTCCACAGAGATTCCCAGCTCCTCTGCGATCTCCAGCATGGTGCAGCGGTCCAGCGCGATGCGTTTGAGCAGCTGAAAGTCCTCGCTGCCGGATACGTCGCAAAACAAAATATCTATGCTTGCCATCTCCGGCGGCTTCGCGGGCGGGTGGTCCCCCAGCTCCGGTGACAGAATAACGAGTTTTTTCAGCTTTGCCTGGGTGCGCAGCATGTTTTGCATAACGTGCTTCAGGGTGCACATGATCCAGCTTTGGGGATTGGGACTGGAGAGGAATTGTTCCCTCTTGGCACAGGCAATGCAGAAGGAGTCCTGAATAGCCTCCTCCGCCAGAGCGGCGTCTTTCAGGATTCGCAGAGCGTAGACGTGAAGCGCCGGATACATGTTTTTATAGAGCTGTTCTACCGCTGATTCCCACGGCTCACGGTATGTCATTGCCTCGCCTCCTCTCATTTAATATGTCGAAAACTGCCGTTTTGGGGACGCGCTAAAAAATTTTTTACAGAAACGGAAAACGTGAAAGGGCCTCTTCGGCGTGCGTCACACTGGAGAGGCTGCTTTTTGGAAACGGGGACAGGGTCGCCGGCGTATTTTTCAGCGCAGTGGTTCAGCGGATGAAATTTGTGCGCTGAAAGGGTTCCCGCTCCGGCAGACCGTAAGCCTCCCGCCCCAGGGCGATACTCCGCATGAGAAACGTCATATTTTTGGCAAGGGTCCGCATGGTCTGCAGGCCCTCCGCGTCCTGGGCGGCCTGGCCGGCTTCCCGGCCGTGGACGCTGTTCCAGTACTGGCTGGAGGCCACAGGCATCCCGCTGATGGTGAAAAACTTATTCAGCTCGTCAAAGGTGGCTGACAGCCCGCCCCGCCGGGCGGCCACCACGGCCGCGCCCACTTTCATGGTCTTGTCAAAGGGGGTACTGTAAAAAAGGCGGGTGAGAAATGCCACCAGTGTGGCGTTGGCTGAGGCGTAGTATACGGGGCTGCCCACAACCAGCCCGTCGCATGCGGCGAACTTTGGCGCGGCCAGATTGACGGCGTCGTCAAAAATACACCGGCCCGCTTCGGCGCACTTTCCGCAGGCGATGCAGCCCCGGATATCCTGACTGCCGATGTGCAGGATCTCCGTCTCAATGCCTTCGGCGGAGAAGACCTTCTCCATTTCGCCCAGGGCGATGGAGGTGTTTCCCTTTGGCCGGGGGCTGCCGTTGATCATCAGAACTTTCATAGTCAATACCTCTTTTTTAAAAAATTGAATACCATACCTGAATTTAAATATGCAGGAGCCGGGCGGCCGGCAGAGCCCTTAAAGCAGCTGGCACAGCGCGTATACCGTGGTGCTGACCCCGCCCAGGATGAAGACGTAGATAATAAACCGACGGGAGAAACGGTCGCTGATTCGCCGGTCCAGGAGAGCGCCCAGCTTCATGCCGGCCGCGGCGGCCGGCAGGGCGGTGAGCGTGAGGGGCAGGCACGCGGAGACATACATGCCGCCGGCCAGCAGCAAAATCAGGCGGAAAATATTTTCCAGCAAAAACACAAAGCAGGCGTTGGCCCGAAATTCCTCCCGGTTGATAGCGCAGCGCTCCATATAGGCGAGAAACAGCAGATTGATGCCGAAGAGACCCGCCATCAGGCCGGAGCAGAAGGAGACGGCTGCCTGCACGGCCGGATTGGGCGTCCTGCCGCCGCCGGGCTTTCGCATCAGCATCTCTCCCCCCAGGCCGATGATCACCAGCCCCAAAACCAGCTTCAGCCCCTGAGGAGAGCCGAATTTCAGCAGCACCGTTCCCGGGACGACGCCTATGAGCACAAACACGCTGATGGGCAAAACCACGCGGGGAGAGAAGTGGGACCGGTTTTGCCACACGATTCCCGCGTTGAAAAGCAGGGACACCGGGGCAAAGGCGGGCGTAATGACGCTGTTGGGCAGGTATAGCGACAGCAGAGGGGTGGAGAGCAGCGTGTCTCCAAATCCCGCGAGGCTCTTGATTATGTATGAGACGCACACGCAAAAAAAATAGTAACAGATACGGCCAGGCTCCATAACCGCCTCCTGACAATTGATTTTACGGCCTTGGGCAGGGTTTAATACTGCATGATCGCATTTACCGCCTCGGCCGTTGTGGTTTGGGGGATGAGCTCATACCCCACCAGTCCCCGGTAGCCGGACTCTTCCAGGCAGGCAAACACCTTGCCGTAGTCGATCGTGCCGGAGCCCGGTTCGTGCCGGCCGGGTGCGTCGGCCACATGCACGTGGCCAAACTGGCTGCCGTAGGCCAGAATATTGCCGCATAGATCGCCCTCGCTGAGATACATGTGGTACGCGTCGTACAAAATTTTCAGCATGGGGGAGCCGATTGTGCCGGTCAGCTCCGCGGCCATGCAGGTGGTGGTGAGAAAGCAGCCCGGGTGATCCACAGCCGTGTTCAGCGGCTCCAGATGGATGGGGATACCGGCGTCCTCCGCGATTTTGGCGCACTCTTTCAGCGTGCCGGACATGGCGCGGAGCTTCGCGGCGTCGCTGAGATTTGGATATGCGTTTATCACGGCGCCGCCCTCGCCCAGGCCATTGGAGTGGATGGTCAAAGAGCGTGCGCCCAGCTTTTTGGCAGCCGCCACAGACCGGCGCAGAAAAGCGAGATACGCCCCGCGCTGGCCGGAATCCACCAGAGACAGCGTCGCATCTCCGTTAAAGCCGGCGATCGTCACGCCGGCCTGTTCCGCCGCGGCCTTTACCGCGTCCAGGTCCCTGCCGGCCCAGCTCCAGAATTCCACAAAGTCAAAGCCGCTGTCTTTAGCGGCCTGAAAGCGGTCTAAAAAGGGCAGCTCGCCGTACATGGGTTCAATACAGGCGCATTTTTGCAGACGCATGGAAACAGCCTCCCTCCGTCTTATTGTGCCGGGGCGCTTCCGCCGGCGCATGTTCTACACACAACGTAAATCAGAGCGAAAAAAAAGTCAATAGAGAAAAGTGCCGGTTTCCAGAAAAAAGCGCCCCGTCTGGGGGCGAAGGGGCTGGGAAAATAATACATGGAATATTCTGGATTTTTTGGATTTTTAACAAAAAGCACAAAAATTTTGTTAAAAATGTACAATTATGCCGCGTATGGTTGACGTTAACAGATGGCATATGATAGAATGAAACCGCTTTTTCGGGGCGCGGTTTTTCGACCTGCGTCACGACGCGGCAAGCGGGAGCGCTCCCGCTTGTTTCGC
>CATNDT010000072.1 GCA_950097035.1 uncultured Oscillibacter sp.
GGCGGGGGCGCGGCGGCTCCCACCGGAAGCCGGGGGAGCTCCTCTAAAAACTGCAGCTCTCTGCTGCAGACCTCCCGGGTGGCGGCAATAAACCGGGCCAGCTCCCGCTGCCCCTGGCGCAACCGCTCCTCCTCCGTCTCCAGTTCCCGCCGGATCTGGGCGATCCGCTCTCTGGCGTCTGTCTCCGCCTGGGCCAGCAGGCTGTCCCGCTTGGCCTCGGCCTCCCGGACGATGGAGTCCGCCATCTTCTGGGCCGTGAGCAGTGTGGCCCGCATGGAGTCCTCCGTTGCACGGTAGTCCTCCACCTTTTCCACCAAAACCTTCATCTTGGCCTTCAGCGCCGCATTTTCTTTATACAGCGCCGTATAGTCGTCGGTGAGCTCGTCCAAAAACTCATCCACCATGGTCATGTTGTATCCACCCATAAACCCCTTGGCAAAGGCGTGGGAGGAGACCTCCTGCGGTGTCAGCATTCCAGCATTACCCCCTGTCAGCGCTGTTTCGTCTTTTTAAAAATACAGTCCGTTGTTTTCCAGCTCGTCGATCAAATCGCCCTCAATATCCACATGATAGGGCGTGATGATATATGTATTGGCGGCCACCTTTTTGATCTTGCCCTCCCCGGCGTAGGCAACGCCGGAGAGAAAGTCGATCAGCCGCCGGGCCACATCCTTGTTGGTGGACTCCAGATTCAGCACCACCGTCCGTTTGTCCTTCAGGTGGTCGGCGATCTCAGAGGCGTTTTCAAACCGCTCCGGCTTTACCAGAACCACCTTTAGCTGAGTGGTGGCGTGGATGTTGACCACCTTGCTCCGGCGGTCGTCATACTTGCTGCGGTGGTCCTCAAACACGTCCCGCCGGGATGGTTCCTCAAACTCCTCAAAATCGTCGTCCTCGTCCTCATAGGGATGGGTCCACTTTTTCAGTTCGTCAATAATGCTCATGGAAAAGCCTCCTTCGTGCGCTGTTCGCGCAAGTTGTGCCGTTCAAAGCCCGCCCAGCGCGGGGAGGCCTTGTAGGTCGTTAAACACTGTAATTCCGGGCGCCGAAAATCGCCGTGCCCACCCGGACCATTGTGGCGCCCGCACGGATGGCGTCTGCGTAATCGCCGCTCATACCCATAGACAAATACTCCAGTCTATTATGGAACATTTTTTCACCAATGTCAATATAAAGCGCTCGAACGGCTTCAAAATACCTGATATTGGCATCCCGGGCGGCATCTGCCGGGGGGATCGTCATCAGTCCCCGCACCCGGACATGCCCGCGGGAGAGGGCCGTCTCCGCCGCGGCAAAAACCGCGGAGGGCGCAAAGCCGCTTTTGGCCTCCTCCCCGCCGATATTGACCTCCAGCAGGATATCCTGCGTCAGCTCCAGCCGGGCGGCGGTCTTCTCAATTTCATCCAGCAGCTCCAGGGACCCCACGGATTGGATCAGCGCCGCGCGCCCCACCACCTGCTTCACCTTGTTCCGCTGGAGATGGCCGATAAAGTGAAGGGGTGCGCCGGTGTAGGCGTCCTCCGCCAACTTCTTCACCATCTCCTGCACCCGGTTTTCACCCAGGGCGTCGATCCCGGCGTCAATGGCCTCACGGCAGGCGGCGGCGCCGTTCATCTTGCTGGCGCCCACCAGAACGATCTCCTCCGGCCGCCGCCCCGCCTCTCCGGCCGCGGCGGCGATCTCCTCCCGCACCCGGGCAATGTTTTCCGCAATGGACATAAGCTCCCCGCTCCCTTCCTGTCTTTTACTCTCCTACGACCTTTCCGTCGAACAAGTTGTTGGCGGTGATGATGACCTCATCCCCTGTCCGCAAAAACCTTTTGTCCACCGTGGAGGCGGGGCGCACCAGCGCAAAGCCCTCGCCGTTGTAAAGCACCTCCACCGGTTTGAAAACTGCCTTTACGCCCACCATGCAGTAGACGCCCGTAGTCTGTACCTCCCGCTCCTCTCCGTCTTCTCCGGCAGCGGTCTGGACAAGGATGCGCAGCGACTCCTGGGGTACGCGAATACCGGTCATGGTATTCAGGATAATCTCGGCGCTCTGCTGGCGCAGCAGCGTCAGCTGCGGAAGGTTGCTTTTGCCCTGAAAGATCACCAGGGACTTGCCATTCTCCTCCCGGCCGACAGACTGAACCGTCACATCCAAGTCCTGCTCCACATCTTTGGAAAAGCGAATGCTCACCTGCCCCGCCTTCCGAATCTCCCGGATCTCCTCAGTGCGGAGAACGGTCACATAGTACCAGCTGTCTCCCAGGATCAGCTTTCCCATGTGGGATCTGACAGCGCTGTCCGGCTGGATGGCGGTAAACTGTGCAGGCGTCAGCTCCGCAATGGTCTCCAACGTCAGCACAGTCTCATAGCCGTCCACCACGGCGGAATACAGCCCCGCCTCCGGCGCGGTAATCCGCCGGACAGAATTTGCCGACTGCCGCCGCAGTCCCTCCAGCTCCTGCCGCAGGGCGGAGAGCTGCGCCTCCAGATCCTCGCTGTTGGAATATGTATAGTCCCGCTTTAGCACCAGCGCCCGCAGCTCGCCGCTGCGGTTTTCCACCGTGTCCAGCCGCCCGTTGGAAAGCGCTGTCCGCAGATCCAGCAAATTTTGGGAAATCTGGCTGTCCAGCTTGGCAAACGCCTCGTAGCTGAGGGCGGCCTCCCGGGCATATTCCAGCTGCTCGATCTGTCCTTTCAGGGCGTCGATCTCATTCTGGCGGTCCAGAGAGGCCTGGTCGGCATAGACCGACGCCACGATCCCCCCAACGCCAACCCGCTCGCCCTCCGCCCGGCTCAGCCGCAGCAGGCCGCTGTCGTCATCCTCCAGCACGCGTTCGCTCCGCACCACATAGCCGAAAACCGAGATCTCCTCGTCTACCGCATAGGCATAGGCCATGGTGGTGGTGAGGGGGTCGTCCAGATAGCGCATACCCTGATAGCAGAAATAGGCCGCCACACCCAGCACCGCCATCAGCGTCAACAATTTGGTTCCAAGAGAAGTCGTTTTCATAGGGGCTGCCTCACGCTTTTGTAAATTTCCCCCTTCCGGGGCGGACTCACTCCTCCTGCTCCTCCAGGCTCACGGCCCGGGCCGGGGCAATCGTGGAGATGGCGTGCTTGTAGATAACCTGCTGCTTGCCCTCGCTGTCCAGCACCACCACAAAGGCGTCAAATCCTGTGATTACGCCGCGCATTTGAAAGCCGTTCATCAAAAACATGGTGACCGGGAGCCTGTCCCGCTTGGCCCGAAGGAGAAAAATGTCCTGTAAATTCGCTTTTGTCTGCATATTGTCCGCTCCTTTTTCTTTAATGGGCGGAACGCCTCTGCGTCCCTGGCCGCCCCGGGCTCTCAGGCCCTGGCCCTAGAATACGCCAGCAGCAGAGAGGATTTCCGTCGAAATTCGGAGGGCTCTTGCAAAATCCCGCTTTTTTTCCCAATATATCCAGTGGATGGCCGGATTCCGCCGCAGCCAGGTCAGCTGGCGCTTGGCGTACTGCCGGGAGCGGAGCTTTATCTCCGCAACGGCCTCCGCCTCTGTGCGGCTTCCCTCCAGCACTCCCAGAAACTCCTTGTAGCCAATGGCCTGCATGGCGGTGGCGCTTCGGGGCAGGTCCCGCGCCAGCAGGGCGCGGACCTCCTCCAGCAGTCCCTGCTCCACCATGGCGTCCACCCGGCGGTCAATGAGGTCTTTCATATCCTCCCGGCAGGCAAACTGCAAGCCGATCCAAACGGCGTCGTACCGGGGCGGGAGGTTTTTGGTCTCCTCATTGTGGGCGGTGATGGTCTTCCCCGTCTCCAGATACACCTCCAGCGCCCGGAGGATCCTCTTTTCATCCGCCGGATGCAGCCGCGCCGCGGCCGCCGGGTCCACCTCCCGCAGCTGTGCCAGAAGGGGCTCTGCCCCCTCCTCCTCCAGCCTTTTTTGCAGGCGGAGGCGCACCGCCCCTCCGGCACTGCCGCCCGCAAAGCCGTGGCCCCGCACCACCGCGTCCAGCCACAGCCCCGTGCCGCCCACCAAAACAGGCAGCCGCCCACGGGCCAGAATGTCATCTGCAATGGGGATGGCCGCCCCGGCATACCGGGCGGCGGACCACTGCTCCGCCGGGTCCGCCACGGCCACCATGTGGTGGGGCACACCGTCCATCTCCGCCTCCGTGGGGGCGGCGGTGCCGATGGTCAGCCCCCGGTAGATCTGCATGGAGTCGGCGGAGACCACCTCCCCGCCGTACCGCTTTGCCAGCAGCACGCCCAGGGTGGTCTTTCCGCAGGCGGTGGGGCCCACCACGCACACAATCTTCCCGGCCATCAGAACGTCCGCGCCAGGCGGCGGGCCCGCTCCCCGGCGGCCTCTAAAATCTCCGGGGCTCTCGCCGGGTCCACGTCCAGTCCCCCGGCAAACACATAGTCGAACCGCGGGATACCAAACATGGCGGCCAGCTGTTTCCAGTACAGCACACCCAAACTGTGGGGGCGCTCAAAATCACCGCCGGTGGTGAGATAGATCAGGCGGGAGGCCCTGCAGTCCCCGTGGCAGCCGTCGGACTCGTAGTGGTAGGTGAGGCCGTTGGCGGAGATATGCTCAATGTAGACCCGCAAAATGGCGGGAAAGCTCAAGTCCCAAAAGGGGGCCGCCACCACAATTTTATCCGCCTGCTGAAAGCTCCGGGCCAGCCGGAAGTCCGGGCCGCTGAAATCCCCTCCCTTCGCCTGACCGTCCCGCCGGTCCAGATCCGCCGGGGTCAGGGGCTTCAGGTCCAGCGCCTCCAGGCGCACCGTCTCGATAGCGGCTTCCGGATGCTCCGCCCGGAAGGCATCCCAAAAGGCGCCGGCCAGGCCCAGCGTGCGGGAATCCGCCCCCCGCTGGCTGACGCAGCAGTCAATATACAGCAATCTCATATCACTCTCCGTCCGGGCTCACGCCCGCTTAAACATCTTCTCCAGCTCATACCTCGTCAGCTTTACCACCACGGGGCGGCCATGGGGACAATACCGCACCTCTCCGCTCTGCACCCTGTCCACCAGCGCCCGCAGCTCCAGGGGATCTGTGGTCCAGCCCCCCTTGATGGCCGCCTTGCAGGCCATGGTATGCAGCAGCCGCTCCTGCCGTTCCGCCGGGGAGCGGCCTGTCCGCAGGTCCTCGGCAAAGGATTCCAGCGTGGCGGGAATATCCTCCGCCGCCAGGTCCGCCGGGACCTCCCGCACCAGCACGGCGCCGCCGCCAAAGTCCTCGCAGCCAAAGCCAAGCCGCTCCAGCAGCGGCAGATTTTCCAGCAGCAGCGCCCCGTCCTCGCTTCCCAGCTCCGCCGCCACAGGCTGCAGCAGCGTCTGCCGCATGGGCGGGGTTTGGGCGGCCTTCAGCCGGTCAAAATTCACCCGCTCGTGGGCGGCGTGCTTGTCGATAAGCCAGACGCAGCCGTCCTCGCTCTCGCAGACGATATAGGTGTGCAGCACCTCCCCGGCGATCCGCCAGGGGGCCGGTCTTTTCGTCTCCAGGGTCTGCTGGCCCGCCGCCTCTTCCCTCCGCCGCTCCGCCGGAATGGCGGGCACGGCGGGCCGGGGCGTCGGAGCCGCCCCGGGAGCCGGGGGCGCTTTGGAGGCAGATACCTTGGGCGGCACCGAGGGCGGCGCGCCAAAGCTGCCGCCTGCCGGCGGGGCGGGCCGTCTCTTCACCTCGGAGGCCTGATAGGCCACCTCCGTGCGGCTGTCAGCCACGCGGGCGGGCGGGCTCCACTCCGTATCCCAGGCCGGACGGGGCCTGGAGACCGTTTTTCCCGCCGGCGACGGAGCGGGCTTTACCCCCTGTTCCCGGTAGGTCTTCGCATCCACGGTCTGAAAAAAGTCACTCTGGGGTCCGGCCGGCGGGGCGGCAACCGGGCCGCCCTTTTTCGCCAGGGCATCCAGCACGGTGTGGTACACCGCGTCAAACACCTCCCTCTCCCGGGCGAACTTCACCTGGGTCTTGGCGGGGTGGACGTTCACGTCCACCCCCGTGGCCGGCAGCGTCACAGCCAACACGCAGCCGGGGAACTTTCCCTTCATGATTTGATTGCGATACCCCTCCTCCAGCGCCGCCGTCAGCAGCTGAGACTTGATAAACCGCCCGTTGACAAAAAACACCTGCATGGCCCGGGACCCCCGGCCCTGCAGCGGCGCTGTGACAAAGCCGGAGACGCCGGTCTCCCCGCCCCGGCCCTCCACAGGTACCAGCCCCCGGGCAAAGTCGCGGCCCAGCGCCGCGTACACGGCGGAGAGCAGTTTCCCGTCCCCGGGGGTGTGGAGCGCCTCCGCCCCGTCTTTGACAAACTTAAAGGAGATCTCCGGGTGGGACAGGGCCAGATGCTGCATCAACCCCGCCACGGCGGCGGTCTCGGCGCTGTCCTTCCGCATAAACTTCAGCCGCGCCGGGGTGTTGAAAAAGAGATCCCGCACCACAATCGCGGTGCCCTCCGGAGCGCCGGCCTCCTCCACCGCCTCCGGAACGCCGCCCTCCAGCCGCAGCGACGCGCCGCTGCCGCAGCCCCTTTGCCGGGTGAGGATCTCCACCCGGCTGACGGCGGCAATGGCGGCAAGCGCCTCTCCCCGAAAGCCCAGGGTGCCGATCCTTCCCAGATCCTCCGGCCCGCGGAGCTTGGAGGTGGCATGGCGCAAAAACGCGGTGGGCAGCTGGTCGGGGGCGATGCCGCAGCCATTGTCCGTCACGCGGATGAGCCCCATGCCCCCCCGGCGAATCTCCACCGCCACGGCGGAGCAGCCGGCGTCAACGGCGTTTTCCACCAGCTCCTTCACCACGCTGGCAGGGCGCTCCACCACCTCCCCGGCGGCAATCAGGTCCGCCACATGGGCGGGCAATTGGCGGATTTGGGCCATGCTTCATCCTCCTTTCAAACTCCTGCGTATCTTCCCGTATCCGCGCGAGGCGGCCTTCTTACAGAAAAACCGCCGCCACCAGCGGAATCGTCACAATGGAGGCCGCAGTGGTCAGCAGCGTGGCCTGGGCCATGGTGTCCTGATCCCCGCCGTGCTCCATACACAGCATGCTGCCGTTGACCGCCACCGGCATCGCCATCTGGATCACCGCAATACCCAAAACCGGCGGTTCCACACCCATAGCCCGCAGCAGCAAAAACAGCGCCGCCGGCATCACAAGCAGCCGCACTGCGCTCAGCGCCCAGAGCCTGGGCGCTTTGAACACCTGCCCCAGCGGCAACCCCGCCAGCAGCGAGCCCACCACCAGCAGCGACAGCGGCACCGTGATATCGCCCACAAAACCCAAACAGTCCCCCACGATGGCCGGAGGGCGGGTTCGGCTCAGGGCGAAAAACAGTCCCACCAGGGCGGCCAACGTGCAGGGGGTGACCGCCTGCTTCCAGCGGAAGCGCCTGGCGCCCACCAGCAGCAGCGGCCCCAGGGTATAGGCCAGCAGATTAAAGGGCATCACCAAAATGACCGCGTAGAACAGGGCGCCGTGCCCAAACAGCGCCTCGGTCACCGGATAGCCGATAAACGCCACATTGGCAAAAACCAGGGCAAACCGCCACACCCCCTTCTGCCCGGCCGTGCCCCCCAGAAAGCGGGGGGCCGCCAGCGCAAAGGCGAATTCCAGCAGGTAAAAAACCGCGGCCACGCCCAAAACGGACAATACCTCCGCGAGCTCCGGCAGCGTATCGCCGGTGATGACCGCACTGACGATCATGGCCGGCATGGTGACGTTCAAAATCACCTTGGTCAGCTTTGCGTCCGTCTCCCCGCCCAGATATCCCAGCCGGTTGGCGGCGTAGCCCAGAACCATGGCGAAGAGGATCACCAGCATCTCACATAGCGTATCAAAAAAACTCATCGCTCCGCGCTCTTTTCTGCTCTAAATCATCATCCACATGGACAGCGCGTTGGCCGCGGCGTGCAGGCCCACAGCCGCCCACAGCGTGCCGGAGTGCTCATAGGCCCAGGCCAGCACCAGCCCCGGCACCAGGTACTGCACCATCAGCAAAAAGTAAGTGATATCCCGGCTGACCACGGCAAACTGCCACACATGCATCAGGGCAAACAGCAGGCAGGATGCCAGATACGCTCCCGCCCGGCTTCTGCTTTTGAGATTGCCGAACACCAGCCCCCGAAAAAGCGTCTCCTCCACAAAGGGGGCCAGCAATATCACGATCACCAGCGTCATGTGGGGCGCGCTGCCGGTCTGGGCGGAGATGGTCATGTCGTTTAAGTTGGTGCGGCCGCCTGCAACCGCATGGGTCAGGCGGTAGGCCAGCTCGTTGAGCCCATACAGCGCCACCAGCCCCATCAGCACGGTTTTCACAGTGTCGCTGAGGTTATCCAGCAGCCGCTGGGACGTTCGGGCCAGAAAGCCGTGAAAGATGATAACCGTCACCGCCACCAGGCTGTAGTAATAGATGGCGGTCTTCATGGCGCCGGTGATCGTAGTCCCCAGCAGCAGCCCCGCCAGATCAAAAAGCGGCGCTGTTGCAAAGGGCAGCACCAGCAGGTACACCACAAAAAACACTGTTCCCGCAATTTGCTCTCCGGCCGACATATACGCGCCGGTCTTTCTTCTCTGCATGGCAGTCCCTCCGGATGGTTCTCTTTATGAAAATAGCGCGGATCACCGCTCTTTGTTCACTGCAGCTTCTGCCGCAGCTCATACAGAAGCGACATGGCCTCAATGGGCGTCAATGTGTCCGGCTGACAGCGGCGCAGGGCGTCCAGCACCTCGCCCTCTCCGATGGAGGCGAGGGACACCTGCTCCGTCTCCTGCCGGGAGGGCACGTACCGCACGCCGTTCTCCTCCTCCAGCTCCCGCAGAATCTCTTTGGCCCGCTGCACCACCTTGTCCGGCAGTCCCGCCAGCCTGGCCACCTCAATGCCGTAGCTGCGGTCTGCGCCGCCGGAAACGATTTTCCGCAAAAAGATGATATCCTCCCCCCGGGTCTTCACGGCTACGCTGTAATTCACCGCGCCGGTAAGGGTGTTCTCCAGCTCCGTCAGCTCGTGGTAATGGGTGGCAAACAGGGTTTTCGCCTGCTTTTTCGCCGCGCAGTACTCCAGCACCGCCCGCGCGATGGACATGCCGTCAAAGGTGGAGGTTCCCCTGCCGATCTCGTCTAAAATCAGCAGGGAGTCCCTGGTGGCGCGGCGCAGGATGTCGGAGACCTCCGTCATCTCCACCATAAAGGTGGACTGGCCGGCGGACAGGTCGTCAGACGCGCCGATGCGGGTAAAGATGCGGTCCACGATTCCGATATGGGCTGCCGCCGCCGGGACAAAGCTGCCCATCTGGGCCAGCAGAACAATCAGCGCCACCTGGCGCATATAGGTGGACTTGCCCGCCATATTGGGGCCGGTGATAATGGCCACCCGCCCCTCCTGCCGGCCCATAAAGGTGTCGTTAGGCACAAAGAGGGTATCCTTCAGCATCTGCTCCACCACCGGGTGGCGGCCCTCCCGGATCTCGATCACGCCGGACTCGTCCACGTCCGGGCGGCAGTAGCCGTTCCGCACCGCCACCACGGCCAGGGAGGCCAGCGCGTCGCTCTCCGCCACGGCGGCGGCGGTGCGCTGGATGCGCTGGGCGGCGGCGGAGATCTCCTGGCGCAGCTGCGTAAAGAGCTGGTACTCCAGCGCTACCACCCGCTCCGAGGCGGTGAGAATCTCATGCTCCAGGTCCTTCAGCTCCTGGGTGATATACCGCTCCGCGTTGGCCAGGGTCTGTTTGCGGATATAGCTCTGGGGTGCCTGATCCCGAAAGGAGTTGGAGATCTCGATGTAGTATCCAAAGACCTTGTTGTAACCGATCTTCAGCGAGCGGATGCCGGTTTTCTCCTTCTCCCGGGCCTCCATCTCCGTAATCACGCCCTTGCCGCTTTGCAGAATGTGCCGCAGGCGGTCCACCTCCTCATGGAAGCCGTCCCGGATGAATCCTCCCTCCCGCACAGAGAAGGGCGGCTCGTCGCAGATGGCGGCGGCAATGCGGCCGCCGATATCGTCCAGCGTGTCCATCTCCGCCGTCAGCTCCGCAAGGCGGCGGTCCGGCAGGGCGGAAAGCTGCGCCCGGATGGCGGGCAGCCTCTCAATGGCGGCGCGGAGGGACGCCATGTCCCGCCCGCCGGCGGTGCCGTAAACGATGCGGCCGATCAGCCGCTCCATATCCCCCAGGCCCGCCATGGCGGCGGCCAGCTCCTCCCGCACCACGGTGTCCTCCACCAGCGCCGCCACAGCGGAGTTGCGCTTAGAGATGGCGGTGACAGACAGCAGCGGCCGCTCCAGCCAGCTCCGCAGGCACCGCCCGCCCATGGGCGTGCGGGTCTTGTCCAACACCCAGAGGAGGCTGCCCTTTTTCTCCTTGTTCCGCAGCGTCTCCGTCAGCTCCAGATTCCGCCGGGCCGCCAGATCCAGCTCCATAAACCGGCCCTGCTCGTAGTAGTCCAGATCGTTGATGTGGGAGAGATCCGTCTTCTGGGTTTCATAGAGATAGCTCAAAAGCCCCCCCAGGGCCATGGCCGCCGCCGGAACGCCCGCGGGCAGGCGGGAGAAGGCCTCGTCCCCAAACTGCCGGCGGATGTTCCGCTCCGCCTCTCCCAGCAAAAAGCGGCGCTCGCCGCCGTTTTCCACCCGGCAGTGAAATTTCTCCCGCAAAATCTCCGTCAAGGCGGTCTCTCCAAAGGCCCCGTCGTTTAGAATCGCCTCCGCCGGGGAAAAGCGGCCCAGCTCGTTGATCACATGCTCCGCCCGGTCTTTGCCGGTAAAGGCCGTCAGGTGGGCCTTGCCGGTGGTGATGTCGCAGAAAGCCGCCCCCGCCGAGCGGGAGTCCATATAGACGCCGCAGATAAAATTGCCGGACTTGTCGTCCAGGCACGCCGCGTCGATCACGGTTCCGGGGGTGACCACCCGGATAATATCCCGCTTTACCAAGCCCCTGGCTGTGGCGGGGTCCTCCATCTGCTCGCAGATGGCCACCTTATAGCCCTTGGCGATCAGCCGGGCGATGTAGGCCTCGCTGGCGTGGTAGGGCACGCCGCACATAGGAATCTGCTCCTCCTGGGGCTTGGCATGCTTGCCGTGGTCTCGGGAGGTGAGGGTCAGGTCCAGCTCTTTGGACGCAAGGCGCGCGTCCTCGTCGAACATCTCGTAGAAGTCGCCCAGGCGGAAGAATAAAATCGAATCAGGGTTGTCTTTTTTGATCTCCAGATACTGCTTCATCATGGGGGTGAGTTCCGCCATTGTGGGGGCACCTTCTTTCTTTAAATGGTTTTCTGCTTTCAAGGGGGGGATACACCCCCCGTTTTCTCTTTTTCCTGGCGAAGAAAAAGAGAAAACGGGCCTTGCACGGTCCAAAAGAGAAAAAGACGCTTGCGGCGCGAATTCGCCCTTTCGGGCAAATTGCGCCTAAGGACTGAGGTCTTCTCAGTCGGTGCTTCCGTGAATTGCTGGTCTTCTGCCGAGTGCGGCTGACGGCGTACCGCCCGTGGGCGCGCTCCCGCATTTGTGGGTGCGTCCGAGGGTGTTTTGGTGCTTGGACGCAAGGACTTGCTTCTCTTCCCACGCTTCGCGCCTGGCCGGTGCCGGGCGGGAAAAGTGGCGGGTTTATAAGTCTGGTAAGTATGCCTGCTACCGTTCCCGGCAAATCAATTCATCCAAAGAAAGGTCATAAAAATCTGCCAAAGCAACCAAAACAGACATTTTAGGCTCTCGCAAACCCAATTCATAATTTTGATAGCCGCGCCAACTAATCCCAATCTGCGCCGCCACTTCTGTCTGTTTAAGACCGTGCGCTTTTCGCAACTCTAAAAGATGTTCCGAAAAAGTCATTTTTCCTCTTTCCTATTGACATGAACATTCGTGTGTGATATTATATACGCACAAATATTCATGTCAACTTTTTTAATTGGAGACACACACATGAAAGATTATGTTGATATCCTGCTGGACAATCTAAGTGAGCATCGCAACGAGTATCTAAATGCAAACTATTTTGTACAGGAAAAAATGGCAACCAAAGCGCTAAAAGCCCTGATGGAAACCTGTACCGACCCTCAAAAGAAGCTCCTTCTGGCCTATGAAGCAGCCCACAACGCAGCCGATTCCATCAGCGAGCTAATCCTGGCCCGCCAAGCCTTTTTGTTGGCAAAAGCCATCTACCATTAACGGCACCGGCCAGGCGCGAAGCGCGGGAAGAGAAGCAAGTCCCCGCTCACGCCGGCTCCCCATACAGCGCCCAAGTATTGCTCCCCGTAATCCTGACGTTGATAAACTGTCCGATCAGCTTTTCATCCCCGGTGAGCCGCACCAGCCGGTTCCCCTCCGTCCGGGAGGAGAGCGGAAAGTCCCCGTCTCCGCTCTTCCCATCCACCAGCACCCGCAGCACCTGCCCCACATACCCGGCGTGGAGCGCCGCGGAACGCGCATTCTGCACCTCCAGCAGCCTGTCAAACCACTTCTGCTTCTCGGCCCGGGGCGCCGGGTCCGGCAGCTCCGCCGCCTTTGTGCCGGGGCGGGGACTGTAGATAAAGGTGAAGAGGGCGTCAAACCCCACCTCTTCCACCAGCGACACCGTGTCCATGGCCTCCGCCTCCGTCTCACCGGGAAAGCCGATGATCACATCGCTGGTCACCACCAGCCCCGGCATCACCTGCCGGGCGTAGTTCACCAGCTCCAGATACTGCGCTCGGGTATACCGCCGGTTCATCTCCCGCAGCACCCGGTCGTTGCCGGACTGGAAGGGCAGGTGCAGCTGCTTTGCAACGTGGCCGCACCGGGCCATGGTGTCAAACAGTTTTTTTGTGGCGTCCTTGGGGTGGCTGGACATAAAGCGGATCAAATACTCCCCCGGGATTTGGTCGATCTCCGCCAGAAGGTCCGCAAAGTCGTACGCTATCTCCAGGTCGTTTCCGTAGGAGTTCACATTCTGGCCCAGCAGGGTGATATCCCTGTACCCCGCCTCCACCAGCTCCCGGACCTCCTCCAGCACACACCGGGGATCCCGGCTCCGCTCCCGGCCCCGGACATAGGGCACAATGCAGTAGGAGCAGAAGTTGTTGCACCCGTACATCACGGAGACCCAGGCCTTTACGCCGCCCTCCCGCACAACGGGAATGCCCTCGGCAATAGACCCATGCTCCTCGTCCACGGAAAAGACCCGTTTGCCGGTCTCATAAACCCGGCAGAGAAGCTCCGGAAATTTCCAGAGGGCGTGGGGGCCGAATACCAGGTCCACGTGGCGGTAGGACGCCCGCACCCGCTGGCTCACCCGCGGCTCCTGGGCCATGCACCCGCACAGGGCGATGATCTGTGCGGGATTTTCCTTTTTGGTGTGGGTCAGGATCCCCAGGTTTCCAAACACCCGCTGCTCCGCGTGCTCCCGGACGGCGCAGGTGTTTAAAATCACCAGGTCCGCCTCGCCGGGCTCGCCGGTAAAGGCAAAGCCCATCCGCTCCAGCATTCCCATGAGCTTCTGCCCGTCGGCCACGTTCTGCTGGCAGCCGAAGGTGTCCACACAGGCCAGGGGGTGGGCCTCCCGGGCGGCGAACATGGCCCGCACCTTATCCTCAAACTCCCGCTGGCTGGCCAGAGCCGCCTCCGGGATCAATACATCTTCCCGCTTCAAATTCATTCCTCCAGGTACAGATACGATAACTAGAATATAATAGCATAAAAGCGGCCAAAGCACAAGCTGTAAATCCAGCCGCGAAACCACATTTTCTCACCCGCCTCCACATGAAAGTCCCGGAGAGGCCGCGGCCCCTCCGGGACTTTCCCACTATCCAAGTCTGATCTCTCCTGTAAACCGCTCCACGCCGCAGAGGTTCCCCTGCGCGTCATAAACCGCGCGGATGCCGAAATCCCCGCAGCCTGCCAGGGCCGAAAACGCCAGACAGAGGCTCACCAGATACAGGGCCTTTTTCATAGTCTCGCCTCCGTTTCCGCCGCCAGCGGAAAGGTGACCACGGCGGTGAACAGGTCCGCCACCGTCTCCACCCGGAAGGTTCCGCCGCAGGCCTCGGTAAAGCTGCTGGCGATGCTCAGCCCCAGGCCGCTGCCCCCGTCGGTGCGGCTCTCGTCCCCCCGGACAAACCGGGCGGTGAAGTCCACCCCTTCGGGCAGCTCGCTGCGGCTGGTGTTCCGCACGCTGGCCTCCGCCTGCCCGGCGGCGGTCTTCAGCGTCAGGTATACCCGGCTGCCCTCCAGGGCATAGCCCAGGGCGTTGTCGATAAGGTTTTGAAACACCCGGTACAGCCGCTTGCCGTCCGCCGTGATCATCACCGGCTCCGCCGGGAGGTCTATCTTAAAGGTCAGAGGGCTCTCCCGGATAGGGCCGTCCAGGTCCGCCAGGGTCTGGCGCAGCAGCTTTCCAAGGTCCAGCCGCTCCAGGTGGACGGGCAGCTGGTCCGCCGCCGCCTTGCTGACCTCAAACACGTCCTGCACCATGCTCTTGAGCCGCCGGGCCTTTTCGTCGATAATGCGGGCGTAGTCCGCCGCCGCGGGGGGCAGCTCCTCCTGCCGCAGCAGCTCCGCGTAGGAGAGGATGGAGGTCAGGGGCGTCTTCAAATCGTGGGACACGTTGGAGATCAGCTCCACCTTCATCCGCTCGCTGCGGGTCTGCTCCGCCAGGGCGG
>CATNDT010000073.1 GCA_950097035.1 uncultured Oscillibacter sp.
TTAGATGTGATGATGCCGGAGGGGGACGGGCTGGAGGCCTGCATGCGGATACGGGAGTTTTCCAACGTGCCCATCATTATGCTCACCGCCAAAAGCGAGGATGCGGATAAACTGATGGGCTTTGAGTGCGGGGCGGACGACTACCTCACCAAGCCCTTTAACATTCTGGAGCTGAAGGCCCGGGTGCGGGCGCTGCTGCGGCGGGCGGTCGGTGTGCAGCGCAGCAAAGGCGCCCTGCTGACGGCGGGAGAGCTGGTGCTGAACACCGAGGAGCGGACGGCCATGAGGAGCGGAGAGCCCGTGGAGCTCACCGCTAAGGAGTATGACCTCATCACGCTGCTGATGCGGAATCCCCGGCGGGTATACAGCCGGGAGAACCTGATGAACGTGGTGTGGGGGTATTCCTATGCGGGGGATTACCGCACGGTGGACGTTCACGTCCGCCGCCTGAGGGAGAAGCTGGAAAAAAATCCGGCGGAGCCGGAGCACATTATGACCAAGTGGGGAGTGGGGTACTATTTCAAGGAATAAGCCTTCGATTTGGAGCAGTATCCAGTTCCGGTTTGGCCTTAGCTATATCGCCATCATCGCAGGGGTCCTGATCCTGCTGAACACCTATCCTTTGATGGTGTCTGAGGATTTGGTGTTTCGCTCCAAAGAGACCACGCTGCAAAGCAGCGTGTCTGTCATGGTCTACTCTCTCTCCGGTTTGGACCAGCTGAATGAGGAGAATGTGGCGGCGGCGATGGCGGTGGTGGAGGAATCCAGCCTCTCCCGGATACTGGTGACAAACGGCAGCGGCAGAATCCTTTACGACACCCGGGAGACTGGCGGCGCTCTGGGAGAATACGGCCTCTATACAGAGATCGTTCAGGCGCTGCTGGGGAACGACGCGTTTACCTGCACGTATGGCCGGGGCGCCTTCCGCAGCCGGGCGGCGTCGCCGGTGCTGTACCGCAATCAGATCATCGGCGCGGTGTATGCCTATGAGTACGACACGGAGCAGGCGGCTCTGCTGGCGGGGCTGCAGGGAAACCTCCTGCGTCTCTCCGCTGTGATCGCGGTGGTGGTAGCGGGATTGAGCATGGTTCTCTCTCACGCCCTCACCCAAAAGATTGGGCGGCTGCTGACCGCCATCCGCCAGGTGCGGACGGGGGCGTACAGCCATCGGGCGGATATTCGGGGCACGGATGAGATTGCCCAGATTGCCCAGGAGTTCAACAGCCTGACGGACCGGCTCCAGACCACGGAGAACGCCCGGCGGCGCTTTGTGTCGGATGCGTCCCACGAGCTGAAAACGCCTCTGGCGGCGATTCGGCTGCTGACAGATTCCATTTTGCAGACGGAGGATATTGACCCGGCCATTACCCGGGAGTTTGTGTCAGATATCGGCCAGGAGGCGGAGCGGCTGGCCCGCATCACAGAGGATCTGCTGCGCCTGACCCGGCTGGACAGCGGGGTCATGGGCAACCCTGAGTCGGTGGACGTGCTGCCGGTTTTGGAGCAGGTGATGCGGATGATGAATCTGGTGGCCCAGGAGAAGGGCGTGGAGCTGACGTATGAGGCGGCGGAGGGATGCACGGTGCTGGCCGCCAAGGATGAGATCCACCAGGTGATTTACAATCTGGTGGACAACGCCGTAAAATACTCCGCTGCAGGCGGCGCGGTGCAGGTTTCTCTGCGGTGGAAGAACGAGCAGGTGGTTTTAGAGGTGGCGGACAACGGCGTGGGTATCCCGGAGGAGGATCTGCCCCGCATTTTTGAGCGGTTTTACAGGGTGGATAAGGCGCGGTCCCGGGCCGCCGGCGGCACGGGCCTCGGCCTCTCCATCGTGCGGGACACCATGGAAAAGCGGGGCGGAACGGTGGAGGCCGCCAACCGCCCGGCGGGCGGCGCGGTCTTTACCGCCCGCTGGCCCTATGCGTCTAATACGGGAGGGGGCGATCCGGTGTGAGGCGAAGCGCGTTGATCTTTTCGCTGTGTCTGGTGCTGCTGGCTTTTGCCGGTGTGGGCTGCACCGAGGCGGACAGTCCGCCGGCGGAAAACGCATTTCAGCTCTACTTTCGCGAAGATGACCTGAAGGCCTCCGCCGGCGGCGACGTGTTCCAGACGGAGACGATCTATCTGGAGGAGGGGCTGAATGCGGAGGAGATGGTGGCGGCCCTGCTTGCGGAGCTGCTGGCGGGGCCGGAGGACGAGCTGCTGCGAAGCGCCCTTCCCACAGGGACCACGCTGCTGTCGTCCCGGGTGGAGGGGCAGCGGGCGCTGGTGGATTTCTCTGCGGCGTACGGCGCCTTTTCCGGCGTGCGGCTGACCATGGCGGACTATGCCGTAACCCTGACGCTGACGCAGCTGCCGGAGATCAGCTCTGTGAAGATTACCGTCCGGGGTCAGGAGCTGGCCTATCGGGACAAGCAGGTGTTTACCGCCAGAGATGTGCTGCTGTCCTCTGAGGAGGATGTGGTGAGCACTGTGGAGGCCGCGCTGTACTTTTTGGATGAGGGCGGCGATCTGGTGGAGGAGTGGCACACGCTGGAGCTCTACGAGGGGGACACTCAGGTGACTGCCGTGGCCCGGGCGCTGGAAAACACCCCCGAGACCAAGGGGCTGTCCGTCTCCCTGCCGGAGGGATTCCGGGCCAGAAGCATCTGGCAGGAGGAGGATACCTGCTATGTAAATCTCTCCTCCACCCTGCTGGACAGCCTGGGGACCAATGTGCCGCTGGAGACGGCTCTCAGGTCCATGAGCCGGTCCCTGTGCTCTCTGGAGGCGGTGAGCGAGGTGCGCTTTCTGGTGGACGGTGAGTTTGAGGAGCACTATGGGAATGTGGATATATCCGAGCCCTATACGGCGTGATCCGCCTAAAAGCCCGCCCCTGAAAATGAGGCGGGCTTTTGGATGTTGCAGGCGCTTAGATTTGTCTTTACTTTTTTGAGCACACACGATATTATGATATATCATATTATTTTGATAATACTCTGGGAGGGCGCTGTAAATGCAGTTTACAACGAAAAAGGATTATGCCTATGAGCAAATCAAAAATGATATTCTTACCGGAAAGAGGAAACCCGGCGACAAACTGGTGATCCGCGATCTTGCAGAGCAGTACGATATGAGCTATATTCCCATTCGCGAAGCGATTTCACAGCTTTTCCACGAGGGGCTTGTTCACAGCGTTCCGTATACGGGTACGAGAGTGGCCGAAGCTGACGTGGAGAAAATTTTTGAGACCACGGCGCTGAGAAATGCCATAGAGGGTATCTGCCTGAAAATGGCGGTGCCATATATTACGAAAGAGGATATAGCGGAGCTCTACGGCATTCTGGATGAACTTCAAGCGCTTTACCAATCCGGGAATCTCACAAGGTATATTGTCGTAAACCGTTCGTTTTACTCCTGTTTTTATAAAAAGGCGCCGTATCGATATATGAAAGAGTATGTGGAAGAACTCTATAAAATCGGCAGAACCAACACCTCGTTGATTGCGCCGCACCACATTCCCGAATCTCTTGAGCAGCACCGCAGGCTGATTCAGCTTGTGGAAAAAGGGGATACAGAGGGCGCCATTCAATGCCATTGCCGCCAGAAGAGCGCCGCGATCCGCGCGGTGCTTGCCGTTATGCGGGAGGTTTTGATGAATCCGCAGCTTTTGGAGTCCAGCCCGGTTGGGGTGTTTTATCGCCGGGAGGATGTGGAGGCCAATCAGGCCGCTTTACTGCATCAGCTGGACAGGATAGAAAAATTATTCCCCTGTGAAAACCAATAGTGTTACAGTTTACTCCTCTGCGTGATTGGCAGAGGAGTTTTTCTCTTATAAAAATGGATAATTGACGGTGAGAGATATTTTTCCATCTTAGATTTTCATAAAAACTGTTGACATGACATGCCAAATTTGTTACACTTTGAAATATGATATATGATATATCATTAAGGAAAAACAAATAAGGAGATGGTCGTGTTGCGGATTCCCGGTCAAAAAAGTATGAAGCAGCGTTTGCGGGAGGGGGAGGTCCTCTTTGGTACATTCTACAAATTCAATTGTGCGCCGATCGTGGAGATGCTGGGCATGGTGGGGATGGACTTTATCATTATCGACGGTGAGCACGCCGATTACAGCTATCGGGACATGCAGGACATGTGCCGCACGGCAAATGGCGTGGGAATGAACGCGGTAATACGGGTTCCCAATTCATCGGCCGAGCATATTCTCCACGCGGGAGATATGGGGGCCCAGGGCATTCAGGTTCCGAACGCCAAGTCGCTGGAAGAGGCGAGACGGGCCGCGGAAAATATGCGGTATGCGCCGTTTGGAACGCGGGGTCTGGGGCTGACGACGCGGGGATCAGGTTATTGTCTGGGAGGAAGCTATACAAACAGCAAAGACTATGTTGACTATGTCAATCAGGATCTTCTCTCCGTGATTATGGTGGAAAACACCGAGCTGGCCAATCAAATTGATGCACTTTGCGATATTCCCCAGGCAGATGTTTTTTTTGTTGGTACGGGAGATTTGAGCCAATCCTGCGGTGTTACCGGACAGACCGGGCATCCCTCCGTGCAGGCACTGGTCAGGCATGTGGTGGAGACCGTGCGTGCAAAGGGCAAGATCGCGGGAATTTATGCTGGAAACATTCAGGATGCACAGAAATATGTGGATATGGGTTTTCAGTATATTGGATTCAGCTCAGAGATGAACTTTATCGCAGAAAAGCTGGAAGATGTGATGGCCGGTGTAAACGCCGTGAAAGCCTCTGTAAAGGTGTCATAAAATAAAAATTTTTTAGAAAAATATTAGGAGGATATAAAATGAAAAAACTGTCGAGAATGATGCGTCTCTGCCTTGCCGTTATGCTGGTGGTCTTTTTGTTGAGCGCCTGCGCCACAAAAACCGACGGACCCAATGTCTCAAACGCACCGGAAAACACGGCGGGGAGCGGAGCGGAGACAGACCAGAGCGTTGCGTGGCCCACGCAGCCGGTCAATGTGATTGTATCCTTTGCCGCAGGCGGCGACACGGATATTTTGTGCCGGCAGCTGTGTGATGAGATGTCCAAAGAGCTGGGCGTTGCCGTGGTCTGCACCAATGTCACCGGCTCCTCAGGCACGGTGGCCGCGCGGCAGGTCAAGGACTCTGCGCCGGATGGGTATACGGCTTTGTGGCATCAGAGCTCGTTCTTTGTCGCCAGTGCCACCGGCATAGCGGATTTTGACTATACGGATTTTGAAATTGCCGGCGTGGCGGTGGAGGAGGTCTCCGACTGTCTGATGGTCCGCAAGGGCGCCTATGAGGATATGAACGACTTTATTGCCGCCGCCAAAGCAAATCCGGGCGGCATCAATTACGGAACATCTCTGGGCGGGTATTCCCACATGCAGGCCCTGGCCGTGGCGGATGCTTTTGATGTGGAGTTTAACATTGCCGATATCGGCGGCGGGTCTGAGACAATTGCCGCGCTGCTGGCCGGAGACATTGATTTTGTGATTACAACCAGCAATTACGCCCGCACCTATGTGGATTCCGGAGACTGCGATGTGCTCTGTGTTGTGGCCAATGAGCGGTGTGATATTACCCCCGACTGGCCTGCGATGAGCGAATTTGGACAGCCCTGCGATGTTACAAAGATCTTTGGCTTTTACATGCCTGAAGGGACGGACCCCGCAATCGTTGAAAAATGGTCCGCGGCAGTTGAGCATGCTGTGAATTCCGAAGCATACGCTGCGGTCTGTGAGCAGTATGCCGTTACACCGGCCTTTTGTGAGGGAGAGGAAGCCCTTGCGCTGCACGATGAGCAGTATGAGGCCGCTCGGAAATATGCCGCCATGATGATGGGATAACTCCAAATTATCATTTTCTGAATCAAATAGATGGGAGGTGTGAGGAGATCTTGAGACAATTCAGAAAGATTTTGCACTGGTATCGGGACGCCGCTTCCGCGGCAGTGCTTTTGCTGGTGTTCGGGTATTTTCTCTATGCCGGCAGGGATATTCACGTGATGCTCTCCGCTTCGGGGGTTACGGCCAGGTTCTTTCCGACATTGATCTGCCTTTTTGGGATCGTTCTGTGTGGGGTCAACATGGTATCCGGATTGATTTCCGGAAACGCAGCACGCAAAAAAGCGCTTGGTGAAGCGGGAGAGGCGGAGAGGGATTCAAATGGGAATTGGAGCGTTGCGGTAAAGTCCGTGCTCTCTGTGGGGATCATTATTTTATACCTGGTTTTGATCGATTTGTTGGGATTTATCCCCGCCTCTGTGCTGTATCTTTTCGGACAAATGTGTCTGTTAACAGAATCCTGGAAGCGAAAATGGCTGTTGTTTGCAGTGATTTCAGTGGCGGTGTCGGTTATCAGCTATGTGTTTTTCAGGAATGTGTTCCACCTCATGCTGCCAAAAGGTATCATGCCGTTTTAAGGAGGGCGTTTCATGCAGCTATTTCTATCCAGTCTGGCCTCTCTAATAACGCCGGTGATTCTCCTTTACATGGTGATCGGTGTGGCTATGGGGCTGGTCTTCGGGGCGGTCCCGGGATTGACCGGAACCATGGCGATTGCGCTTTGTCTGCCGCTTACATTCGGTATGGATACCACAACGGCCTTTGCGCTGCTGATTGCGCTGTATATCGGCGGAATTTCCGGCGGTCTGGTTTCCGCGATTTTGATCAACATTCCCGGAACGCCCTCTTCGGTTGCCACCACGTTTGACGGCGCGCCGATGGCACGCAACGGACAGGCGGGGAAAGCTCTGGGAGCGGGCACTTTCTATTCCCTTTTTGGAAATCTCTTTGGGATTGCGATTTTGATTTTTGTTGCGCCGCTCCTGGCGAAAGTCGCTTTGAAATTCGGCGTATATGAGTATATGGCGGTTTCCTGCTTTGCGCTTTCCCTGGTGTCCGGCCTGGCGGGAAAGTCTATTACAAAGGGGCTGGTCAGTTGCGCTGTCGGCATGCTGCTTGGCTGTGTGGGCGCGGCCCCCATTGACGGCTATGCCCGGTTTACCTTTGGCGTCAGTGGGCTGGAGGCGGGGTTTGCCAGCGTTCCGGCTCTGGTAGGACTCTATGCGTTGAAGGAGCTCCTGTCCGAGGCAAAGCCTTCCGGCAAGGTGGAGGTCATGAAAGTGGATACGCATATTAAGGGACTGGGATTCAGTTTGCATGAATTTGTCTCGCAGATTCCCAATATGTTTCGGTCTGCGCTGATTGGAACGTGGATCGGTATACTCCCTGGAATCGGCGGCGCCACATCAAATATCATGGCCTATGGCATTGCAAGAAAACAGTCAAAATACCCGGAGAAGTTTGGGATGGGAATTATTGATGGCATTGTGGCGTCTGAGACATCCAATAATGCTACCGTTGGCGGCGCCATGATCCCCCTGCTTACGCTGGGGATTCCCGGGGATGCCGTAACGGCGATTCTTCTGGGCACGTTTACGATTCATGGGCTTCAGCCGGGACCGCTGTTTTTCAGCCAGAATTACAGCCTGATTTATACGATTTTTGCCGCCATGGTAGTGGCCAGCATTCTCACATTTGTGATACAGCTCTTTGGAATGCGTGTATTTATTAAGGTTTTGGAACTGCCCAAAAACATCCTGCTGCCCATCGTTATTGTGCTGTGTGTTATTGGCTCCTTTGGCGTGAACAACCGCCTGTTTGACGCCTGGGTGCTGGTGATTTTTGGATTGGTGGGTTTTTTGATGAGCAAGTTTGATTATCCGCTTGCTCCGATCATTCTGGGATTTATTTTAGGGCCCATTACCGAGACCTACCTCCGGCGCGGGCTGCAATTGAGCAAGGGGAGCTTTCTGCCTTTCCTGACCCGTCCGATTTCCGGTGCGTTTCTTGCACTCACGGTTTTTTTCATAGTGTTTACCGCAATAAGGGGTGTGCGGGAGCACAGGCGTAAAAAGTTGGGATAAGAACCTTATTGGGCCGCTGCGCCGCGATGTAGCGGCCCAATTTTAAAGGAGTTATGCTGAAAATGAGTAAGAAAGCAATTATAACAGCGGCAATCGTGGGCACGGCCCATATGGCCAGCATGAGCCCCTATCTCCCCATCACGCCGGAGGAGATCATCCGCCAGGCTGTAGATGCCTGTGCCGCCGGCGCCGCCTCGGTTCATATCCATGGCCGCGACCGTGTGACCGGGGAGCCTACCGCTGACGTTGGCCTGCTTCGGGAGGTTGCCGGTGGGATCAAGGAGCGCTGTGACGCCATTGTATGCATCACTACCGGAGGCAGCCAGATGATGACAGTGAAAGAGCGGCTTTCCGCAGTGCCGGCGCTGAAGCCGGAGCTGGCCTCCTGCAACGCCGGTTCCATGAACTTTGTCCTTGCGGACCTGGTCTCCCATTTAAAGCCGGAGGACCCGGAGTGGGAATATCAGTACCTGGGCGGTACATACGACAACGTGTTCGCCAATACTTACTGCGGTATAGAGACCTATATCAGGACCATGCAGGACAACAACACGATCCCCGAGTTTGAGGTGTATGACGCGGGTATGATCAACAACATTGCCTACTTCCGCCAAAAGGGGATATTGACATGCCCCGTCTACATTCAGTTTGTGCTGGGGATTCAGGGCGGCATTCCCGCCACGGTGGACAACCTTGTGTTTTTGAGAGCGACGGCAGAACGGCTGCTGGGAGATGATTTTACCTGGTCCGTGGCCGCTGCGGGCAAACACCAGATGCCCATGGCCGCGGCGGCGCTGGCCATGGGCGGCAATGTGCGCGTGGGGCTGGAGGACAACCTCTATATCCTGCCGCACCGGCTGGCGGAGTCCAACGCGCAGCAGGTTCGGGCCGCGGTCTCCATTGCGAAGACCCTTGGCCGCGACATCGCCACACCCGACGAGGCCCGCCGGATTTTGCATCTGAAAGGCAAAGATCAGGTCAATTACTAAGGAGAAGGAGGCGGAAGTATGACAACCTGTGACTGGGGCGATGTTGTCGCCCGCCTGACAAAAATGCTGCGGCTGCAAACGCCTCCCGTGGGTATGAAGTGGATCACCACGGAGGAGGAGCTGCGCGCCATTCCGAAAGTGCGGATTCATGAAAAGCACCTGCCGCCCTGCACCGTTGTCAGCCACGCCGCCCAGTTTAGCTGGACCAGCGCCTGCAGAATAGAAAATATCCACGCCAACTACTGCCGGGGCATCAACGGCATGTTCCGGCGGGACGAAAAGTGGTACTCCGGCGAGATGTTCAACAACGTGTGGTTCAACAATATCGAGGCGTCCAGGGCCCACAACCGGGCGCTGGAGTGTGTGCCCCCGGAGTATATGGCGCTGGTGGCGTCTCCGCTTACCGCCGGCCGCATTGCCCCGGATGTCTGCGTGCTGTATATGTCCCCGGCGCAGGCGTTTATCCTGCTGGCGGGATATCAGTTTGAGGAGTATGAGAAGCTGGAATTCACCTTTGTGGGGGAGTCCACCTGCTCCGATTCCTGGTGCAAGACCTTTCTCACCGGAAAGCCCGGCGTTGCCCTGCCCTGCTACGCCGACAAAAAGTTCGCAGGCGTCGGCGAAAACGACCTGCGGCTGACATTTACACCGCAGGGGCTGGTCCGTGCGCTGACGGGGGTAGAGGCCATGTTTCGCAACGGCCTGCGCTATCCCATCGCCTCCTACAGCCTGACCAGCGATATTTTGAACGGCCTGCCAAAACACTATATGGAGTTTTAAGACTGGAAAAAGGAGCCGCCTGCGCTGTGCAGGCGGCTCCCCGGGCTGTGCGGCTATCGGTTTAGTCAATGCTCTTCCAGGCGGTTTCCAGGGCCACCTCCATCATCTCGTGGAAGGAATCCTGCCGTTCCTGGGCGGAGAGAGACTCTCCGGTGAAGATATGGTCTGAGATGGTGAGAATACCCAGCGCCTTTTTGTGGCAGGCGGTGGCGGTCCAATACAGACCGGCCACTTCCATTTCCACCGCCAGCATCCCCAGGTCCCGGGCCTGTCTGTTCACCTCAGGAGAGGGGTGGTAAAAGTGGTCGGTGGAGAAGACGCTGCCCACCTGGGTGCGGACGCCAAGCGCCTTGGCAGCCGCCACGGCGTCTGCCAGCATGCCGTAATCCGCCACGGGGGTGAACTGCCCGGGGAAGTCAAAGGCCGCGCCGTAGTTGGAGTTGGTGGAGGCGGCCATGGCGATGAGCACATCCCGGACGTGCGCCTGCTCGCTCAGACCGCCGGCAGAGCCGATGCGGATAATGGCGTCCACGCCGAACTGGTTAAAAAGCTCGGTGGCGTAGAGGCACATGGAGGGAATGCCCATGCCGCTGCCCATCACGGAGATTTGCTTGCCCCTGTAGGCGCCGGTGTAGCCCAGCATATTGCGGACGGTGTTGAAGCAGATGGGATTTTCCAGGTAATGTTCTGCCACGTACTTGGCCCGCAGGGGGTCGCCGGGCATTAAAACGACCTTGGCGATTTCGGCGTCGGTGACGCTGATGCTGGCGGAAATAGAGCTTTTTGTCATAGTAAGCTGTCCTCTCTTTCAGATAATAGGCCGGGGATATGTAGCAGAGGCCTGCTGCCCTCACGGTCTGGTGGCAAACAGGGCGGCCAGGCTCTCGGTATACGGCGGGCGGCAGATACCCTTTTCCGTAACGATGCCGTCAATGAGCGTGTGGTCCGTCACGTCAAAGGCGGGATTGTAGCATTTAACCTCAGGCAGGGCCATGGGCTCTGCGTACCACTTCTCCCGGATCTCGTCTGGGTCCCGGAGCTCAATGGGGATATGGTTCCCGTTGGGGCAGTTCAGGTCAATGGTGGAGGTGGGGCCCAGCACATAAAAGGGGATGCCGTAGTGCTTTGCCAGAATGGCCACGCCGCTGGTGCCGATCTTGTTGGCGGCGTCGCCGTTGGCGGCCACCCGGTCGCAGCCCACAAAGCAGGCCTGCACCCAACCGTTTTTCATAACGATAGAGGCCATGTTGTCGCAGATCAGCGTCACGTCGATGCCTGCTTTTTGCAGCTCGTAAGCGGTCAGGCGTGCGCCCTGGAGAAGGGGGCGGGTCTCATCTGAGAAGACGCGGAAACGCATGCCCCGCTCTCTGCCCAAAAACAGCGGGCCCAGGGCGGTGCCGTACCGGGAGGTGGCCAGGGGGCCGGCGTTGCAGTGGGTGAGCACGCCGTCGCCGTCCTTGATGAGACCGAGGCCGTGCTCGGAAATGGAGCGGCACATGGCGATGTCCTCCTCATGGATGGCCCGGCACTCTGCCCCCAGCAGGTTCAGTACCGCCTCCACAGGCGCTTTGGCGTTGGCGGCCACCACGGATTCCATGCGGTTCAGGGCCCAGCTGAGGTTCACCGCGGTGGGACGGGAGCTGTTCAGGTATTCCTTCTGTGCGTGGAACGTCTCCGCGAAGGCGGTATAGTCCGTGAGCGGCCACTGGCGGGAGAGGGCATAGATGCTGTAGGCGGCGCAGATGCCGATGGCCGGGGCGCCCCGCACCTGAAGGAGCCGAATGGCATCGTACATCTCCTCCGCCGTGCGGAGCGTCAGGTACACGGTGCGGTTGGGAAGCTGGGTTTGATCGAGGATGACCACGCTCTTTTCATCGCCGCCCAGGCGCACGTTGTCAATGTGGGTCACCTGCTTGAGGTCGCTGTCCATAAGGGGTCACTCCAATCTTTGTTTTTTGCAGCCGTCAGTTCCGCATTTTGGCAAGCTTTTCGTAGTAACCGGTCATAGAGCGCAGGGTCTCCGCCTGTTCCCGGGTGATCTCCCCCCCGCCGCCCATGCGGTCCACATAGTAATACACCTTGGCGGTTTGCTCCACCGTCTCCAGCCGGTCAAAGGCGGACCACAGGTCGGGTCCCCAGGCAAGAGAGCCGTGGTTGGCCAGCAGCACCGCGTTGTGAGTGTGGACGAAGGGGCGCACACTGTTGGGCACCTCGTCGGTGGAGGGCATGGCGAACCCGGTGACGGGGATCTCCCCCAGGCCAATGACCGTTTCCGACAGATACCGCTCCTTCAGCGCCCGGCGGCAGACGGCGCAGGCGGTGGAGAGGGGCGGGTGGGCGTGGACCACGGCGTGCACGTCCGCCCGCTCCCGATAGATCATCAGATGCATTTTGCTCTCGGAGGAGGGGTGGCGGTCCCCTGCCAGGGGATTTCCCTCCAGGTCGCAGAGAACCGGCATATCCGGCGTTATCCGCCCCTTCCCCACGCCGGAGGGGGTGATGAGGATCCGGTCCGGCGCCACCCGGACGGATACGTTGCCGTCGTTGCTGACAACGTATCCCCGGTCATAGAGAAGGTGGCAGACAGCGCAGATCTCCTCCCGCACGCGCTCATAAAGCTCCAATCAAACAACACCCGCCTTCATTTTTATTGTGGGAGAATATTAAGAGGCTTACAGATACTTGGCGGCAATGGCATCCAGCGCGGCAGGGTCCGCCCGGTTCCAGGCCGCAAAGCCTTGGGCGGCTGCGGCGCGGCCCACCTCCACCAAAAAGGCTGGGATGTGCGCTTCCAGCATCACACCCAATTCCCGGCCCATGGTCTCACAACCCTGGCGGTTATTTCCGCCCACAAACAGGGTGAAGGCGGACTGGGGCTTGCCGTCCACCAGCCTGGACGCCCCCCGGAAGCCCATGGAACCGGTCTGGTGGGTGCCGCAGGAGGAGGGGCAGCCGGAGATGTGAATTTGGGGCAGCGCGCCGTCAGGAAGGCCCGCCTCCCGCACGGCGGCGGCGCAGGCGGCCAGCAGTCCCTGGGAGTCCCGTATGCCCACCTGACAGGTGGCGCCGCCGATGCAGCTGACAGAGGTTTCAAAGAGGTTCTTTGCGCTGTCTGCCGTTACATCCAGAACGGTTTGGGTCTCGCTGCCCGTGAGGTTTATGATATAAGCGGTCTCGTCCGGGGCCAGACGCACCTCTGTGCCGGGCATGTCCGCCAGGGTGTCGCTGAGGGCGCACAGGGTTTCGGTTTTGGGCTGGCCTCCCAGGGGATGCCAAACCACAGTGTAGAGACCGGGCTGTTTTTGCTCCAGGATGCGGGCGCCGGAGACGGTGGAGCCGTCGCCCGTCTTTTCCACAGCGGCGGGCTGCAGGACCAAATCCAGCTCTTCGCCGCAGGAGAGGACCTCTGCGAGCTTTTCCCGATAGGCCGCGGCGTACTGCTCCGCCCCGCCCAGGGATTCCTGCATATAGCGGGTGCGGGCCTTGCCCCGGTTTTCGTAGTTGCCGTAGGCCCGGAAGGTCAGCCACATGGCCTTGATATAGTAGAGGATCTTGGCGGGCTCCACAGCCTCCGCCACCTTCACGCCGAAACGGGGATTGTTGCCCAGCCCCCCGGCGCTGTATACGTCAAAGGTCCCGTCGGGCCGGGCGGCAAAGCCCAGGTCGCGGTAAGTGGCGTGGGTGGCGTTTTTGGGGGAGTTGGAAAAGCCCACCTTCAGCTTGCGGGGCATCTTCTCCGCCTTGATAAAGCGCATCAGATACTCCCCGGCGGCCTCCGCCCAGGGCAGAACATCAAAGTATTCGTCCTGCTCCACGCCGGAGAGGGGAGAGCACATCACGTTGCGGGGATAATCTCCGCCGCCGCCCATGGTGACAATTCCGGCGTCCAGCGCCTTTTCCATCACGGCGCACACCGTCTCACCGTCCAGATCGTGGAGCTGAATGGTCTGGCAGGTGGTGAAGTGCACCCGGGGTATGTGGTATTCCCGAATGGCGGACGCGGTAAAAGCCAGTTTTTCCCGGGTCACCCGGCCGCCGGGCATCCGCAGGCGCAGCATACTGGCCTTGCCGCCCTTTTGGGCATAGCTGCCGTAAAAGCCGGAAAAGCCCTTGTATGAGGCCTTGTCCATTTCCCCGGCGTAAAACGCGGCGGTCTTCTCGCGAAAGGCAGGCAGGTCCTGTTTCCAGGTTTCTGGTTGAATTTTTTCCATAGTCGTACTCCTTCCACGCCGGAAACAGCTTCCGGCAGAGGTATGCAAAGTATGTAATTTAGTGTATCACGGAATGGGCATTCTAACAACTGTTTTTTCTTTCGGGAGGCCCGGAGATTGAGCTTCCGATATTCTGTAGTCCCGGCGGGAGCGGAGTCGCCTTCAGGAAATTTTGGGTGGATGCAAATAAAGCTGTTGACAAACCGGACGGGCCTATGGTATCATATTTCAGGTGTTTGAGAGGTCATCGGTCTATAGAGCTACGGAGAGATGTCCGAGCGGTTGAAGGAACCGGTCTTGAAAACCGGCGAGGCGCAAGTCTCCGTGGGTTCGAATCCCACTCTCTCCGCCATTTTTTAACTGCATATGGATCTGCGGAAGTACCCAAGTGGCCGAAGGGGCTCCCCTGCTAAGGGAGTAGGCTGGATAAAACCGGCGCGAGGGTTCAAATCCCTCCTTCCGCGCCAGCAAAAACCCTGTAATCGCAAGGCTTAATAGTGACAAGTAACTATTTGCCGCAGAGGGCGGCGTGACCGAGTGTCACGCCGTCTTTCTGCGTCCATAGGTAGTTTGCGTAATTACAGGTTCGCTGATTTC
>CATNDT010000074.1 GCA_950097035.1 uncultured Oscillibacter sp.
CTTTGTCACATAATCGTCTGCTCCCAACTCAAACCCTTTCAGCATATCGCTTTCCATATCGTTTGCCGTCAGGAAAATCACAGCGGTATCTGGACGGCGCTCTTTGATTTCCCGGCAGAAATCGAACCCATTTCCGTCAGGCAAATTGACATCCAGCACAATCAGGTCATAGTCCTGTGCTTCGCAGAAATCGACCGCTGCTGATTTTGTCATGGCAGCGTCCACAGTGTAACCCGCCGCTGAAAGATTGTAGCAAAGCGTATTGTTCAAAAGGCGATCATCCTCAACTACCAAGAGTTTCATAGCATCTACCCCTTCTCCATTAGGATAGCATAGAAATGTCACAGAAATCTCACAAAGCAAGAGTAGATTTAATTATCCAACTTATATTGTATATTGCTATTTACGATGCCGGAGTATGAATTATAAAAAGAACGAACCAGAATATTACACAACAGCCACATTGTTCTCCTATACGCGCTGCCAAAGCAACATATTGTTTTCAAATAGGGCATTCACCTTGCCGCTGTCCTTCAGCCACGCCAGATAAGAGCGGACGGTGCTGCCCACCAAAACATACTGTTCAAAGTTTATTGTCAGCCCATAGTCCGCAAACAGTTTTTGCAGAATCACTTCAAAGCAAAGCGGCTCCTGGCAGATGCCAGTGATCTTGTCCGCAATTTCCAATACCTTGTCGATGTTGTACTGAACGAGGTCTGCCACATTCTCAGAGGCCGCAGCGTGGGCCGGGATAAACATTTTTGCCCGCAGGGATTTGACCATTTCCAACGTTTTCAGATAGGCGGCAACATCATAGATGAAGCCGATCTGATACTTGTCCAGCGTTTCCCGGCTTGACAGGCAATCCGCCAGACAGACCACATCATCGGGTGTCCGAAAGCCTACCATATCAAAGAAATGCCCCGGCAGGGGGATAATTGCAAAGCCCTCCGGCAGGGTTTCCCTGGTCAGCTCCCGGGCGTCGCTCTCCTGGGCCATGAGGAATTTGTGCCGCAGCTCCCTGCAGGGGTAGCCCCCATACAAAAAGGACGGCTCCAGGACGGGGTGACGGGTAAAAGCACAGTCGATCCCCGGCGCATAGATCATGCACCCGGTCTCTTCCTGCAAATATTTTAGCGCCGTAGGGAATAAAATTCAAGCAGCAGCTTTTATATGAATTGTAAACCACATCCCTTTAAATATTTTCATAGACTCAAAAGAATAGGAAATATCCATAGAACGCAAAAGCGTATCCACGATGTAAAGCCCCAAACCGTTCCCCCCGCTCTTTCGGCTTCGGGAAAAGTCTGGACGGTAAAACGGTTCAAACAGGCGGCGGATTTCACAGTCGGGGATCGGGTCACACTCATTTTCAATCACAAGGCTGTCACTATCCATATAGACAGAAACAGTTTTTCCGGCTTCCGTATAAGCAACGGCATTGGCAAGAACATTAGAAACTGCTTTGCTGAATTGGCTGGTTGGCAGTATAGCGGGAAACTGCTCCGGTAAATCAAGAGAAAATGCGATTTGATGTGCCGCCGTAATCAGTTGATAGGGTTCGCACAGTTTTGCCAGCAGTTCAGACACATCCACCGGCTTTGGTGATTCAGCGGTCAAATTCAGCTTGAGGGTATAGAGGAATATTTTCGGAAACAGTTTTAAGCGTTTCACGGCTGCACCTCATATTTGTAGCCGATGCCCTTGACCGTCACGATACGGTCAAGCCGCAGTTTCTTCCGCAGATTTTTGATGTAGGTGTCCACAGTACGGTCAATGATCGGGTAGTCAGCGCCCCACAGCTCGTCCAAAATCTGAGAGCGGGTCAACACCAGCCCCCTATGCTCCACCAGCAGCCGGAGCAAATCAATCTCCTTGGGCATGATGTCGATTTTTCCGTTGCTGTCGCTGGCGGTGTAGCCGGAGAAATCAACGCTCACATCACCAAGGGTTACGGTTTGGGGCAGCGGTGCTTGGCCGCTCCGGCGCAGGAGGGCGGTAATCCGCTTTCCCAGCAGCACCATAGAAAAAGGCTTTGTCATATAATCGTCCGCCTGCTCGTCAAAACTTCTGACCTGGGTATATTCGTCCTCAATAGCCGTGAGCATCAGAACGGGTGTTGTGCCTGTCCGCCGTATCTCATGCAGAATGGACAGGCCGCTGATGTGGGGCAGCATGATGTCCAGCACAATAAGATCAATATTGCTCTTACGAAAAAGCTGTAACGCCTCTCCGCCATCATAGGCCGGGATGACCTTGTGGCCTATGGGCCTCAGGTATTCACAGATTGCCTCGCTGGTCTTGCGGTCGTCCTCGACGATTAGCAGCGTTGCCATTGGCAGCCCCCCTTTTTCACGGTAGTATAGCACCGGAATATGGAACGGGTATGAAATGACAGTAAATTTTTACATTGGCGTCCTGCTCCGACTTTTGCTGCCCTGTAAAATTGTGCTGTCACGCAGGGTGCAGTGCTATTTTTTCGGGGGACTGTTCTCTGCCGGAGTTTGCATGAGTGTAAAGAAATGCCGGACCTCACCGGTGCTGAAATACGCATACCACGCTTCCAGTGTGTTGCGCTGAAAAACATCTAACTGCTCAATAATCTGTTTTGCCCACAACAAAGCCCCGGTAGAGCTTGCGGTAATCAGATTGTGGTCTGCGACAGATGGTGCGTCAATAAAGGATTTCTGCCCTTTATAAGCGGAAGAGACCATTTCAAGGTATCCGGCGCCATTACTGGTGTGCGGACGCTGATCCAGCAGACCGGCGTTTGCCAGTGCGACGGTGGCCCCACAGATAGCGCATACCATACCACCCACAGAAAGGAGCTCGCCGGCTTTTTCAATGATGGCACGGTGCTTCGGCTTGTCCCATGAGTTCGCTCCGGGCAACAGCAGTACATTCTTTTCACTCACTACAACATCGTCGATGGTGCAATCGGGAACGACAGTCAGACCGCCCATTGTTTTGATTGGATCTTTTGAAACAGCGACTGTTTTTAGCGATACTTCCGGTGCGTCTTTCCTGAAAAATCGTCTGGAACACAACTCCGCTGTAATATAGCCCAACTCCCAATCGGCCAAGGTTTCAAGGACATAAACATAGACTGTGAACATAATTTCCTCCACTTTCTCTCGTCCTGGTTTACTTGCACCGCTATTGTATCATTCAATCGTTGACAGCATTGTGGCAGCAATCTATAATGACATGAACTCTTCTTGAAAGGCGGCCGCCGGATGAAAATTGACAGACTTGTCAGCATTATCATGGTACTTCTTGATAAAAAGCGTATAGGAGCACAGGAGTTAGCCGATATGTTTGAAGTTTCGACCCGCACGATCTACCGCGACATAGACGCGATCAATGTAGCTGGCATTCCGATTCGTTCCCATTCAGGAGTTGGCGGCGGCTTTGAGATCATGCCGGAATATAAAATTGATAAAAAAGTTTTTTCGACGGCTGATCTTTCTGCAATTTTGATAGGGCTTTCCAGTCTTTCCAATATAGTGCGAGGCGATGAGCTGGTAAACGCCCTTGCAAAAGTTAAAAGTTTTATCCCTGCTGAAAAAGCGAAAGACATTGCAGTAAAGACAGATCAAATCTATATAGATTTAAGTCCGTGGATGGGCAATCAAAACACACAGCCATATTTGGAAACGATTAAAGCGGCTTTACAGGACTGCAAGCTGCTCTTCTTTGGATATACGGCTCACCATGGAAATAAAACTGCACGGACAGTTGAACCGTATCGGCTTGTGTTGAAAGGCAGCCACTGGTATTTTTATGGGTATTGCTACACCAGAAACGACTATCGCCTGTTTCGGCTGTCCCGCATGTCAGACCTGCAAATGGGGCGGGAAACTTTTATTCCGCGAGATTACAAAAAGCCAGTTTTGAACTTTGAGGAGATTTTGGCGGCGATGCAGACGGAGGTCAAAATTCGTATCCATAGATCTATACTGGATAGAGTGCTTGAATATTGTACCTGCGACCACTTTACACCAGACGGTGACGAACACTATTTTGTGAATTTTCCGTTTATTGAAAACGAGTATTATTATAATATTCTTCTCGGCTTTGGAGATAAATGTGAGTGTGTTGGGCCGCCACATATTCGCAAAGAAATGAAACGCAGGATTTATGATATAGCTGCTATATACGGTGATTGATAATATGTACCTCCTGGAAGTATTCACTGTCCACTGTTCCGCCTTTTCCCGGCATTTCTCAGAGAGATTCCGCACGACCTCCGGCGACTGGAGGTCCGTGGAGTGGGCATAGGCCGGCGCGGCCCTTTCAGGCTGCCGGACGCCGGCTTTACACAGATTTTATAAAAACATGATGACCGGCTTTACATCAGGGTGAGAGCGTAATGGCATAATAAGCGAAAAGGAGGTGTCCATCTCATGGATATTTTCAATGTTCTTACGCTTTTGGGCGGTTTAAGCCTCTTCCTGTTTGGCATGGGCATCATGGGACAGGCCCTGGAGCGCAGGGCGGGAGGCCGGCTTCGCACGCTTCTGGAAAAGCTGACCACCGGCAGGCTGGCAGGCCTGCTGACAGGCCTGGGTGTTACCGCCGTAATTCAGAGCTCTTCCGCAACCACCGTTATGGTGGTCGGCTTCGTCAATTCCGGCCTTATGACGCTGAAGCAGGCAGTCAATGTCATTATGGGTGCAAACATAGGAACCACTGTCACAGCCTGGATTTTAAGCCTTGCGGGAATTGACAGCGGAAATCTGTTTGTCAAGCTCCTGAAGCCGTCCTCCTTTACGCCGGTGCTGGCGTTTGCCGGAATCATCCTCTATATCTTCGTCAGGGATGCCGGGAAGAAGGACACCGGAATGATCCTGCTGGGCTTTGCGACGCTGATGTTCGGCATGGAGTCCATGTCCGGCGCCGTATCCGGCCTGCGGGAGGTGCCTGCTTTTCAGCAGCTGTTTATCCTGTTCAAAAACCCGGCTTTGGGCGTGCTGGCCGGCGCCGTTTTAACAGCGGTTATTCAATCCAGCTCTGCCTCAGTGGGGATTTTGCAGGCGTTGGCAGTTACCGGGCAGGTATCCTATGGGGCGGCGATTCCCATCATCATGGGGCAGAACATCGGCACCTGCGTGACGGCGATGATTTCCTCTGTGGGAGCCAACAAAAACGCCAGGCGCGCCGCAATGGTCCACCTCTCCTTCAATGCCATTGGAACGGCCGTGTGGCTGACCGCGTTTTGCCTGCTCAAAGCACTGCGGCAGCCGGCCCTTCTGGATGAGCCGGCATCTCTTCCGGGTATTGCCGCGGCCCACTCGGTGTTCAATATCCTGTGTACTGTGCTGATGCTGCCGCTGTCCGGTTTCCTGGAGCGGCTCGTCACCGCTCTCATCCCGGATGCAGAGCAGCCTGAGACGTTTTCAGAATTGGATGAGCGGCTGCTTGCCACGCCCTCCATCGCGCTGGAACGCTGCCAGACCGTGGCCGCCGGTATGGCGGAAACCGCGGTACTGGCCCTGAACGAAGCGCTGGAGACGCTTCGCGGTTACTCGGCGGAAACTGCCGCCGCAGTTCGGGAAAAAGAGGTGAAAACCGATTACTATGAGGACATCCTGGGGACCTATCTCGTGAATCTGAGCGCACGGCCAATCAGCGGATCCGACAGCCGGGAGGCGGCAAAGCTGCTGAAAATGATCGGGGACTTTGAGCGGATTGCGGATCATGCGGTCAACCTTGTGGAGTCTGCGGAGGAGCTGCGGAATAAAGATCTGCATCTCACCGATGCGGCGGCGGCGGAGCTGTCTGTGATTTCCGCGGCGGTCCATGAAATTTTGGGGCTGTCTCTTACCGCGTTTCTCCGCGGCGATCTGGCGGCCGCCGCCAAAGTGGAGCCCCTGGAGCAGGTCGTTGACCGGCTGAAGGAACGGCTGCGCACCCGGCACATTCTCCGCCTGCAAAAGGGCGGCTGCACCATGGACGCGGGCTTTGCGTGGCTTGACTTGCTGACCGACCTGGAGCGCACGGCGGACCACTGCTCCAACATCGCCGGGTGCGTGATGGACGCCGCCCATGACAACCTGAATCTGCATCAATCCCTGCGGGAGATCCGGGACGGCAGCGAGGATTTTCAGGAGCGGTACCGGGAATATACCCGCCGGTACGCGCTGCCCTGACGCGGCGGGCGCTTACGGCTCATGGCCGATGACCTGCACCCTTCGGGACTTCCGGCCGGTTTGCGGCGGCTTCGTCCTCACTTCCTGCACAAAAATTTTATTTCTCCCTATTGGCGGTTGACAAAATTCTGTTCATCGAATATAATTAGCCAAGCTGTTTGAATCTAAAAAACTAAATCCTGATCGAGTGTCGGCGGGCGCCGATGAAAAGGGAATTGGGTGAGAATCCCAAGCGATCCGGTCACTGTAAGCGGTCAGTTCCCCCGCGGTATACCATTGTGCGAAAGCATGAGAAGGTGCGGGGGCGCGATGAACCGTCAGCCAGGAAACCTGCTTGATTAGTAGTCAGTTATTCGCTTCCTGTGATAGGCGAATCAACAAATGATGCGGCCTCCGCTTGCTGGAGGGAGGTCGTTTTCTGGTCGTTTGTAAAGAGGAGGCGCGGAATTCCGCTCCTTCTCTTTTTTGCCGCAGCGGGAGGCCTGTCTGAATGGAAACGGGCCTGCGCCTGATGCTCCATAATCTATGCTTTCAGGAGGAAATTTTATGAAGAAGAAAAGACTGATGGCCGGATTACTGGCCGCCGTGCTGTGTTTGGCGCTGGCTGCCTGCAGCGGCGCCGGGTCGCCGCAGGCGGACCCGGGGGCCACACCCTGGCAGGAGCCTGCCGGCTCTTCACAGAACGGGGAAAAGGATACCCTGGTGGTCCGGGCCCACAAGGACATCGGCGATTTGAACCCCCACACCATGAAAAGTCAGATGTACGCCCAGGATTGGGTCTATGAGAGCCTGGTGGCCCTGGAGAACGACCAGATCGTCCCCGTTCTTGCCGAGAGCTGGGATATCTCGCCGGATGGCTGTACTTATACCTTCCACCTGCGTGAAGGGGTGAAATTCAGCGACGGCAGCGATTTCACCTCAGATGTTGCAAAGCGCAACATAGAAGCTGTCCGGCGGCACGCCGATGGCTATTCCTTCCTCCAGTCCCTGACTGCTATCACAGACATTGATACGCCGGATAGCCTCACCCTGGTTCTCAATCTGAGCCAGCCCTGCAACTCTCTGCTCAACGACTTCACATTCCGGCGTCCGCTGACGATGCTTGGGGAGGCCGGATTCCCTGCCGGGGGAGACCCCTATGACAACGGCATCACCGCCCCCATCGGTACCGGCATGTGGGTGCTGAAGGAGTATGTGGCCGACCAGTATGCGCTTTTTGAGCGCAACGAGGAATACTGGGGGGAGAAGCCCAGCTTTCAGTATTTGAGAGCTGTTGTGATCCCCGATGTGAATACCGCCGCCAACGCCCTGAAGGCCGGTGAGATCGATGTGATGGTGGATTCCACGCAAATTACCGCCGACATGTACCGGGAGATGTCCGCGGCCGGCTTCAAGACCGAGATGGCGCCCTCCACCAGCATTTCCAACCTGAACATCAACACCGCCGGTCCCATTACCGGAGACCTGAACGTCCGCCTGGCGATGGAGTACGCCACGGATAACATTGAGATCTCCCGGGGTATATTTGGAGGACTTCAGGAACCGGCCACCGCCTATTTCTCCAACGAGGTGCCCTATGCCGACACTGGAATTGAGCCATATCCCTACGATCAGGAGAGGGCCAACCAGATTCTGGAGGACGCGGGCTGGGTCTATGCCAACGGGGACACGGTCAGGTCCAGAGATGGCCGCAGGCTGGAACTGGATCTGATCTATGACGCCTCGGTCACAAACGACCGTGACATCGGGCTCATCCTCCAGTCTCAATATGCAAAAGTGGGTATTCAGCTCAATATCGTCCCCCAGGACAGTCAGGTCTACCGTAAAAACTGGGCGGACGGAGAGTTTGGCGTGCTCATATACAGCTCCTGGGGCGGCTCCTATGAACCCTATGCCACGTTGGCCGCCATGGCCAGCGATGGCGACAAGTTCAACACCGTTCAAAAGGGCATGAGCAATAAAGCGGAGCTGGATGCCGTTATGGTCGACTGCCTGAGCCAGACGGATACGGACAGGCTTCAGGAAAATTTCAACTATATCACAAGAAGTTTCCACGACGAGGCTGTGTACGTGCCGCTCACCGTTACCAGCACCCTGGCCATCTACCGCAGCGAGCTGACCGGGCTGGAGCTGATCCCCAGCCGAAGCGGGATGGGCGTCAGCCATATGGCCTGGGCCGGCTGACCGCGGCGCCGGTATCCGCGCCGGTTCCGGCGGGACGCCGCATTTTAAGGAGGAAATCGTGCTCCGTTACATTGGAAAACAGATCATATGGCTATTTCCGCTTCTGCTTTTGGTGTCTGTCCTGTCCTTTGTCCTGGTCCGAAAGCTTCCGGAGGACGCTGCCACAGCATACCTGAACTCCATCAACGCCCCATTGACAGAGGATGCGCTGGCGGCGGTCCGGGCTGAATTGGGCCTGGACCAGCCCCTTTCGGTGCAGTACGGCAGATGGCTGCGGCAGGTGCTGAGGGGGGACCTTGGGTACTCCTATCAGACAAAGCGTCCCGTTGTGGAGGAGCTGGCAGAGGATCTGAGATACACCGGGCGGCTGGCCCTGGCCGCCCTGGGCTGGGTTCTTTTTCTCAGCGCCGCCCTGGGCGTTCTGTCCGCCAGGCGGCCAAACGGGCCGGTGGACGGTATGATACGCGCGTTTACCTTTCTGGGCGCCTCCATACCCAAATTTTGGCTGGGCTTTCTTCTGGTCGCGGTCTTTTCTCTGCGATGGAATCTGTTGCCGGTCCAGGGCGCCACCAGCTGGAAACACCTGATTCTTCCCTCCTTTACGCTGGCCTGTTCGTACATCGCCACCTATACCAAGCTCCTGCGCAACAGTATTCTGGAGCTTCAGAACCAGGGATTTGTCCGCTATGCCAGGGCCCGCGGCTTTTCCCGGCGGGCAGTCACCCTGCACCATGTGATCCCCAACGCCCTGATCCCCGTGCTCACCAGCCTTGGACTCCATTTGGGAAGCATTATGTCCGGGGCCGTCATTGTGGAGAATGTATTCGCATGGCCCGGACTGGGGCGGATGTGCATCTCGGCGGTAAACGCCAGAAACTATCCCATGATTCAGGGATATGTTCTGCTGATGTCCGTGATCTTCATTTTGGCAAATCTCGCCGCCGACCTGGTGTGCGCCATGCTGAACCCGCGCCTTAGATTGGGAGGATCCAGATGAGACAGAAAAGTGGAATGCTTGGGCGTTTTTTTCGCCGCCCCACCGTAATCGTCTATCTCACGCTGTTGGGCGCTCTGGCAGCGGCCTGTCTGCTGGCGCCGTTTTTGTCCCCCTTTGATTCTGCCTTTATGGATATCTCCTTAAAATTTGCGCCACCCTCTTCCGTTCACCCGCTGGGCACGGACTATCTTGGGCGGGATATTCTGTCCCGGGTGCTCTGGGGAGGGCGAAATACCATGGGCTATGCCGTTCTGGTCACGTTTTTTTCGGCAATGATCGGTACGGGGATCGGGATGGTATCCGGCTGGATCGGCGGCTGGGCCGATGAGGCAATTACAAAGGCAAGCGATGTGCTTCGGGCCTTTCCGAGCATCGTTTTAGTGCTCATCATTGTCAGCGTGCTGGAAATTGGGATTCAGAGCGTCTGCTTGGCCATGCTGATTACCCGCTGGATCTGGTATGCGCGGGTGGCCCGCAATCTGACGCGGACAGAGCTGACACGCACCTCCATTATGGCCAGCCGTCTGGCCGGCAGCCGGTGGACAAAACTGCTGTTCCGCCATATCCTGCCCGCTATTCTGCCGCAGATGCTGGCGGTGCTCTCAATCGATTTTGGCAGTACGCTGCTGGCCATCTCCGGTTACTCGTTCCTCGGCCTGGGCATTCTGGCGCCGCTGCCGGAGTGGGGCGCGATGATCAACGACGGCCGCAATTATATGGAGCATCCCGGTATGATGTTTTGGCCCGGACTTTGTGTGCTTCTGGTGGTGATCGCCGTCAATTTGCTGGGTGACTGTCTTCGGGACGCGCTGGAGGAAAATCGCACGTGATGGACGAAAAAGTGCTGTATACAGAGGGGCTGTCGGTGTGGATGAGGGCTGGCAGATCCATGATTCCGGCCATCCGCGATGTGGCGTTGACGGTGAAAAAGAGTGGCTGCACCGGCGTCATCGGAGAGAGCGGCTGCGGCAAATCCCTTACCTGTCAGGCGATTCTGGGGCTGTTGGAACAGAAAAAGTGGAGCGTGGAGGGGCGGGTCCTTTTGTGTGGAGAGCCGGTGCCCATTCAGGATGACACCGCGATGGACGCCTTTCGGGGACGAAGAATGGCCCTGATCCTGCAAAATCCCGTGTCGGCCTTTGATATGCGTTTGACCGTTGGGGCCCACTTCTGTGAGGGGCGGCGCCGGCGTGAATGGGGCGCCTGCCTGGCGGAAGCCGCAGACATGCTGAGGCGGATGCATATCAGGGAACCGGAGGGAGTTCTGCGGAGCTACCCGTTTCAGCTCAGCGGCGGAATGCTCCAGCGTGTTCTGATCGCCATGGCCATCGGTTCGGGGCCTGAGCTTCTGATTGCCGACGAACCCACCACGGCGCTGGACTGTACGACGCAGTCGGAGATCCTTTATATTCTGCGGCAGCTCCAGTGCCGGGAGGGGATCGCAATTCTACTGGTCTCTCACGATTTGAAGGTCGTCTCCGGGATGGCGGATGATATCTATGTTATGTACGGCGGTCAGGTGGTGGAGTATGGCTCAAAAAATGATGTGCTGTCCCATCCACTGCACCCATACACCCGGGGCTTGCTCCGGTCGCGGCTGGCTTTCTCCAGGCAACGGCTGGAGGTAATGGAGGGATATCCGCCCCGGCTGGGGGAAATTGCAGGACCGGGCTGCCCGTTTGCGCCGCGCTGTTCTTCCGCGTTGAAAGACTGCATATCCGTACCGCAGCCTCTGCGGGAGCTGGAATCGGGGCATTGGTGCCGCTGTCTGCTGAGAGGTGAGTAGCTTGGATTTCTTATTGGAGGCGCAGGGACTGAGTAAAACCTATCGCCGCGGCTGGACCAGCCGCACAGAGGCGGTCCGGGATGTGTCGCTTTCTCTTCCATATGGAATATGTCTGGGGTTGGTGGGGGAGAGCGGCTGTGGAAAGAGCACCCTGTGCCGGCTTCTTGCCGGACTGGAACCGCCAACTGCGGGCAGCGTCCTCTACAAAGGTGCGCCATTAACGCCCGGTCGCGTTCAAGGCGGTATTCAAATGGTGTTTCAGAACAGTCTGGATTCTGTCAACCTTCATATGGATATATTTCATATCATCTCAGAACCTCTGGAAAACTTATTTCGCATGAGAGGTGACGCTTCCCGCAAGGAGGTGTCCCGACTGCTGGAAATGGTTGGGATCTCTCCGGAGGATATGTACAAATATCCCCAACAATTCAGCGGCGGGCAGCTTCAGCGTGTCTGCATTGCGCGGGCACTGGCGGCAAAACCGAAGCTGCTCCTTCTGGACGAGCCCCTGAGCAGCCTGGATGTATCTGTGCAGGCGCAGGTTTTGAATCTGCTGGCCGACTTGAAATCGACTTTGGACTTGACCTGCATCCTGATCTCCCATGATCTGGAGGCCATCTACTATTTGGCCGATGCGCTCGTGGTCATGTATGGCGGGGTGATCGTGGAGCAGATTGAGCAGATTGAAGATTTTTTTAAGCTCTGTCATCCTTACACCCGCCGCCTTCTTGCGGCTCACGATACAGCGGAGACAGTGAGGGAGCCGCTTCCGTCACCGGCGCAGGAAACTGGCGGCGGGTGTTCCTATTATCAGCGATGTGTTCTGCAAACAGCCCGTTGCCAAGCCGAATCTCCCCTGTTGGAGGAGCGGGAAAAGGGCCATAAAATTGCGTGTTGGAATGTTTGAATGAAGCCGGAGCGGCAGCAGACCGCGTTCAGCAAAGACCACGAAAACGACACCGCCGGAGAGCTGCTGGCCTACCTCCGGCAGGTGGCGGAGCCCTTTGGCGTAACCCCCTGCGCCGAGGAGATCATCGGGGGGCCGTATATCGCCCGGGATATGGAGTGGGGCAGTCAGCACGGCGGCGATAGCGATGAGCAGCTGCTGAACTATGTGTCCCGGTGCGCGGCGGAGCTGGAGCACACGCCCTTTCAAAGCGAGGTCCTGGGCGGGGCCTATATCGCCCAGCGGTTTGGCGGCTGGGCTGCGGCGCTCCAAATGGCGGGGTTGCGGCCACGGAACGGGCGGTGGTGGTCTCCGGCCGTCGAACAGGCCGCAGGTGCGGAATGAATGGATATCCCTAAAATTATGGGGGACCTTTGCGGCTTCCCCCCGCAGGCAAAACGCAGGCGCCAAGAAAGAGACGCGCAGCGCGCAATGTTATTCAGTTAAGGCTTTTGCTCACCGTGAAAAAGTACCCACCCCATTTTGACGAGGTGGGTACTTTTTACTTGTGCGCTGACTGGATATGCAGCTCTATTTTGCAAATACCCGATACAGGAAGGTCACAATTTGCCCATGGGTGCAGGTAGCGCCTGGGGAAAACAGGGTCTTGCTGGTACCGCTGGTGATGTTCTTCTCCACGGCCCACTGAACCGCGTCGGCGAAGTGGTCACTTGACTTTTCATCGGTAAAGCTGCCTATGGTGGAAACAGATTGAGAGCTGCCAGGGAGCGCCGCCGTTAAGCTGAGTTTCATAGGAGTGGTTTGGGAGTAAATAACCTCGCCTTTTCCCTCTCCGGCCTCTTTTTGATCGTCGGTACCGCCGTTTCCAGGCTTACCGTGGGCATTACTGCCCCAAACCCAGAGAGAACCATCCCGTTTCACAGCTAATACCTGACTGTTACTGCTGAAAGCCGCCACATTATCTAACACTTTTGTTGTGATAATTGTCCGACCTTCCCGAGAGGAGAGTCCTGGCGAACCTAAAAGAGCAGAAAAAGGCGTTTTATCTTCCAAAAGTGAAAGCAATCCATCCGTCTTAGAGTCATGTTACCGCTGACGGACACAACTCCGTCGAAATCATTTACAAATTATAGTATAGTGCGGTATCGTATGCTTTTTCGCCTGCCAAACATCAGAAGAACGCCTCTTTTACTGCCTGCAGCAATCCCTTACACCCGACCAGCACATCCCGCCAGGTGGTCTCAAAGTCACCGGTAAACCATGGATCGGCCACATCGCCGGGGCGGTCGGTATACTCCATCAGCAGGTGGAGCTTTCCCTCCGGGTCGCCGCTGCAGATCCGGTTCATATTCCGGATATTGGCCCGGTCCATTCCGATCAGGAGGTCGTATTGATCGTAATCGGCGCCGGTGAGCTGCCGGGAGGTTTTTCCGGCGCAGCTGATCCCATGTTCCGCCAGTTTGCGGCGGGCTGGGGGATAGACCGGATTGCCGATCTCCTCGGTGCTGGTAGCGGCAGACTTGATGAGGAATTCCGTTTCCAGCCCCGCTTTTTTCACCAGGTCTTTCATAACGAACTCGGCCATTGGGCTGCGGCAAATGTTGCCGTGGCAGACAAATAATATTTTTATCATCTTGAATATATCCTTTCATAAGCCTTTAAACTTTGATATATCGGGCTTTTTGGCACTTTTCTTCAATTTTGTAGTTTGCCCTTACCTCACGCAAATCTATTCTCTGGCTCTCTCCTGTCCGCAGGATTCTTCCTTTATTATCTTTTCACTTCTCGGACATTGTCAAACTCCTTTCCGTGATGGAAAAAGCCTTGATATGACACGTCCATTGTATCATATCAAGACTGATTTTTATATTGCAAAATTTCAAATCAAAAACTCCTGCTCAATAAACTGGTCGGGCAATCGGGGTTTGATTAACCCTTTATTACCTACCCATAAAACAAACCGGCAGTTTCTAGCACTGGTGAGGTCACGCAGTTTGTTGATACCAATTCCAGAATGAGCAGCAGCTTCTTCTAAACTCAAATTACCTTTAGTGCCGCAAGCGGGGATTTTGTCAAAGCTGCGGTGATTTCTGAAAATGCCAAAAATGGACGCAAAAAACAGGAAACCTTTTCTTGATTTCCTGTCTTGGTGTGCCGTT
>CATNDT010000075.1 GCA_950097035.1 uncultured Oscillibacter sp.
CCTGGCCATAGCCAGGGAGATCGTGGAGCTCCACGGCGGAACCATCTCGGCCAAAAGCGCCCGGGGTATCACCACGTTCACGGTGAGCCTCCCTCTGTCGTAAGAAAATCTCAAGAATTTCGTATGAATTTCTACAAATACCAAGGGCTCCTCTCTGGTATAATCCAGGCATACCAAAGAGGAGCTGATTTTTGTGAAAAAAACCGTTTTAGTGCTGTTTGGCGGCTGTTCCAGTGAATATGAGGTGTCTCTCCAGTCAGCCCACGGCGTGCTGGCCCACTGGAATGTGGAAAAGTACGGCTTGCTCACAGTGGGTATTACCCGGGAGGGGCGATGGCTGTACTACGCCGGCGGCGCCGCGCGCCTTGCCGCCGGAGACTGGCAGACGGACGGGAGCTGCGTTCCCTGTGCGCTGCAGCTGGACCGGGGCCGCGGTACTCTGCTGCTGTTGGACGGCAGCGGCCGGGCACTGCCCTTTGACGCGGCCTTTCCTGTGTTTCACGGCAAAAATGGGGAGGATGGCACCATTCAGGGCGCGTTGGAGCTGGCGGGCGTGCCGGTAGTGGGCTGCGGCGTGCTGAGCAGCGCGTTGTGCATGGATAAGGACCGAGCCCACGCTCTGGCGGGACTTACAGGGGTGCGCACACCAAAGAGCGCGGTTTTCTCCGCCGCCGGGCCGGCAATAGCGGAGACCGCAGAGGCGCTGGGCTTTCCCCTTTTTGTCAAGCCCGTGCGGGCGGGCTCCTCCTTTGGCATCAGCCGGGTGGAGAGCCCCCAGGCGCTGGACGCTGCCGTGGAGGAGGCCTTTCGGTATGACAGCCGGGTCATTCTGGAGGAAGCCGTTCCCGGCTTTGAGGTGGGCTGTGCCGTATTGGGAAATCCGGGGCGGGGGCAGCTGACTGTGGGGGCGGTGGATGAGATCGAGCTGTCCGGCGGGGTGTTCAGTTTTGACGAGAAATACACCCTGAAAACCGCCGCCATCCACTGCCCCGCCCGTATCCCCGCGGAGACGGCGGTTCGGGTACAGGCGGCGGCAAGGGCTGTTTACGCGGCGCTGGACTGCCGGGTATTCGCCCGGGTAGATTTTTTTCTCACCCCGGCAGGGGAGATCGTATTTAACGAGGTGAACACCATTCCCGGTCTCACTGCCCACAGCCGCTTTCCCAGCATGATGCAGGCGGTGGGATTGGACTTTTCCACCCTGCTGGAGCGCCTGCTGGAACTGGGGGTGGAGCCGTGAGAGAGGAGGCGCGCCGGGACGCCGCGCTGGACCGTTTCCGCCTGCTGGCGGCGGTGCTGGTGGTCTGCATCCACACAAGCCCCCTGACATCGTATACTCCGGCGGGGGACTTTTGGCTCACCCGTGTGCTGGGGCGTGTGGCCGTGCCCTTTTTCTTCATGGTCAGCGGTTATTTTCTGGCCCGCAATGACTGGAAGACCACCGGAAGGTTTTTGAGAAAGACGCTGCTGGTCTACGGACTGGCCGTAGCGTTCTATCTGCCGCTGAACTGGTATACCGGCGGCTTCACGGCTGCGGAGTGGCTGCGGCGGCTGGCGACGGACGGCACGGTATATCACCTGTGGTATTTTCCGGCGTTGATTTTGGGGGTTTTGATTGCCCGCGCCCTTGCCCGCCTGGGACTGCCCGCCGCCCTGACCGTGGCGGGGATCTTATATCTTTTTGGCCTTGGCGGAGACAGTTACTATGGTCTGGCGGCCGGGTTTCCGGTGCTGGAGGGCTTTTACGGCTCGCTTTTCCGTGTGTTTTCCTACAGCCGCAACGGCCTTTTTTTCGCGCCGCTCTTTTTGCTGCTGGGAGCTGCCGCAAAGGGACGCCTCCCCGCCCGATCGCTGCCGGGAGCGGCGTTAGGCCTGGCGCTGATGACCGCCGAGGGATTTTGGCTCCGCGGTCTTGGGTGGCAGCGGCACGACAGCATGTATCTCGCCCTGCCCCTTTGCATGGTGTTTCTCTTCTCATTCCTGCTGGGGAAAAACCGGGGGGAGGACCGGGCGGCCCGGCGGCTCTCCGCTCTGGTCTACCTGCTGCACCCGCTGATGATCGTGCTGGTGCGGGGCGTGGCCAGGGCGGCGGGGCTGGAGCGGCTGCTGATTGAAAACAGCCTAGGCCATTTTCTGGCTGTGCTGGCCGCCGCCTTTTTTGCCGCCGTGGCGTTTGACCGGCTTCGAGCACGCTTTACCCCGGCGGTGTAAAGAACCGTGCGCCCCTGATTTTGGGGGCGCACGGTTTTTGAGGTTATCATGTAAGAGCATGTCCCGTCATTTTGGGGCTGCTCCCATATCAAAAGAGCTTTTTCAGCCCCTCCAGCTTGCCGCCCAGATCAGAGGCGGCCAGCTTTGCCTTGATGCCGTTGACCAGGGGCTGGAGCGCGTCGTCGGGCAGGTCCATGTTCAGCAGCTTTTCCACATCAATTTGAGAAATACAGGAATTTGATTTTTTCAGCAAAATTCTCTGAATCTGTGCGCCCTTTTGGCCTGTTTGTGTAAGGTCACAGCTTCACGTCCGGGATCTGTACCTCCGGCATCAGCTCCCGGCTGACGATGTTTAACATCTCCTCCAGCCTGGCGCACTCCTCGGCGGTAAAGCGCCGGGTTACCCGCTCCATCACTTCCACCAGATAGCTGGTGGAGATGTTGTAATAGTCAAAGTATTTGGGTGTGACCTCCAGATGGTATTCCCGCCGGTCCTCGGCAGAGCGCACCTTGCGGATATAGCCCTTTTTCACCAGACTGTTGAGCTTATACGTGGCGTTGGGCGGAGAGATCCGCATAAAGCTGGCAAACTCATTTACCGTGGGACTGCCCAGAGCCTGAATCGTCTCCACACAAAAGGTCTCCACTGTGGTTAAATTGGCCTCCCGGGTCTGGAAGCGCTGAAAGATCTCCTGGTAAAAGTGGATTTTGAATTTTGTATACACATTGAAAAACGCGTGTTTCAGCATTGCCCTCGCCCGCTTTCCCGCAGATTCCGCATGATTGCTTTTATTATAGTATACCAGATTTTGCGGGAAACCGCAACCGTCACGCCATGCCGATGGTAAAGGTCAGCTCCGCCGTGGCGGCTTCCCGGCCATTGACCGTGGCCCGGCAGGTTCCCACGCCGACGGGGCCCCGCTGTTTGGTCAGCACACACTCCATCTCCACCACGTCTCCCGGAACGACCTGCCGCTTAAAGCGGGCGTCCCGCACCCGGCCCAGAAAGGCCAGCTTTCCCCTGTTTTCCGGCAGGGCCAGAATGGCCACGCCCCCCACCTGGGCCATGGCCTCGATCAGCAGCACACCGGGCATCACGTGCTTTTGGGGGAAATGGCCCTGGAAAAAGGGCTCGTTTGCCGTGACGCATTTGATCCCACGGGCCCACTGGCCCGGCTCGCCGCCGACAATGCGGTCTACCAGGGCGAAGGGGTAGCGGTGGGGCAGGATCTGGGCGATCTGGTTGGAATCATACTGCATGCCCATCTCTCACGCCTCCCATCGCCGCAGCAGCACGCTGCCGTTGTGTCCCCCAAAGCCCAGGGAGTTGCTGAGGGCGTATTCCGCTGCTGCCGGCCGGCCCTCGTTGGGCACTACGTCCAGGTCGCAGGCCGGATCGGGGCAGCGGTAGTTGACGGTGGCGGGGAGAAAGGCGTCGTGCAGGGCCAGCGCGGTAAACATGGCCTCCACCGCCCCGGCCGCACCCAGCATGTGACCGGTCATGGACTTGGTGGAGCTCATGGCCAGCTTATAGGCGTGGGAGCCGAACACGGTTTTAACGGCGGCGGTCTCGATAGCGTCATTTAAATGGGTGGAGGTGCCGTGGGCGTTGATGTAGCCCACTGCCTCCGGTGAGACGCCGCCGTCCGCCAGGGCCAGAGCCATGGCCCTGGCGCCGCCGCTGCCGTCGGGCCGGGGGGCGGTCATATGATAGGCGTCGCAGGTGGCGCCGTAACCCGCAAGCTCGGCATAGATCTTTGCGCCCCGTCCGCGGGCGTGTTCCAGCTCCTCCAGCAGCAGCACGCAGGCGCCCTCTCCCAATACAAAGCCGCTGCGCTCCTGATCAAAGGGGATGGAGGCGCGGCAGGGATCCTCTGCTTGGCTTAAGGCCCGCATAGAGGTAAAGCCGCCCACTGCCAGCGCCGTCACAGCGGACTCTGTTCCGCCGCAGAGCATAACGTCGGCGTAGCCGTCCCGGATGTAGTGGAAAGCGTCGCCCACGGCGTTGGTCCCGCCGGTGCAGGCCGCCACAGGGCAGGCGCACATCCCCCGAAAGCCGGTGGTAATGGCCACCTGTCCCGCCGCCATATTGCAGATGCCGGAGGGAATAAAGAAAGGGGAGACCTTGTCCCAGCCCCGGGCAAGGCCCCGGTCGTGCTCCGTCTCGGTAATAGCAAGGCCGCCGATGCCGCTGGAGACGATCACGCCGCAGCGGTCCAACTCCGCCTCCTGCGGGTGGAATCCGGCGTCCTCCAAAGCCTCTTTGGCACAGGCCACGGCAAACTGAGTAAAGCGGCCCATACGTTTGGACTCTGGCTTTGGCATATAGTTCTCAGGCTCGAAGCCCCGCACTTCGGCAGCCAGGCGGACCTTCATGCCGGAGGGGTCGAACTGGGTAATGGGTCCCACACCGCACCGGCCTGCCCGAACGGCCTGCCAGCTCTCCGGGGCAGTGAGGCCCAGAGGCGTCACCGCTCCCAGACCGGTGATGACTACTCTGCGTCGTTCCATAACAAACCTCCAACTGTTATTGTTGCTGCTCTCTACATCGCCATGCCGCCGTCTACTGCCAGCACCTGACCGGTGATATAGGCGGCGCTGTCGCTTGCCAGAAAGGCCACGGCTTTGGATACCTCTTCCGCGCTGCCCAGTCTTCCGGCGGGGATAGATGCCAGGGCGGCGGACTTTGCCGCCTCGGGGATGGCGGCGGTCATATCCGTGTTGATAAATCCGGGGGCCACGGCGTTTACGGTGACGTTGCGCCCGGCCAGCTCCTTTGCCAGGGACTTGGTCATGCCCACCACACCGGCTTTGCTGGCGGCGTAGTTCACCTGCCCGGCGTTGCCCCGCAGGCCAACCACACTGCTTAAATTGACAATGCGGCCATACCGCTGTTTCACCATCTGCCGGGTCACGGCCTTCATGCAGAGGAAGGTGCCCTTGAGATTGGTGCTGATCACGCTGTCAAAGTCTGCTTCCTTCATAGTCAGCAAAAGGCTGTCCCGGGTGATTCCGGCATTGTTTACCAGGATATCCACCCGGCCAAATTCCTGCATTGCGGTGTCCACCAGCGCCTTTACCTGGGCGGCGTCTGCAACGTCGCACCGTGTTGCCAGGGCGCGGCCGCCCGCCGCCTCACAGGCGGCGCGGGTTGTCTCCGCCGCTGCCGGATCTCCGGCACAGCAAAGCACTATATTGGCGCCGCCCCGTGCCAGTTCCAGGCAGATGGCCCGGCCAATGCCCCGGCTGCCGCCGGTGACAATGGCGGTTTTTCCTGTAAAGTCCATGCTCATGCTCCTTCCGTCAGCCGTTTCAGCGTGTTTTGCAGGATTTCCACGTCCTCTGCGGTTTCCACCGCGCACACGGGAAATCCGGGAGCGGTTTTTTTTACGAAGCCTGTCAGGGCGTTTCCGGGGCCGATTTCTACAAAGGCATCGATCTCCATGGCGGCCATACGGCGGATGGAGTCCCCCATCCGCACGCTGCTCTGCACCTGCCGGACCAGCAGCTCCGAAATGGAGAGTCCGTCGCCTGGCAGGTCCCCCAGGCAGTTGAATACCACCGGGATCTGAGGCTTACGGAGGGCGACGCTGTCAAAATATATCCGCAGCGCCTCTCCGGCGGGGGCCATGCGGGGGGTGTGAAAAGGGCCGCTGACTTTCAGTGGCAGGCACCGCCGTGCGCCCCGTGCCTTTGCCAGGGCGGCAGCGGCCTCTACCGCCGCTTTGTCTCCGCCGATCACCAGCTGGCCGGGGCAGTTATAGTTGGCGATCACCACACAGCCCTGATCCGCAGCCTCATCGCAGGCCGACTGCAGAGCCGGCGCGTCCAGACCCAGCACGGCCACCATGGCACTCTCCTGTCCGGCGGCGGCCTCCTCCATGGCGCGGCCCCGAAAGGCTGTTAGTTTCACCGCTGTCTCCGCGTCAAAGACGCCTGCGGCGCAGAGAGCGGAGTATTCGCCCAGAGACAGGCCCGCGGCGGCGGCAGGAACAACACCTTTTGATGCCAGCACCGCCGTCAGACCGGCGGCAAAGGCCACCATGCAGGGCTGGGTGTATCGGGTTTGACCCAGCAGCCTGCGGCTGTCGGCAAAGCAGGTCTCCAGCAGGTCAAAGTCTACCTCGCGGGCGGCGCGGTCCAGCACGGCGCGAAAGGCTGGATAGGCCTCGTACAGGTCCGCCCCCATGCCAGGGTGCTGGCTGCCCTGTCCGGCGTACAGAAAACCCAGTTTCACGCCTCGTCCCCCCATTCCCGGCAGGCCTCTTGTAAAACGGCCTTGCCTCCGGCATAGAGCTCCTCAAAGATCTGCCGCACCGGCCTGATCTCACGGAGCATTCCGGCCACCTGCCCGGCCATCACGCTGCCAAGGTCCGTGTCGCCCTCCAGCACCGCCCGGCGCAGCCCTCCCAGGGTGGCCTGCTCCAGCTCCTCCAGGGTGGCCCCCCGTTTTTCCAGGGACAGGTAGGTTCTGGTCATCTTGTTTTTCAGGCATCGCACCGGGCCGCCGATAGACCGCCCGGTGACCACGGTGTCACTGTCCCGGGCTTTCAGCACCGCCTGCTTGTAATTTTCGTGGATGGGGCATTCCCGGCTTGCCAGCAGGCAGGTGCCCACCTGCACGCCGCAGGCCCCCAGGGCGAAGGCGGCGGCGGCCTGCCGTCCGTCTGCGATGCCGCCGGCGGCCACCACGGGCACGTTCACCGCGTCGATGACCTGGGGCACCAGGGCCATGGTGGTCATCTCGCCTACGTGGCCGCCGGACTCCGTGCCCTCGGCGATTACCGCATCCACACCGTAGCGCTCCAGCCGTTTTGCCAGCACCGCGGCGGCCACCACCGGCAGCACCTTGATTCCGGCGGCCTTCCAGGCGGGGACATACTGGCCGGGATTGCCCGCGCCGGTCGTCACCACCGGCACGCTTTCCTCAAGGATAATCCGGGCCATCTCGCCGGCGCAGGGGTTCAGCAGCATCAGGTTTACGCCAAAGGGCCGGTCCGTCAGGGATTTGCATATGCGGATCTGCTGCCGCAGCAGCTCCGCGCTCTGCATGCCGCCGGTGGCGATGACTCCCAGTGCCCCGGCGTTGGAGCAGGCGGCGGCAAACGCGCCGGTGGCGATGTTGGCCATGCCGCCCTGGATAATGGGAAATTCGGTTCCCAGAATTTCGTTCAGTTTTTTCATGTCCCTCTCCTCAAGCAAACTCCAGCATAGCTCCGCCCCAGGTCAGGCCGCCGCCAAAGCCAACGGTGAGCACCAGGGAGCCGGGGCCCACCCGGCCCAGGTCCGCCAGCTCGCTTAGCACCAGCGGGATGCTGGCAGCGGAGGTATTGCCGTACTCGCCAATATTTTTGTAGTACTTGGACTGGGGGATGCGGTACTTTCGGGCCGCCAGATCGATGATCCGGGCGTTGGCCTGGTGAAAGACGAAAAAGTCCACATCCTCGACAGTGCGGCCTGTCCGGGCCAGCACCCGGTCAATGCACCAGGGCACCGCCTCCACGGCGAATTTGAAAACACGGGTCCCCTCCATGGAGATGAGACTGCGGTGCCCGGTCTCCACGCCGGGCACCCGAAGCAGCCGGTCATCGCCGTGACAGCCCAGCTCCGCGCCGATAGAGGACCAGCCCTCCCGGCACTCTACCACGGCGGCGGCGGCCCCGTCCCCAAAGAGGATGCAGGTTCCGCGGTCCTCCCAATTGGTGATGCGGCTCAAGGTATCCGCCCCCACCACCAGGCCGAATTTTCTGGGAGAGGCGTTCAGCAGGCACTCCATGGTGTGGAGGGCAAAGAGAAAGCCGGTGCAGGCGGCGTTCAGGTCAAAGCAGGGAATATCCTGGGGCAGCCCCAGCTCCCGCTGGAGCGTGCAGGCGGCGGAGGGCACGAGGGTATCTGCCGTGACGGTTGCCACGATGCAGGCTCCGATCTCCTCCGGCGGGACGCCGGCTTTTTTCAGCGCCGCCCGGGCCGCTCCGGCACACAGAGAGGTGTGGGTCTCTCCCCGGCAGTGGCGGCGGCGGTGAATGCCGGTGCGGCTGGTGATCCACGCATCGCTGGTGTCCACTATGGCCGCAAGGTCTGCATTGGTAACGGTTTTCTCCGGCACACAACGGCCTGTGCCTTTGATTTTGATTCCTTTCATGGCTCCTCTTCCTGGACGTTTGCGCCCATCTTTCTGAATTTTCGGTAACGGGCCTCCGCCAGTGCCGCTCCACTCTCCCGGGAGAGTTCCGCCAGCTGGCGGCTAAGGGCATGGTCCACCTCCCGCATGGCAGTCCTGGGCGCCAGATGTGCGCCGCCCTCCGGCTCGGGGATGACGCCGTCGATTACGCCGAAGGCCAAAAGCTCGGGAGCCGTCAGCTTCATCACGCCGCAGGCCTCTTCACACCGCTGGGCGTCTTTCCACAGGATGGAGGCAAAGCCCTCCGGGGAGAGGATGGCGTATACGGCGTTTTCCAGCATCAGCACCCGGTTGGCAACACCCAGGGCCAGCGCTCCGCCGCTGTTGCCCTCCCCGGTGACAATGGATATCACCGGCACGGTGAGTCTGCTCATCTCATAGAGATTTCGGGCGATGGCCTCCCCCTGTCCGTGGGCCTCGGCCGTAAGGCCGGGATAGGCCCCGGAAGTGTCGATGAGGGTGATTACCGGGCGGCGGAACTTCTCCGCCTGCCGCATCAGGCGCAGGGCCTTGCGGTAGCCCTCCGGGCTGGGCATGCCGAAGTTGCAGCGTAGGTTTTCCTCTGCCGTCCGGCCCTTGCGGGTGCCGATAACTGTAACGGGACGGCCATGGTACAGCGCCACGCCGCCAAGGATAGCGCCGTCCTCGCCACAGAGGCGGTCACCACGCTGTTCAAAAAAATCTGTAAACAGAGTCTGGACATAGTCGGTGATATTGGGCCGCTGGGGATGCCGCGCAATGGCAAGCCGCCGGGCCGGGGTCGGTTCACTCACGGGCGGCCTCCTTTCTCGTGGAGCCTCAGCAGCCTTGTCAGGGTTTCCCGCAGTTGATTTCTGGGCACCACTGCGTCCACAAAGCCGTGCTCCTCCTGGTATTCCGCCCGCTGAAATCCGTCAGGCAGTGTCTCGCCAATGGTTTGCTGAATGACACGGGGACCGGCAAAGCCGATCAATGCCCCGGGTTCCGCCAGAATGATGTCGCCCAGAGAGGCGAAGCTGGCGGTAACGCCGCCGGTGGTGGGGTCTGTTAAAACAGAGATAAACAGCAGCCCTTTTTTGGAAAACCGGGCGAGGGCGGCGCTGGTCTTTGCCATTTGCATCAAAGAGAAGATTCCTTCCTGCATCCTGGCCCCGCCGCTGGCGGCGAACAGAATCAGCGGCAGCTTATTTTTGGCGGCGTATTCGATCGCCAGCGTCAGCTTTTCCCCCACGGCGGCGCTCATGCTGCCCATGAGAAAGCGGCTGTCCATCACGCCTATCACGCATTTGTGGCCGTCTACAGTGCCGGCGGCGGTAACTACGGCCTCCGCCAGGCCCGTTTTGCGCCGGGCGGCGTCCAGCTTTTCCCGGTAACCGGGAAAATTCAGGGGATTTCCGGCAGAGATACGCCCATTCAGCTCCCGGAAGGAGCCTGGGTCTAAAATGGTGCTTAGCCGGTAATATGCGCCCAGGGGCAGGTGATAGCCGCACTGAGGGCAGACATACAGCGTTCGGGCCACCAGCTGCCGCTCGCTGTTCTCTTTGCAGCGGGGACAGGTAAACACGGTCTGGCCGGAGGCATAGCTGTCCCGCAGGGCCTTCATCGCCAGCAGTCTGGAGCGCCTTTTGGCAAAAACGCCGGTCATGCTTCCGCCTCCTTTTCCGCCAGCCTCCGGTTAAATTCCAGCAGTTCCGGCAGATGTTCTGCTAAAAACGCAGTGGTGCAGCCGCCCCGGATAAAAACGGGGTGGTACAAAATCTCGTAGGAGAGCTCCGCGTTGGTGGGAAAACCCTCAAGGGTGAATTCCTCCAGGCAGCGGCGCATTTTGCGGATAGCCTCCAACCGGGTGGGGGCGTGAACCAGCACCTTGGCCGCCAGAGAGTCATAGTAGGGAGGAAGGGTACAGCCGCTGTACAGACAGGAGTCTACCCGCACCCCCGCTCCTCCCGGAAAGTGCAGAAATTCCACCTTGCCTGGGCAGGGGAGAAAGTCATGGGCCGGGTCCTCCGCGTTGATGCGGCACTCCATGGCGTGCCCGTCCAGCCGGATATCCGCCTGCCGGATCCCCAGGGGCAGCCCGGAGGCTATCCGCAGCTGCTGACGCACCAGATCCACGCCGGTCACCAGCTCCGTAACGCCGTGCTCTACCTGAATGCGGGTGTTCATCTCCATAAAGTAAAAATGACATCTGTCCGCATCCAGCAGGAATTCCACCGTGCCCGCACCCTCGTACCCCACGGCCTGAGCCGCCCGCACGGCGGCCTCGCCCATCTCCCGCCGCAGGGCAGGGGAGAGGCACCGGGCGGGGGCCTCCTCAATCAGTTTCTGGTTGCGCCGCTGAATGGAACAGTCCCGGTCTCCCAGATGGATCACATTTCCATGCCGGTCCGCTAAAATTTGAAACTCAATATGCCGGGGGGCAACCACCAGCTTTTCAAGATACATCTCATCGCTGCCAAAGCAGGCGGCGGCTTCGGCCTTTGCCTCTGCAAAAGCCGGGGGCAGCTCCTCCGCACTGTTGCAGCGGCGGATGCCGCGGCCCCCGCCGCCGGCGCTGGCTTTCAGCAGCACGGGGAAGCCCACTCTCTCTGCCGCGTCCAGCGCCTCCTCGGGGGAGTGCACCGGCCCGTGGGATCCGGGTGTTACCGGCACGCCCGCTGATCGCATAATACCTCTTGCGGCGGATTTGGAGCCGGCTTTGCGGATCGTATCTCCGGCGGGGCCGATAAAGACCAGCCCCGCCGCCCGGCAGGCGTCGGCAAAATCCGCATTCTCAGAGAGAAAGCCATAGCCGGGGTGCAGCCCATCGCACTTGGTTGCATTTGCAAGCGTCAGCAGAGCGTCCTGATTTAAGTAGCTGTCTGCCGCCCGGGCCGGGCCCACGCACACTGCCTGGGTGGCCAGCTGGACGTGAAGCGCCTCGCTGTCCGCTTCGGAATAGGCGGCCACAGTCTCGATTCCCATCTCCCGGCATGCCCGTAAGATCCGCAGGGCGATCTCGCCCCGATTGGCGATTAAAACCCGTTTCAGCATGGCCGGTAACGAAACAGCGCTTCGCCAAAGGCCGCCAGCTCGCCGCTTTGCTTTACGATCTCTTCAATAACGCAGTCGCAGGGAGCGGTGACCTCGCTCATCATCTTCATGGCCTCGATAAGACACACCGTCTGGCCAGCTTTTACCTGGTCGCCCACCGCCACAAAGGGGGAGCGATCCGGTGCGGGGGCGGCATAAAAGGTCCCCACCAGCGGCGCGGAAATGACCTCTCCTGTCTTTTGGACAGGGGATGGGACATCTGGCCCGCGCTCTGCAGGGGCGGCGGCGGACTGGGCAAACTGCGCCCCGTTCCGCGTTAGCTCTATGGTAAGATCCTGTGTCGCCAGCTTCATGGTCTGGGCGGTGCTGCGGTCAAAGCAGGCGATCAAATCGTAAATTTCCTGATTATTCATGACAATTCCTCTCTGTCAGGGATGTGCTCCGGCAGGGGGGAGGAGATCCTCCCCCCTCCTGGCCGGTCAGGATTAGCCCTGGTGGCTTTTCAGATAGTCTAAAATATCCTGCACAGTCTTGAGATTGGCCGCGTCGGCATCGTCAATGGAGATGCCTGTGGCCTCTTCCAAAGCCATGACCAGCTCAACAGAGGCCAGAGAATCCGCCCCCAGTTCCTCCAGAGTTGCCTGCTCCGTTACCTGCCCGGCATCACAGCCCAGGGTCTCCACAATGACGGCGCGCACTTTCTCGAATTCCATATGTCTGCTCCTTATCCATAGAAGATTCTATTATTTTAATTAAATTATTTTAACTAAAATAATTGAACTTATTGTAGCGGCCCGACCCGCGTTTGTCAAGAGAAAGTTTTGCGGTGCGGGGAAGACCTGCACCCTGTGGCGGTGCCGCTGGAAAAGGCCTTGTCAGGGATTGCCTTTCCTTCACACGGAAGGGACTTTCCCGGGAAAAGAAAAAACCGTTGAAACCACTGGAACAATGGTTTCAACGGTTTTTTTACGCAGGCATGGCCAGTTTTTCAAGCGGGATTCCCTGCTCAAACAGTTTTACATAGGTATGGATACATCTGCGGTAGCAGGCAAAGCACTTCTGAATCTCAACTGGATCACTATACGATTTCCAAAATCCGCAGCAAGTAAAATTCCTGCCCCGGTTTTTAATGAATCCGATCACGTCCTGGAGAGGATAGCCCAGAAATACGCCGATCTCATGGGGAAATTCGGATTGTGTTTGCAAGCGGGTGGCAAGCTGTGTCAGCATACCGTCCAAATCGCTTTTTTCATATCCGGTTTCCTCTAAAAAATGCTGGCAGGCACAATCGGATAAGGCTCCTTCTAAAAGTTTTCTCCGGTATACATAAACGATCATAGAGCCAGAGCCGGAACGCTCCAAAAGAATTTGAAGGGATAGCCCAAAGGGGGTCAACTGCTCATTCCACATTCTGACTTGCTGTCGGGTGCTTTCCGGTACAGAGGGCTTGAAGCAGAAAATACTTCCCGCTTTCATTCCTGCCAGTGTAGGGGCGCATTGCCGAACCAGCACGGCCTCAAATGTCCGAGAGATACTGTCGCTTAGGTTTACCATGCCGCCAGCTTTTTGCCCAGCTCCTTGCAGGCCTCTTCTCCGTCCGCATCCGGTGTCTCATTCACTATCAGGCCGTTCTCATCCAGAAGATTGGCACCGGCATCGTTGCAGCGTGCGCACCAGTCCCGCATCCACTGGCCGTCACCCCAGCCGTAGGAGCCAAAGAGAGCAATATTTTTGCCGCTCAAGGAGTTTTCCAGGGCGGTGAACATCGGCTCAAACGCACTTTCCTCCAAAACCTCGCTGCCCATAGCAGGGCAGCCGAGAGCCACCGCACTGAAAGAGATCAACTGTCCTGCCGTGAAGTTGCCGGGGCCAAAAATCTCCACGTCTCCGCCGGCGGACCGAACGCCCTCGGCAATGTAATTCGCCATGGCCTCTGTGTTGCCGGTTCCGCTCCAAAACACAATTGCAATTTTACTCATGGTAGTGCTCCTTTACAATTTATTTCTGGTTATAGTTAGTTTTAACTAACTTCTGCGGCAAGAGAGGCCCCAAGGGGACCCTTGGGGAAGAAGAGGGTTGGAGGACGTTTTGCCAGCATGAGTTAGCTAAAACTAACTACATCAAATACAATACCACGCCGTTCCTGCTTTGTCAAGGAAATTTTATCCGGGATGCCATGATTCAGCAAACGTAAAAAGGGAAAACTTTTTTTCAGGGCATGAGAAAAGCCTTGAAACCATTGTGATTTCAAGGCTCTCTTGTGGCAGCGGGTGAAGGATTCGAACCCTCACATACAGAGTCAGAGTCTGCTGTGCTACCTTTACACAAACCCGCTATCGCTCTTTGGAACAGCTACCATTATACTAAAAAACTCCGTCTTGTCAAGACCTTTTCCGTTTTTTTCAAAATTTCTTTTTCAAGGAAAAATCAGGACCTTTCCC
>CATNDT010000076.1 GCA_950097035.1 uncultured Oscillibacter sp.
TGTTTTTCTTCCTCGGACAGCTTGTTGTACGGGGTTTGCGTCTGTTTGCAGTACATCATCAGCCACGCCTCGGCGCGACTACCCTTGAAGTTTGCCACATCCTCCAAGTCCCGCTTTAAGTCCGAAATGGCGGAGTGTTCCGGTCCGCTCTCACTCCGGCCACGATGCTTCTCCCGGATGTCCTCCATGATAGCATCAATATCCTCATGGACCCGGCTGGTGAAGTAGTCCCTCTCCCGCAGAAGAACGGCGTCCGACAACAGCGTGTCCATGTCCTGATCTCCCGGCTGGTACTCCTTGATAATCTTGGAGCGAACCACTTCCACCCAGGCGTTCAGGTTATGTATCTGCATGGCGGCGATGCCGTTCACATAGATGCTGATGTCAGACAGCAGCTTCATGAAATCCGGGTGCGTCACCAACTCTCCCAGCAGAGCGGTATCCACCCGTCCTTCTTTCAACACGTCAATCATACCGTCACCCAAACGCAGGTCCGCCAGATCAGCGTTTGGGTGACTTTTCATTTCAGACAGCCCCAGCAGATAATCGGCGGTCACGCCGTAGAATTTCGCCAGCTTGATAAGGGCGTAGTGGCTGATGTCCTTGGTGTCATCCGACTCATAGCTGCCCAGCGCGGACGAGGACAGGCCCGTTTGCTCCGCCAACTCTTTCAGCGTCAGCCCCTGTTCCACCCGTAAATCCTTCAACCTTTCCTGTATAGTCAGATACATATTGTCGCCCTCCCCTGATATTACTGCCATTCTACCACATTTCCGAGAGCGTGGAAATATCCGGTTTTTGCCCCGGATTTCCTACCTCTTGGATATACGGGAGAGTGGCCTTTTTTCTGCTACGATGTTTCTGTCAGACAGCGATGTACCTTGAAAACAAAATGACCGTCCGAAAGGGATATGTTCTTTGGAGAAGTATCGCATGGAGCGTACCAAGGAGAACAAAACGCCGCTGAGAGTACAGGGGCAGGAACTGAGTCGGGGAGAGCGGCGTGAGCAAAGATGCAGGCCAGAGCTATCCGCAGATGGCGGAGGTCTGCATCTTTGGTGGGAGTGCAGAGGGCGGCAGGCCCTTTGCGCCAAGTCCAGAGCGGCGAGCGTCTGGTCAGTGTCCAGAGGTGAAACCTTTGGGCCGGGTGCAGGGCGGCAGCGCCTGCTGGGTGTCCAGAGGGCAAAGCCCTTTGGGTCGGGTGCAGGGTGACAACGCCTGCTCAGGTGTCCAGAGGGTGAAACCCTTGGCCCAGTAGGATTGATGCTTGCGTCAATCCATACTGGGTTATTATCTGGCGCAAAGCACTCAGATTCGGCGGCTTCGCCGCCCCTGACCGCTCCCCAAAAAGCAAAAATCGAAAAACAGGAAGGAGAGCAGAATGGCAAAAAGATTGACCCGGCACAATGGACGAGCCGGAAAAAGCGGCGTCTACAAATCAACACACAACGACCGAACATTCAGCACCGAACACGCCGACCACATTGACGGAGAACGAATTTCGCAGAACATCTATTGGGACTGCTTTCGGGGCGCGACCTATCCGGCCCAGCAGGAGGTTGAGGTGTCCTTTGCGGATGTGGAACGGGCTTTTTATCTGAACCGCTACTCAGAGAGCCCTTGTCAAGGGTAAATTTCAAAATGCAGACCGTCTGCCACAATCAGGGCGAACGGTCTGCATTTCACATCTACTCAGATATCATCTTGTCAGAAAATTCTTCAACATCTGCGCCACCTGCGCCCGTGTTGCCAGTCCCTGGGGGCCTAACCGCCCGTCGCCATAGCCGTTCATGACGCCCTTCTCCACAGCCCAGCACAGGGCCTCCAGCGCGTAGCCGCCGGCCTTGTCCGCGTCAGTGAAATGCAGTTCCTTATCCGTGGCGGCCGGACTTCCCGCATACCGCCACAGCATGACAGCCAGCTGTTCACGGGTGATGTTGTCATTGGGGCCGAACATTCCATTGCCATAGCCGCAAATGATTCCCTGGCTGGTGGCCCAGCGGATCGCCTCGGTGTACCATGCGCCGTCTGCCACGTCACGGTACTGCAACAGATAATTGACAACCGGCCTGCCCTCCCTGTTAAAGAGGATCTGAACAAATTGGGCGCGGGTAAGGTTATCATTCGGCCCAAAGGTTCCGTTGCCGTAACCGTTCATCAGACCGTTCCGCAGAACATAGTCCACCGCCTCATGATACCAGGTTCCCACGGGGCCAAGATCGGTGAACCTGCGGGAGGGGCAATCAACTCCTCCGTCACAGGACCCTTCCGTGCCGTCCGGAAGGGGCGCGAAGGCCGCCTTTACCGTTACGGCGCTGCCGGGCATGGTGAAGGTGTATTTGCCTCCGCCCTGGGCCGTCAGCTTGATCCCGTTCCCCCGGCTGCTGGTGACGGTCAGAGCGTCCAGCCCGCAGCCGCTGTCCGGGGCGACGGTCAGGGTGACGGTGCTGCCGCTGCTGGCTCTGGTGCGGTCGGAGGTCACTTTGCCATGCTCCGACTCCTCCACCGTAATGGCGTAGGCGCTGGAGCTCCAGCCACTGCCCGAGGAGTGCGAGGGTTCTGAGGGGGTTGAGGGTCCTGACGGTTCCGAGGGTCCTGACGGTTCTGAGGGTCCTGACGGTTCTGAGGGTTCCGAAGGTTTTGGGGGATCCGGCTGGGGCACGTTGTCGGAGCTGATGTTGAACGGCCCGTTGCCCGGAATGGCAAGGATGGTCCTGCCGTCATAAAATCCCAGATGGAGGTCCGAGGGCAGATAGCCGTTGGGGATAGAGATGGCTTCTTCCTCTTTGAGGCTCTCCTCAAACGCCGCGCCGGAGGCCTGGCTGGCATAGACAATATAATTTGTGCAGTTTCCCGTAAAGCATCCTCCGGTGGAAAGCTCGAACGCCTTGTTAAAGCTGCCGTCCGCGCCGCTTAGATGTACGCCCGTTTGCCCAAAGACCTCCAGCTCGCCGGAGGGGCCTACGAAAACCTTTCCAGTGTATACGCCGACGGAATCGTCGCCCGCCTGCCGCGCGGTCAGTTTCCCATATACCGTGACAACGGCGTCCACCCCGCCGCTTGAGCTGACGTTGACGCCGCCCAGCGCCTCTACCCGCGCGTCCGCAGCTACCGTCAGGCTGAGGTTATTATTGCCGCTGATGTTAATAAGCTCCTGCACTGTCAGCTTGCCCGTGCCGGAGAGGGTCAGCGCCGTCTTCTGGGGGTTGCCGCCGCTGACAGCCAGCTCTCCAATGGTACTCTCCCCCTCCGTCACGATGGTCACCGCGTCGTCTGGGAGTGTCACCTTCTCCGCGTTGAAGCCCTCCTGGAGGGTCAGAGTGTTCGTGTCCGCGTCCCAGCTGTAGCCCTTGTCCGCGCTGTCTGTGGGAAGGTTGTCCGGGTTGCTGAAATCCAGCGCACCTGCCGGTTCCAGCAATCGCTTGCCCTCATTGGAGTAGGTTTCCGTAACTTTGTTGCCATCCGCATCCTCTTTTAGTACCTTCACGGTGCCTTCGCCGGTGAGTTTCAGGCCCTCAATGAGAGTCGAAATGCCCTCGCCGCCGCTGCCCGTTCCCAGCTTTATGGCTACAACGCCATCGTTGACGAGTTTGCCGCCCGGTTCGATTGTCAGAGACGAACCCTCGGAAAGAGTCAGCGTCGAACCTGACGAAATCGTCAGCTCTTGGGCGAGGGAGGCGTTTCCGTAGACTTGGCCCTCCAGGCCGGCAAACAAAATTGCGTTTTCCGGTACGACAGCCTCTGAAATCTTGTCCACCTTTATCACGCCACCGGTAATGGCGGTTTCGGTTTTCCCATAAACATCCAGAAGGCTGGCGCCGTGCCATTCGACATATGTTTTGGAGCCGCTGATGCTGAGACCTTCTGTCGCGTAAAGGCCCGCCTGTCCCCCGTTTCCGGTCACAGAACCGCCGGTAACATTGACATCCCGCGCATAAAGGCCCGCAACACCCCCGCCTGCTGTTAAGCTGCCGCCAGTGATATGGATCGCCTGTGGACTTGTATCTGGGTCATAGTTGTCCTCATTCGGCTGAACAAAAATACCGGCAGTTGATTTGCCGACGGCTTTTACCGTTCCGCCGGAAATGTTGACGCTTACCGCTCCATAGTTGGGTATTCCAGAAACGAAAATGCCGCAGGATGTCCCTTGCAGGTCCAGCTTACCGCCGGAGACATTGACTGGTCCCTCAACGATATAAAGCCCATAATCCGCTCCCGAAGCGGTTACAGCCCCCCCGGTCATTGTAAACTCGTTCGTTATTTTGCAGAACCCGACATCTGATGTAATCGTTCCTGACTGAACGGTTAGATCTTCTCCTCCAAAACCATATCCTGTGCCCTTGCCAGTGATTTGAAGCGTGCCCTCTCCCTGAATAATCTGGCAGACCTCATTTTCTATGGCCTGGCCATCCTCGTCTATCCCATGGACCATGGGGTCGAGGTCGCCCAAAGTTGCAGTGGTCTCCAGGATATTGTCTCCTCCCAGGATGATCGTTAATGTAAAGTATGCCGGAAATACAATAACGTCTTTCGTATCGGATTGAATGTAGCAGTTTGTCAATGTCAGAGTGCCGCTTTTGGGTCCGGTAATCTCCCACTTCCAGCCCTCATCTTCGGTCTTATCTGTGCTGGCTGAGAACTCTCTTAGATCAAGCGTCCCCGTCCTGGTCGGTGTCCCCGCCGCAAACGCCGTCCCCGGGAGCAAGGACAGGCACAGGGCTAGAGCAGTAAGGATACTAAAAATTCTGCGCTTCATGCAGCTTCCTCCTTGCGCGGCAGAGGAAATTCAGTCCCTCGCCGGGGGACTGAGGAAAGGGTGAGCCCCTTCCTTGATTCGCTTTCGCCGCAATTTTCTATTTCACATCATACATAAAGCACTGAAAAAAACAAGACTGCCCTACCAGAATGCAGGATTTGCGACCAAATAACATTGTCCGGCCCTTGACAGCAGCAATGTTCCCGGTTACGCTAAGTACAAATGGTATTGAGGAGGGCGGGATATGCGGATTGGAAAACGGTGGGCCGGTTGTCTGGCGGCGGGGTTGTTCCTGCTGTGCGCGGCGGGCCTTCTGTGGCTGCTGGGAGCGGAGACGGTCCCCCAGCAGGAGCCCGCGCGCCTGACGCCGGAGGCCGTGAGCGGCGCGCCGGGACTGGACGGCCTGTACCTCTACGCGGGTCCGCTGTCTTTGGAATACACCCTCCCGGAGCAGGCGGAAGGGCCGCGCTCAATTCTGGAGATCCGGCAGCTGTACGCGGCGGCGGAGCTACGGCTGGACGGCGCGCCCTTTCAGAATATCCCGGCAGGTTCGGGGAATCTGTATGTGACGCTTCCCCCGGATTGGAGCGGTAAAGCCCTCACCCTCATCATGGAGAAGGGCGCGGAGGACCCGGAGCCTTCCCTCTATCTCACCAGCAGCACGGTCATCAACGAACTGGCCCGGGCCGATACCAGCCTGCGGGCCTTTCCCGCCGCCGCTTTCGGCATGATCTTTTTGCTGGCGCTGGGCCTGTTCCTCTTGTACGGCGCTCTGGAGGGGTCCTGGTCCTGGCCGGTACTGCTGCTGAGCATCGCCGCCCTGGGCCAGGCGGCGTACTTCTATCTGCAAAACTCCTCCCTGTTCAGCCTGCCGCCCGCGCTCTACGGGCTGGTGCTGTGCCAGTCACGGGCGCTGCTGTTCGCCGTGCCGCCCTTATACCTGATGCTGGGCATGAAAAAACGGCGAAAGGCATTCGCGCCCTTTGCCGTCCTGCCCTCGCTGTTTTACTTCGTTGTGGCGGGATTCCAGACACTGGTCCCGCTCTTTTCCGGTATTGCCGTCCATGCCGGACTTGCGTTCTGCTTTACCATCGCCGCCCTGCTGGCCTGCGCCGCGCTGGAGGTCCGGGACGGCAATCCGATGTTCCGCCGCTTCCTGCCCTGGCTGGGAGGGTGCGCCGCGGCCATCCTGCTGCTGAGTATCATCCCGGCGGCGCGGACCGGTCCCCACGCGTCCATCTTATGGGCGTTCCTGGCCGACCCAATCCTCTGGATCGACACGGAGCTGTTTTACTGGAACAGTCTGCTGCTGGCGCTGTGTTTTTTAGAAAGTATGGTGTCCCTGACCCGCCGCGTGGCCCAGCGGGAGACAGAAATGCAGATGCTGTCCGCCCGTGAGAGCCTGACACGGGAGCAGCTTGCCGTTGTGCAGGAGAGCGCCGCCGCCCTGGGGGAGCTGCGCCATGAGGTAAAGAATCATTATTTGGTGCTGCAAAACCTGTCCCGCGCGGGAGAGGTTGAGCGGCTGGACGCCTATCTGAGTACCCTGGTGTCTGATGTGTCCGCCATTCCCGCCCTGGCCTGCGCCCCTCACCCGGCCATCAACGCCGTGCTGACCACCATGATGGCACGGGCGCGGAAGCAGGGAATCGAGGTGGAGCACCGGGTCGACGTGCCGGAAACGCTGCCCTTTCCGGACACGGAGCTTTGCACGGTGCTGATGAACCTGCTGCAAAACGCCCTGGACGCCAACGCCCTGGCACCAATGGGGGCGCGGAAGTGGCTGCGGGTGGATCTCCATATCCGGGGGTACCATCTGTATATCGGGGTGGAAAATTCCTGCTTCACCCCGGTGGACTATGACGGGGATAGCGGCCTGTTCCATACCACCAAGACGGACAAGTCCGACCACGGCTATGGGCTGAAAGCGGTCCAGGCGGTTGCGAGGAAATACCGCAGCGAGCTGCTGCTGAAATGCTCGGATGGCTGCTTTTCCGCCGCTACCGCCCTGCAAATGCCGGACTGAATGCCGCCCTTCCTGTGGCAGTTCACAGGGAGGGCGGTTTCTATTTGAGAAAAGCGATAAAGCGTTTCGTGATCTCCTGCTGATAGGTGCGGCTGACCGGAAGCTCCGTCCCTGTGTCCAACAGCAGTCCGCGTGTGGTCTGCTTGAGGACGTGCTCCAGATTCACGACAAAGCTATGGTGGCAGCGGCAGAACGCGTCCCCCCGCAGGCGGGAAAGCATTTCCCGAAAACTCAGGTTGACGGGAATTTCTTCTCCCGGCAGATGGACGGCGGACTTATGGTTGACCGCTTCCGCGTAAAGGATGTCTTTTGCCTCCACTTTGCGCAAGCCGCCCCTTACAGGCAGTGCGATCTGTCCTGGGCGGTGGTTTTTTTGCAGATCCCACTTGATGGCCTTTTCCAGCCTCTCCTCGTCCACTGGCTTCATCAGGTATTCCAGCGGGTGGGTGGCAAAGGAATCGGACATATACTCCGCATAAGAGGTGATGTAGATAATGGAGCAGCCGACATTCAATTCCCGCAGACGTTTGGCCAGTTCCATGCCGTTTTCCTGGGCCAGCCCAATATCCAGCAAGAGCAGATGAAACGCCGAAGGCTGTTTCTGCAGGGCAGTCAGCAACGGTCCCGCTGCCGAAAAGCCGGAAATGGAAAAATCAATATCCCGCTGGAAATGACGGGCCTCCAGAATACGGCAAATCATAGCCTCATTTTCTTGCGCCATGGATGGCTCGTCCTCGCATATTGCGATACGGTACATGGGGCGGTCACCTCCCTGCGGAACAGTTTGTACCATTATAGCATTTTTCGACGCTGCCGTCAAAGGGCAGTGCTGCTGAGGAAGTGTCTAAACGCGTATGTTATCCTTTCATCCAGGTTCTCCAGGGTACACCATAGGGATGGGCCTCCGTGCCCGTCCGTTCCCCCGAAAACAGCCAGTTTCCCTACAAACGGGCCGGGGCACCTTCCCAAACATAAAATCTGCCGATAGGACACTCCCTGCTGCTGGCAGGGATGGCAGCAGCAAGCAATGGCTCGGTATATACCGACCCTAGCTTGTTGGTGGCTGACCGCCCCCAAACCCCTGTAAGGACCGGCGCATCAGCGCCGGTCCTTTTAAGCCACCTTCGGTGTCTGCTGTCCCAGTGGGGGGCGTGGAGGTTGGGAGGATTATCGTTCCTCCTGGCGCTGTTCCTGCTGTTTCTCATCCTCCGTCAGACCCAAAATCCTGGAGGTATTGTGCCTGGTGGTGAGCAGCTCCATCATCTCCGCCTTTGCCTTTTTCTGGTCGGGGTACAGCTTTTTATTCTCCGCCAGCAGAGCGGCATACTCCTGTTTCAGCGATTGGATGGAGGGCAGCTTCTTCAGTTCTAGGCTGTCAAAGTAACGCTTCGCCGCCTCACAGGAAATGATGGCGCTGGCGTGTTCGGCGTAAAATTCTTCTTGCTTTTTGGGCGGCAATTTGCGATACTGAGCGTAGATTTCGCGGTTCTTGTGATAGGCCCCGATGTGCTTTTGCAGTTCAGAGATTTCCTGCATCCTCGCGCTGTTGGCCTTTGTACGATCAGACAGACCGTGGTATTTCTGGACTGCGGCATTGCAGGCCATTTCCAAATCTCCATAGACCAGCAGGCCATGCTCCGTCAAGTAGTTCAACGTCTTTGCCATCTCTTTCAGATTGAACACGCTGGCCCATCGCTCATAACCAGGAGAGCGGGCCTGTTGCAGCTTCGTCTGAATGTCGATTAGCAGATTGGGCGCTGCCCGTTCCGCTTTCGGAGAGACGATCCGTTTGCCGGAGATACGTTCCAAAATCGCCGTTTCGGTGTAGTCCTCACCCAGGGAGGAACAACGGACAAACTTTTTGCCGCCGGGAATTTTGAACGCCAGATGTTTGCCCTGCTTGACCTCCACACCCGCCGCTCTGAGTGCCGCCAGAAAACTGTCAAAACTTTTACAGTCCACAAGAGCGGCGTCAATGATCTGCTCTAGCTTTCCCCGAATAGTAGGTGGCTTTTCTCCCAGCCAAGTACCGTAACTGCCCCGGCTGGGCTTTGGATTTTCAATCACCGACAGACCGTTTTCCCAGCATAGCAGATCGGAGATTTTTCGGACGGCGAACGATGACCCCCAGAAATTATTAAACTTCCGGGTACAGTCCAGGGTGGTGGAATTGAACACGATATGCGAATGGATATGTTCTTTGTCCACATGGGTGCAGACGATGAAAGCGTGTTTCCCTTTGGTCAACGACATTGCCAGATCGTAGCCGATTTTATTTGCCAGCTCCGGCGTGACCTCTCCCGGCTTGAAGGATTGCCGAAGGTGGTAGGCGATTACATTATGCTCCTTCTGATTGCGTCCGGTGATCGTGGCGTACTGCCGCTTTGCAAAAAGAAACTCCTGATCCACGATAGCCGGATTGCACTGGTAAGCTGTCACCAGATCGCCACCGTTCGTTTTCTCAGGATTTTTCACATAGTCGGTGGTCCTGCCCAGGGCCTCGGCCACCGTCCTGCCCTTGCCGACATGGAGGGGCATCAGACGTGTTGTTGCCATCGCCGCCCCCTCATTTCAGCCGGGAGAGCTGTTCCAGAATTGCTCCGAACAGCCGGTTGATTTCGTCCTGCTTGGTGCAGATGTCGTTCACCTCGTCAGGATAGACCGTACCGCCGGAGTTCATTGTCCTGGCAATCTGATTGACATTGTTGGAAATATAGCGCAGCAGCTTCACACCCTCGGACAATTCCGGAAGCTCCAGATTGATGACATACCCGTCAATCGCCATTTTTCGCAGATAGCCGCTCATATTGCGGACGCCTGCCAATGCCATTTTCTGCTTGATTAAGTCCAGTTCTCTCTCAGAAGCCTTGAAATAGATGCCTTTTTGTTTTCCATTTTCTACAATAAAAATGCCTCCCAAAAGAAAAAGTGAGGGCGGGGGAAGGTAATCATACGTCTCCCTGCCCATAACCGCTCTGGAAGCCCCGCATTGCAAGGCTTTCAAGCTCCTAATTGTCCACGCTCCGCCCTGCGCCGCCGTTCGCACTCGGCCTTCTGCTGCCAGTGAACGACAGCGGCACAGTCGGGGCAGTATTTCCCACGATTGGAGCGCGGACGGAACAGTGCCCCGCACTGGCAGCAGCGTTTGCTGTCCCTTTTGTAGAGCAGCGCCGTTTCCAGTTCCCTGTCCAGTGGAAGGACTGCGGCCCGAAAATATTTGCAAATCAACGATCTGGAAATGCTCTGGACACAGACGCAGGGTTCCCACCCATCGTCCAGCAACAGGCAGTTCCCACCATCATTGTTGCAGCATTGATGCACCAGCCCACGAACGCGCTGAAACTGGTGGTAATCGCAATGGGGTATCAGTTTTTCCAATCAATCATCCTTTCCCGATTTGGATAGAAAGGGGCGGCCTGCAATCGCAGACCGCCCCTTGGTACTTTATGCAGTTTGCTGTTCCCGCTGTTTCTTTCTCTCCTGTGCGCGACGCCACTTTTCACGGCCTTTGGCCCGGCGCTGGCGCACCTTTTCCATCTCCGCCAGTTCTTCCGGTGTCGGTTCCGGCAGAGGTACGTCGAACTTGCCGATGAATTTCAGATAGATTTCCACTTCCTGGGTGCGCTCCCCACTGGAACGATCTGGCGCATGGACGAGGATTTTATCTACAAATTCATAGATCATCGGGGTCGTCAACACAGAGAAATCGGTGTACTTCCTCGCCAACTCCAAGAACTGGTCTACCCTGGCGGTGTCCGCTTCAAAGGCATCCAGTTCAGCCCGCTCCTGGGCGATAGCAGCTTCCAGGGTCTCCTGTTCCTGCTCGTACTCGCTGGACAGCACCTCAAACCGCTTTTCTGAGATCTTTTCGCCGGCGTATGCCTCGTAAAGTTTCTTGATGAGGCCGTCCAGCTCTTTGGAACGCTTACGGTCTTTGGCGAGCTTGCGTTTCAAATCCTTCGCGGCCTGGGCCTGCCGGACTTCGGACGCTGCCCGGACTTTTTCGATAAACTCCGCTTCGTTGGAAATGGCGTAGGAGCTGACCGTCCTGATGGTATCCAGCAGCAGCGTCCGTAAATCTCTGGTGCGAATGTAATGGCTATGGCATTCCTGCTGGTTGCGATGGAAAGTCAAAGAATATGTAGAGCAGTCATAGCTGTCGTAGGGATAGAGGCCGGTAACAGGGTCAATCCCTTGGCCCTCCTTCTCAGAAAAAGACTTCTTCCGATGATTATACATCTTTGCACCGCAGTCAGCGCAAAATACCAATCCTGTCAGCGGATTGGCCTGGCCGGTAGAGTCAGTGCGCCTGACAGTCTTTCTGATCCGTTGGGCTAACTTCCAAGTTTCTGGGTCAACGATGGCCTCATGGGTGTTCTCAAAAACTGTCCATTCCTCCGGCGGACGCCTGATGGCTCGTTTATCCTTATAAGACTCCTTGTAGGAACGGAAGTTGACAGTATGTCCCATATACTCTGGTTTTGCTAAAATGTTGCTGACAGTTGTACTGCTCCAGTCGTAGGGACGAGATGCGTCCATATCCCTCTGCTTTGTTCCCATACCGCGCATCCCCATGTAATAGGAAGGGCGTTCAACTTTTTCGTCTCGAAGGATACCGGCAATTTGACCGGGGCCATGCCCTTCCATGCTCAATCGGAAAATGCGGCGCACAACGGCGGCGGCTTCCTCATCAATCAGCCAATGGTGCTTGTCCTCCGGGTCTTTGCGGTAGCCATAGATGGCGTGGTTGGTGGTGGGTTTGCCAGCGTGTCCTCTGGCCTGATACGCCGCACACTGTTTTCGACTGCAATCCCGCAGATACCACTCGCTCATGATGTTGATGAACGGGGCGAACTCTCCCGTACTCTGGTCGGCGCTGTCCACTCCGTTGCCAATGGCGATGAACCGAACGCCCTTCTCCCGAAACAGAACTTCCGTAAAAAATCCAGTTTGGAGATAATCACGGCCAATTCTGCTCATGTCTTTGGCGATGACGCAACCGACCTTCCCGGCCTCAATGTCCGCGACCAGCCGTTTCCAATCGGGCCGCTCGAAATTACCGCCCGACCAGCCGTCATCAGTGTAGTGGACACAGTTGGTAAAACCGTGCTGGGCGGCGTAGCTCTCCAACTGCAATTTTTGATTGACAATCGAGTTACTGTCCCCAGCCGCCTCATCATCACGGCTAAGGCGCTCATAGAGGGCGGTAATTTTCTCCGTCTGCCTGCTCATGTGGTACTCCCTTCAGGCTGACGGCTCATTTGTGGCATCATCATTATACCACATTCCGGTGCCATGTCCATAGTCTCATTGTCAATTAAACGGATAATTTTATCCTCCATGCTCTCCTGGGCGGTGTCACTGAAATGGATACGCACTTTGTATGTAGTAGACCCGATCCGCCGGTACATAACGGCGGAGTTTTCCCTTTGAACTTCGCTGATAATTTCTTTCCTTTCCTGCGGTCAGGCCGCATTTCCAGCACTTCCAATCGGTACGTTTTTTTCGCGCAAGCGGGTGCTGGTTTCCCGCCAGTATGTCTACTATCGCCAATGCGATATCCATCACAATGATTTCCCCCCTTTCGCTGAATGTATTTGCGTGTGATCTGCCGTTCTCTCCAAACGCGGTTCCTGCCCCTGGATTTCACAACGGCGTTGTGCTCTCCATTGGTGCGCTCATGTCATCGCGCACTTCGCCTGGAGCATATCTCGTTCGGACGGTCATTCAGCTGTGGATTTGCATGAGGACTTCCTACTAAGCATACAGAAATTGCTTGTTTTATGCAGTCGAATTGTGGTGTTCACAAAAAGTTTATAAATCGCCGCAAAAAGGACGGAACCGCCGAAGCAGTTCCGTCCAATCCAATTTTTCTCTTCAGTAGGCGTACACCAAATCGTGGAGAACAATTTCCTCCGCCCTGTGGTGGATATTGTTCATATATCCCACCCAGGTCATGGGAGAGGCGGCTTTCAGGGCCTCGGTCACACCCTCCCGCTTGGCAATTTCCTTGATGAGATATTCCATCTGCTCGTTGCAGGCAGTGTCGATCTCATGGAGATGTTTGGAAAGCTCACCGGAGAGTGACAATTGTCCCCAGATGACAGGGCGATGCTCTTTCAGATATCTCAGGTGCATCCGCCCATATCTGCCGATGTGGTACTTGGTGGTGTCCGGCGGGGTAATATTGGGGTAGTAGTAATCGCCGATTTTCGTGTAGGTCAATCCTAAATCCATTGTGTCAGCTCCTTTGTGGTGATATGTTCAGTGCAGTTGCAAAAAGCGCCAAAACTTGCGGTATCACCGCCCTTTTCATAACTGCTTATGCCATTTTTGCCACAAATGAGCCGCAGCTATGTTGTATTTGGCAAGGCGATCAGCCTTACCCTTTACAACATACATCTTCGGATTATCTTGACGGCCAGCATGAACGGAACGCTAAACGCCGCCACTCTGAGCGTGACCGGAGCGTGGATGATCTGCTGGCTGACAAACGCTTCTGCCCGGAGGAAACCATCTACCAGATCGGCACGGTGGAGGACTCCGTTTCCCCGGATGTGCTTCTGGAAATTGTCGGGGAATTTATGATGGAGTTGGAGCGGCGCTTCGGTGAACACATCCATGTTATTGACTGGGCGCTCCACCTGGATGAGGCCACGCCCCATATCCATGAGCGTCATGTTTTCGACTATGTAAACCGCTATGGCGAGGTGGAACCGAAGCAGGAAAAGGCGCTGGAGGCCCTTGGATTTGAACTGCCTGACCCTGAGAAAAAGCCGGGGCGCACCAACAACCGGAAGATGGTTTTCGATGCGGTCTGCCGGGTCATTCTGTTTGA
>CATNDT010000077.1 GCA_950097035.1 uncultured Oscillibacter sp.
AGCTGCGTGCTGGCCCGGTGCCTGTGCGGCTACCAGTATGTGTGGCGGGGTCACGGCTTTCCGGAGGACGACGCCCGGGCCACCGGGCTTTTGCACCAGTCGGTGGAGCAGGGCAGCGCCCTGGGGGTGCTGGTGGCTCTTCGCAGCGGAGAGCTGACGCCCTCGGTGGAGAGGAAAATGCCCTTTGCCAATCTGCAGGAGGCCTTTGCCCAGGCGGAGGCCCTGGCAGAGGGGGGCGACGCCTTCAGCCAGTATGTGGTGGGCAACGCCTACTTCTGGTGGGATTTTCTGCGCATTCAGAACAAGGGCAAGGACTCCTTCTCCAGCCAGGCGGAATACAAGGCCTATTTGAAGGAGAACATCTCCAAATGTGAGGACTGGTTCTGGAAGGCCTTCCGGGGCGGCATCTACTTTGCCGCCAACAATCTCAACCGTTACTACACGCAGGGCGACGAGGACATCATCGCCCCCCAGCCGGAAAAGGCCAGAGACCTGTGGAAAACCGGCGCAGAGTACGGTCACCCCCTCCACCAGTCCATCTATGCCGATGAGCTGAAAAAGGCGGAGCGGTATGAGGAGGCCCTCCACTGGTACAGGGAGGCCGCCGAGGGCGGAAATCCGGGAGATTGGTATGAGGTCGGCGAACTCTACTTTGCGGGCAAGGGCACGGAGAAGGACGCCGCCTATGCCGTGAAATGCTATGAGAAGGAGCTGGCCCGGGACCCCGGCCACACCGGCGCCAACAATATGCTGGGCAAGGCGTATCTTATGGGCGAGGGCGTGCAGCAGGACTACGCCAAGGCCTTTCAGCACCTCTCCTTTGCCTACCACGAGAAGGGGAACAAGTGGGGCGTGTTCTACCTGGCAAAGTGCTGCTTCAACGGCTGGGGAACGCCTCAGGATTATGGCAAGGCCCTTCAGTTTTTGAACGAGGTGGACTGGAGCAACCGGGAGGCCGACTATATGCGCGGTGTGATCTATGCCCGCGGCCTGGGCGTGCCGGAGGATATCAGGCGGGGCGTGGAGTATCTGCAAAAGGCCGGCAATTTCCAGGCGGCCAGGGAAGAGCTGCTCCACTACAAAAAGACCCTTTTTGGCAAGTGGGTCCGGCGCTGATCTCTTTTCACAGGGCGTATCGGATCAAAAACGGTGACCGCGGGCGCGGTCACCGTTTTTCCTGTATCTGATTTTGCGCCCGCCACTCACGGGGAGATACGCCGTAGCGCTTTTTAAACGCCCGTGAGAAGTGGAGCTGATTGGGGTAGCCACACATCACAGAGATATCTCCAATGGAGCGGCGGGTGCCCCGCATCAGGTCGGCCGCCTTTGAGAGCCGCAGGCGAATCAAAAATTCCTGGGGCGGGCAGCCCATATTCTCCCGGAAGAGCTTGCTGAAATAGCTGCGATTCAACTTACAAACGTCGGCCAGCTCCTCCACCGAGAGTTCCCGCCGGTAGTTGTGCTCCATATAGGTGATGGCCTCCTGAATATAAAAATCCTTCAGCTGGCTGCCGTGGAGCGCCCGCCGGGTGGAGGAGGACTGGATCAGCCCGTCCAGAAAGAGGCACAGGTGGCCGATCAGGTGAAGCGGCGAGGCCTCGGAGTGTCCGGCAATATAGAGCATAGCGTCCCGCACCGCCTCCCCCTGGAGCGGCGTTTGGGGTTGGTAGACAGGCTGGGATGCCCCCAATCCGGCACTGTTTAAATATTCCTCCGCCCGCAGTCCGTCAAACTCCAGCCACACATATTTCCAAGGCTCATCCTTGTCGGCGCAGTAGGTGGTCACCTGGTCGGGGCAGATCAAAAACCCCTGTCCCGCCCGCAGGTCATACCGGCGGCTCATACCGTCCCGGTCCGCGGCGTCCAGATGCCCGCGACCGGAGATAATGTAGTGGAAGAGATAGTGGTTGCGGACAAAGGGGCCGAAGGAGTGCAGCGGCACGCACTGCTCCCAGCCGTATTGATAGAGCCGCAGATCCAGAAAATTTTCGTTGGGAAACACGGAAAAGGAGAGATCCACAACCGCCCACCGTCCTCTCTCACCGGCTCACGCCCGGTATTTCCTGATTTTAACACAGATCCCTCAAAAAGCCAACACAAACTGCCGCTTCTCTCCGCTCTGCCGCACCGGAAACACCGCTTTGTCTATACCATCTTCTCCGGCCGCACCGTCTCGTCAAACTCCTCCCCGGTCATAAGCCCCAGTGCCAGCACGGCCTCTTTCAGCGTGGCCCCCTCCCGCAGGGCCGTTTTGGCGCACTCCGCCGCCCGCTCATAGCCGATCCTGGGCGTCAGACAGGTCACCAGCATAAGGGATCGCTCCAGATTCTCCCGCATCCGCGCCGCATCGGGGACGATCCCCTCCACGCAGTGGCGGCGGAAGGAGTCCATAGCGTCTGCCAGCAGCCGGGCAGACTGCTGGAAATTATAGGCGGAAACCGGCAAAAACACATTCAGCTGGAAATTCCCCTGACTGGCGGCAAAACCGATAGCCGCGTCGTTGCCCATCACCTGTACCGCCGCCATGGTAACGGCCTCGCACTGGGTGGGGTTCACCTTGCCGGGCATAATGCTGCTGCCCGGCTCGTTTTCCGGAATGTGGAGCTCCCCCATGCCGCAGCGGGGGCCGCTGGCCTCCCAGCGGATGTCGTTGGCAATCTTCATCAGGTTGGCCGCCAAAGCCTTCAATGCCCCATGGGCAAACACCAGCGCATCCTTGCTGGTGAGGGCGTGGAATTTATTCTCATCCGGCTGGAAGGAAAGCCCTGTGATCTCCCGCAGCTCCCGGCAGACCATCTCGTCATACCCCTTGGGCGCGTTGAGGCCGGTACCCACGGCCGTGCCGCCGATCGCCAGGCGGCACAGCTCTCCCAGAGCCGCCTCCAGCATCCGGCAGGGCGCCTCAACCAGCTCCCGCCAGCCGGATACCTCCTGGGCAAAGCGCAGGGGCGTGGCGTCCTGCAGGTGGGTGCGGCCAATGCGAATGAGGTCCGGATAGGCCGCCTCCAGCCGGGCAAAGGCCTCTGCCAGCTGCCGTGCCGCCGGAAGAACCCGGTTTGCCACTGCCAGCGCCGCCGCAATATGCAGGGCGGAGGGATAGGTGTCGTTGCTGGACTGGGAGGCATTGACATGATCATTGGGATGGAGGGCCACACCCCGCTCCGCCGCCAGATGGGCAATGACCTCGTTGACATTCATATTGGTCTGGGTGCCGCTGCCGGTCTGCCACACCACCAGGGGGAACTCCTCTGACCACTGCCCCGCCCGGATCTCTTTGCAGGCGGCGGCAATGGCGTCCGCCTGCTCCGCCGTCAGCTTGCCCACAGCGGCGTTGGCCCTGGCACAGGCCTCCTTCAGGCAGGCAAAGGCCGTGATGATCTCCTCCGGCTGCCGCTCGCCGCCAATCTTAAAGTTTTCCAGGCTCCGCTGGGTCTGCGCCCCCCAGCAGTGCTCCGCCGGGACAGATATCTCCCCCATGGTATCGTGCTCGATACGGGTATTCATGATCGGTTCCTCCCTTAACCATAATAAGCAGACGGCGGGGACAGGTCCCGCCGTCCTTTTGCAGTGCTTACCGCTCTGAATGGCTCTGCACGCCGGAAAAGCCACAGGGCTTATAGGCCGAGGTCAACACCTTTTCAAATACCGGTGCGTCCGGCGCCTCCACCCGCCGCAGAATCTGTTCCCCGGCGGCGTCTCCCAGCTCCTCCACCGGCTGGATGATGGAATCCATGCGGTTGGAATAAAGCTGATAAAAATCGTAATCATAATCTACGAAGCTGACCAGATCGATGTCCTCTCCCAGCCGGATGTTTTTCAGATTCAGATAGCTGATGGTCTCAGATGCCATCAGACCCTGGCAAACCACAATCGCGTCGCAGTTTTCCGTCAGCAGCTCGTCCAGACAGACCCGGGCGCTGTTTTCCATGGAATCACCGTAGCGAATCAGCCCCTCATCCTGGGCAAGACCGCAGTCCGTCACTGCCTGCTGGTAGGCGAAAATCCGCTCCTTGGTGGTGGACAGCCTGGGAAGACCGCCGATGATGCCCACCCGGGTGGCGCCCTTCCCGGCCAGGCGACACACGCTGCGGTAAATAGGCTGAAAGTTGGAGACGCAGATGGAGGAGTACTTTTTCTCCTCAAAAGTGCGGTCTACCAGCACCACCGGAAAACCGGGGGGAATCAGCGCATCAAAGCGGGCAAAGTCGTCTATCGTGCTGGCAATGAGCAGCCCGTCTACCAGTCCTGCGGTAAGCAGGCGGATGGTGTTCTCCTCCCGCTCCATGCTCTCTTTGGTGTTGGCGATAATCAGGTGATAGCCATGGGCGGAGAGGTGATTTTCCACCGACTCGATCATCGTGGCAAAAAACTTGTTGGAGATGTCCGGCACAATAAAGCCGATCGTCTTCTTCTTTCCTGTGCGAAAGCTGCGTGCAGAGGCGTCCGGCGTGTAGCCCAGCTCCGCAATGGCCCGGTAAACCTTTTCCTTCGTCTCGCCGGAGACATATCTTGTATTGTTGATCGTATGGGACACCGTGGCGGTGGATACCCCCGCCAGATGCGCCACATCGCTGATGGTCACTTTCATTTTGCCCACTCCCTGCGAAAGCATCGCTCTCTTCGCGTAAATCTATTTGCGTAATCATTTACCAGTATAGGATAGTCCCCGCTTTTCGTCAAGTTTTTTCCCGATCTTTTTCCTGAATTTCCAGAATTTCTGATATTTTATTGATAAAAATTAACAAGCTGCAGAGCAGATTGTTATTTGAAATGACAATTGTCAAAAAGCTAACAGTGTGGTACGATTACTCATGGAAATCGATTAGGCAAATCGTTTACGCAAACGTTTCGACATTGCAACCACTTAAATTTTATATGAAAAGGAGTCAAAGATCTATGAAAGCTAAGATTGGTATCAATGGTTTTGGCCGCATCGGCCGTATTGTGTTCCGCGCCGCCCTGAAGCGGGATGACGTGGAGGTCGTGGGCCTGAACGACCCCTTCATGAGCCCTGAGTATATGGCCTATATGCTGAAGTATGACACCGTGCACGGCAAATTCCCCGGCGAGGTCTCCTATGAGGGCGACTGCCTGGTCGTAGACGGCAGGAAGTTCAAGGTGTTCACCGCTATGGACGTAAAGGATATCCCCTGGTCCTCTGTGGGCGCCGAGTATATCTGCGAGTGCACCGGCCAGCACCTGAGCAAGGAAAAGTGCCAGGGCCACATCGACGCCGGCGCCAAGCACGTGATTATGGGCGCCCCCTCCAAGGACGACACCCCCATGTTTGTCATGGGCGTGAACAACAGCAAGTACACCTCCGACATGACCTTTGTGTCCAACGCCTCCTGCACCACCAACTGCCTGGCCCCCATTGCCAAGGTTCTGAACGACAAGTTCGGTATTGTTGAGGGTCTGATGACCACCGTCCACTCCGTTACCCCCACCCAGAAGCTGCTGGACGGCGCCTCCATGAAGGATTGGCGCGGCGGCCGCGCCGCCACCGGCAACATCATTCCCTCCTCCACAGGCGCCGCCAAGGCTGTGGGCAAGGTCATTCCCGAGCTGAACGGCAAGCTGACCGGTATCTCCATGCGTGTTCCCACCCTGGACGTGTCCGTGGTGGACCTGACCGCCAAGCTGGCAAAACCCGCCAGCTATGAGGATATCTGCAAGGCCATGAAGGAGGCCTCTGAGGGTGAGCTGAAGGGCGTTCTGGGTTACACTGAGGAGGACGTCGTCTCCTCCGACTTCCTGGGCGATTCCCGCACCTCCATCTTTGACAAGAAGGCCGGCCTCTCTCTGACCGACACCTTTGTAAAAGTTGTCTCCTGGTATGACAATGAAAGCGGTTATGCCAACAAGATGGTAGAGCTGATTGCCTATATGTTCTCTGTGGACAACAAGTAATTTGCGTCTGCACAGTATTTCATCAACGCACAGCCGCGCTGGAGTTTTTCCGGCGCGGCTTTTTATAGAAAACACATGAAATGCACAACCCCCCATTCGCTCCAACGGCGAATGGGGGGCTTACACGTGGATCGGGTTTTCCAAAATGGTTACCTCCGGGTTTCTGATGTATTACCGTCCGGCTGATGGCTGTACTGGGGTGTCGGGAAAACTCACGCGGGATCTCTCCAATCCATAAAACAACGGTACACGCAGATCTGTGCTCTGGATGCTTCCAAAACGGTCTGTCTCGTGCGGCTCATCTCTATGAGGGTGTTTCGTCTTTGGCAGGGCTTGCGGAGTTTTACGCGGCTGCTGGAAAATACTCTCTATTCCGAACGGCGCAGGAAACTGGAAATCTCTTGGACTTACCTAGCCCATGGGACTCACCCCTTCCTTGTGTCTATACTGTACAATATATTTTTGTATTTGTCAATATATTTTGTTTAATTTCAATATTTTCAACAAAGTCTTTTCACTCTGGACTTGCAACTTGCACAGGCAATCGTTTGCTTTTTTCCGCCTTTACCCGTCAGCTTCAGTAAAATGGATGGAATGGCCCAAAATGCGGAATACTGAAGAGCGACCCCATCCTCACCAGGATGGAACTCATAAAATGGGAGGCATTCGCCATGAACGCAACCGTTAATGGAAACTGCATTGGCTGCGGCCTTTGCACCAACACCTGCCCGGAGGTTTTCACCATGGGTGATGACAACCTGGCCCACGGCAGTGAGTTTTCACCGGAGCAGCTGGACTTTGTTCAGGAGGCCCGGGATGGCTGCCCTGTTGACGCCATCAGCATTGAGGAATAGCACATGCGGCAGGACGGGACATCCGCTTTGGATGCTCCGTCCTGCCATGTGTGTCTGCGGCGGATAGTGTGGGAGAAATTACACACACTACCCCCAATAACGGAGGTAGAGTATGGGAAACCTTTCAAACAACTATACGGAAAACGTGCGCTTTTTTAACGAGACGCTGGGCGTGGGCCGCAGCTGCGACCTGGTCAGCCGGGACTACATCATTGGCGGCCGGCGGGCCAGGCTCTGGGTCATCGACGGCTATGGTAAGGATGAGACCCTGGAGCGAATGGGGGCCTTTTGGCTCTCGCTAAAGCCCCAGGATCTGGAAGGACTGACGGAAACTCAGAGTTTCATCGACCGTTTCGTCACCTTCTCCGAATCAGATGTCAGCTTTGACACGGAGGATATCGTCACCTCCGTTCTGCTGGGCAAGACGCTGCTGATTTTGGAGGGTCTTGCCGGCGCGGCACTGATGGACGCCAAGAACTATCCCAGCCGCGGTGTGGAGGAACCCCCGGACGGCAAGGTGCTCCGCGGTTCTCACGATGGTTTTATTGAAGCGGTGGTGCCCAACATGGCGCTGCTGCGCCGCCGGATCCGGGACCCCCACCTGACGATGGAAGGGCTCAAAGTGGGCCTCCGCTCCCGCACGGACGCAGTGCTGTGCTATTTGGATGACAAGGTGGACCGCACGCTTCTGGAGGAGGTACGCGCCAAGCTGAAGGGTATTGACGTAAATTCCCTCATCATGTCCCAGGAGAGTGTGGCGGAGGCTATCCGGCAGGGGCGCAAGCAATGGTACAACCCCTTTCCGAAAGTGCGTTACACCGAGCGGCCCGACAGCGCCGCCGCCAGCGTTATGGAGGGCAACATCATCCTCATGGTAGATAACTCCCCCTCAGTGATGATCCTGCCCACCACCTTTTTCGACTTTACCCAGGAGGCCAACGAATTCTACTTCCCGCCCCTGGTGGGCACCTATCTGCGGCTGCTGCGGATCGTGGTGTTTCTCATCTCACTGCTGATCACCCCGGTGTGGTATCTGATCGTCAGCGAGCCCAACCGCCTGCCGGAGTGGCTGGAGTTTCTCTCCTCGCCGGAGCCGGCGTCGCTGTCGCTTTTGTGGCAGCTGCTGGTGGTGGAGTTTTTGATCGATGTGCTGAAGCTGGCGTCCCTGAACACGCCGGATTCCCTCTCCAACTCCTTTTCCATGCTGGGGGCCCTGATTCTGGGCGACTTTGCCGTGCAGGCCGGCTGGCTGGGGCCGGAGGTGCTGGTGTATATGGCCTTTGTTTCTGTAGCCAGCTTCGCCCAGCCCAGCTATGAGATCGGTTACGCCTTTAAGCTGCTGCGCATGGCGCTGCTGCTGCTTACCGCCGCCTTCGACCTGTGGGGCTTTTGCCTGGGCCTGCTGGGCATTCTGGTCCTGCTGGCCACCACAAAACCCCTGGTGGGCAAAGGCTACCTCTATCCCCTCATCCCCTATAACGGCAAGGCGCTGCGGCGGCTTTTCATCCGGGAGCCCATCAGCCGGGACAACACCTGATGCAGCGAGAACACTGCAAAAGCGGGAAGGGCGGCCCGAGGGCCGCTCTTCCCGCTTTTATCTGCTCTTAGAATTCCAGGTTTTTGCCGTTCCGGTCAAATACGTGGCAGACATTGCCGCCAAAGGTCAGGTGAATCTCCGCGCCGATGCCAAAGGCGTCGCTCTTCATATCCATGGTGGGCACGATGACCACCACGTCCCGGCCGCCGGTGCTGGCATGGAGATGGACCTCGCTGCCCATCATCTCGCTGACATCCACCTTCGCGGTAAGGGCGTTGTCGCCGCTGCCGGCAAGAACAATGTGGTTGGGCCGCACGCCCAGCGTGATGTCCTGCGCCGCCACGCCCCTGGCCGCCAGGGCCTTCTGCTTCTCCGGAGACAGCTCCACCTTGCAGCCGCCCACGGACACGGCATACTTGTCGCCGTCCTTTTCCAGCTTGGCGTCGAAGAAGTTCATCTGCGGCATGCCGATAAAGCCGGCCACAAACAGGTTGGCGGGGTGGTCAAAGACCTCCTGGGGCGTGCCGATCTGCTGGATAAAGCCATCCTTCATGATAACAATGCGGTCGCCCAGGGTCATGGCCTCAGTCTGGTCATGGGTGACGTAGATGAAGGTGGTGTTGATCTTCTGCCGCAGCTTGATGATCTCGGCCCGCATCTGGTTGCGGAGCTTGGCGTCCAGGTTGGACAGGGGCTCATCCATCAGCAGCACCTTGGGCTCCCGGACGATGGCACGACCAATGGCAACCCGCTGGCGCTGGCCGCCGGACAGGGCCTTGGGCTTGCGGTCCAGATACTGGGTGATGTCCAGAATCGCAGCGGCCTCCTTCACCCGGCGGTCAATCTCCTCCTTGGGGGTCTTGCGCAGCTTCAGGGGGAAGGCCATATTCTCGTAAACAGTCATGTGAGGATACAGTGCGTAGCTTTGGAACACCATGGCGATATCCCGGTTTTTGGGCTCCACGTCGTTCATCAGCTGGCCGTCGATGTAAAGCTCGCCGCCGGAAATCTCCTCCAGGCCCGCCACCATGCGCAGCGTGGTGGACTTGCCGCAGCCGGAGGGGCCGACCAGAACAATGAACTCCTTGTCGGCGATATCCAGGCTGAACTCCTGCACAGCCACCACACCCTCTTCGGTGACCTGCAGATTTACCTTCTTCTCGCCGGCATCCTTGTCTTTCTTTTTGTTCTTTCTCTCACCGCCGCTGTGGGGATAGACCTTCTTGATGTTCTTCAGGTTCAAAGTTGCCATACACTTCGGCTTTGGTGAAGCGGCCTCCGCCTGCTTCACCTCGCCTCCGGAGAGTTATCCGAAGACTTTACGGCAGGTCTCCACACTGCCGCACCGCAAGCCATGCGGTTTTTTCCTCCTTTTGTTGGTACCGGGAGCTGTGGAAGTGGAGCAGCCCGCCGGCCCTGGTATCATATATGGAAAGACGGTTTTCCGCCAAATCCAACTGGAAAACGCGCAGGTCAGCTCTTCACCAGCTGTCCCTTAAACACGATGGCCCGGATGGACAGGTCCTCCCGGTCCAGCAGGACGGCGCTGGCCTCCTTGCCCACGTCCAGTGTGCCGGCCCGGTGGGCAATCCCCACAGACTGAGCGGGGTTATAGGTGCAGGCCCGCACCGCACTCGCCAGGGGGATACCGAAGGCCACTGCCTGACGCAGGCAGCCCATCAGGCTGGTAACAGAGCCCGCCAGCGTCTCCGGATGGCCCAGAATGGTGGCCCGGTTGCCGTGGACCTCGATCATCTGCCCGCCGAAGGGGTACTCACCGTCCGGCATACCAGTGGCCCGGAGAGAGTCGGAAATCAGGATCATCCGCTCCCTGCCGAAGAGGGCAAAGGTGAGGCGCACCACGGCGCCGTGGATGTGAACCCCGTCACAGATCAGCTCCGGCTGTACGCCGGGCACATCAAAGGCCGCGCCGATGACGCCGGGGGTACGGTGGTGCAGGCCCGGCATGCCGTTGTAAAGGTGGGTGGCGTGGGTAGCGCCGGCCTCAAATGCGGCCCTGGCCGTGTCATAATCCGCCACGGTGTGGCCCACAGAAACGGTAATCCCCATCTCCACAGCGGCCTTGATAAACTCCAGTGCGCCGGGCTGCTCAGGGGCCAGCGTCACCAAACGCACACACCCCTGCGCCGCCTCCTGCAGCCGCCGCAGCATAGCAGTGTCAGGGTCGTGGAGAAACGCTCCGTTTTGGGCCCCCTTCTTTGCCGCACAGAGGAAAGGCCCCTCCAGATGAGCGCCTACCACCTCCGCGCCGCCGCTGTTTTTTGCCCGGTGGGCGGCCACGTTTTTGCAGATAGCCGTCAGCTGCTCCTCCGGCAGCGTCATGCCGGCGGGGCAGATATAGGTCACGCCCTGGGACAGCTCGTAATCGGCAATGCGCTGCAGCCCTTCGGGCGTAGCGTCGCTGAAGTCCTCCCCCACGCAGCCGTGGAAGTGCACATCCACAAGGCCGGGGATGACATAGCATCCGGCGGCGTCCAGCGTATCCCCGCCGCCGCTCTTTTCTGAGAACAATGCGCCGGAGATACAGAGGTCTCTTTTCACAAATCCTTTTTCCAGGTCAAAGACCTGGCCGCCTGTGATTTTCATGCCACCACCCCGGCGGCGGTCAGCTTGCTGAGGGCCGCCTCATCGCCCACCAGCACCACGTCGCTGTGGAGCTGGAGGATAGAGCCGGGGCAGCGGGGCGTAATGGGGCCGCACACCGCATTGTAGATGGCGTCCGCCTTGTCCACGCCGCTGGCCAGCAGCAGCACCCGGCGGGCGGCCATAATGCAGCCGATACCCATGGTAAAGGCCTGCCTGGGGACCTGGTCCCGGGCGGCGAAAAAGCGGGCGTTGGCATCGATGGTGCTCTCTGCGAGATCCACCACGTGGGTCTCCTTCATGAAGTGATCGTCCGGCTCATTAAAGCCGATGTGGCCGTTGCGTCCAACCCCCAGCAACTGGAGATCGGCATAGCCCAGGGAGCGAATCAGCGCATCGTAGCGGACACACTCCGCAGCGCCGTCCGCTGCCAGACCGTCGGGCACCCATGTGTTCTCCGGATGGATGTCGATGTGGTCAAAGAAATGGCTCTGCATAAAATAGCGATAGCTCTGATCGTGGTCCGGAGCCAGGCCCTTGTACTCGTCCAGATTTACGGAGCGGACCTCCCGAAAGCTGAAGTCCCCCCGCTGGTGCCAGGCCACCAGCTGCTTATAGGTCCCCACCGGCGTGGAGCCGGTCGCCAGGCCCAGCACACAGTCCGGGCGGCGGATAACCTCCGCCGAAATCAGGTTGGCGGCCCGGCGGCTCATGGCGTCGTAGTCCTTCTCGCAATAGATTCTCATGGTACGTCTCTCCTTTTCAACAAGCTCTTTTCAGCCCTTCACACCGCCGGAGGCCAGACCGCTGACCAGGTTCTTCTCAATGCACATAAACAGGATCACCACGGGGATGATGGCAAAGATAGAGGCGGCGAAGAGGTACTGCCACTCGATCATATTGTACCCGTTAAAGATGTTGATACCCACCGTCAGGGGCTTATAAACGTCGGTGGAGATGAGGCAGAGGGCCACTGTGTACTCGTTCCAGGCATTGATGAAGATAAAGATCAGCGTGGTTACAATGCCGGGGGCGGCCACCGGCAGCAGCACCCGGGTCATGGCCTGGATGCGGTTGCACCCGTCAATGGTGGCGGCCTGCTCCATCTCGGCCGAGATCCCCATAAAGGTGCCCCGCAGCAGCCAGATGGTAAAGGCCTGGTTGAAGGCCGCGTTGATGAAGATCAGTCCCCAGATGCTGTCCGTCAGGCTCATGTCCAGCATGACCTTGTAAATACCGATAAGCAGCACCACCGGCGCAAACATCTGAGACACAATGACCACGCCCAAAAAGGCGGTTTGTCCCTTAAACTTCATGCGGGCCAGGGCATAGGCGGCGGGAATGCCGCACAGCATGGCGATGATTGTGGAGCCGCCGGCAATGAGAACGGAGTTCAGGAAGTATCTGGCCATGGGCGCACGGCCCCAGATATCGATGAAGTTGGACCACAGGGCATTGATGGGCAGAATCGTGCCCTCCACGGCAAAAATCTCCGCCCGGCTCTTCAGCGCGGTGCAGAACATCGCAAAATAGGGATACAGCGTGATAAGGCAGACCGCAATGACCACAAGGTAAAGCAGCACCCGTAAAGCCACTTTTTTTCCGGAAACTTCCCTCTTCACGGCAGCAGTCGTCTCGTTCATCACTCGTCATCTCCTTTCCGCAGGGTGTAGACCATATACACACTGGCGCACAGCAGCAGAATCAAAAAGCCGATTACCGACACGGCCGCGGCCTCGCCCTGCTTGCCATTGTAAAAGGCCAGCTTGTAGAGGTATGTAACCAGCGTGTCCGTGTGGTTGGCGGGGTCTCCCTTGGTCATGGTCCAGATGATGGGGAAGGAGTTAAACACATAGATGATGTTCAGCACGGTGCTCACCGTTAAGGATGATTTCACCAGCGGCAGCGTAATGCTGAAGAGCTTTTGCCAGTAGTTGGCGCCATCCACCGTGGCGGCCTCGTAATAGGAGGCGTCGATGCTCTGCAATCCGGAGAGGACGCAGAAGGTGACGAAGGGGATGGTGACGAAAATGCCGCAGGCAATCTCCCAGGAAAAATAGATCGCCGGCGTAGGGGTCCAGTTCACCGCATGGTCAATGATACCCAGGCGGAGCAGCAGGGTGTTCAGCGTGCCGTAATCGGTGTTGATGATAAAGTTCCAGGCGCTGGCCTGAATAACCAGCGTGGTGGCCCAGGGAAACACCACAATGGCACGGGCGATCTTCCTGCCCCGAAACTTATTGTTCAGCACCAGAGCCAGCATAAAACCCAGCACCGTGGAGATGACCACCACCGCCACTGTCCAAACCAGGGTGTTTTTCAGCACCAGACTGAAGGAGGGGTTGCTCAAAACCTTCGCAAAATTCTCAACGCCGTTAAAGCCCTTGACCTTGCCCGCCCGGCTCACGTCGCTCAAAGACATGC
>CATNDT010000078.1 GCA_950097035.1 uncultured Oscillibacter sp.
CGAAAAACGGTCCCTGATCTTCGTTACAGCGGTTCGTTCGCCTGCCGGGAGAGGTGGCCGCAGTTCCGGCCGTATTTTACCGCCAGCATCTCCCCCACGATGGAGACGGCCAGCTCCTCCGGCGTCTCGCCGCCCAGGTCCAGGCCGATGGGAGCGTAGACCTGCCGCAGGGTTTCGGAGGATACGCCCCGCTCCTTCAGCTGGCCGAAGATGGCCTTCACCTTTTTCCGGCTGCCCAGCATCCCGATATAGGCGGCGTCTTTTCTGGACAGCACGCCCCCCAGGGCCGCGGCATCCACCTGGTGGCCGTAGGTGGAGACCACGTAAAAGGGGTGCTCCGGCAGCTTCACGGCGGCGATGTCCTCAAACCGCCCCAGGGGGATGAACACATCCGCCTCCCGGATGGATGGGCCAATCTCCGCCTCACCCCGGGTGTCCGCCAGGGTGACGGCAAAGCCAACCGCCTTGGCGGCCCGGATAACGGCGTTGCCCACGTGGCCGCCGCCCACCACCACCAGCTGGGTGCGGCTGCTGGAGCAGTACTCGATAAACACCGTCAGCTTGCCCTGGCAGCGGATGCCCGCTTCCTGCAGCTGGCCGCTGAAGTCGTACACGCGCACGGCGTTCCGCCGCTCCGCCAGGCAGCGCAGGGCGTCCTGCACGGCGCTCTTCTCCCACATGCCGCCGCCCACGGTGCCGCAGATGGCGCCGTCGGGATAGACCAGCATCTTTCCGCTGGTGCGGGCCAGGCCGTCGGCCTCCACAGTGGTCACCACCGCAAAGTCCCGCCCCTCCCGCAGGCTTTCGGCCTGCTTTTGCAGCAGCTCATGCAATTCCATATTCGTTCCCCCTTCTATCCGCGCACCATGGCGAAGCCGCCCTCGTGGCGCAGAATGCGAATATTTCCGTAAATCTGGGACAGCGCCGTCTCCACCGCCTCCCGGGAGGCGTTTTGCAGCGGCAGTTCCAGCAGGATGCCCCCGTCCCGCATCAGCAACAGCCGGTTGCAGTACGCCATGGCAAAGTTGGGGTCGTGGAGGGAGATCAGTCCCGCCCGGCCCTGAGACCGCAGGGTATCCCGCACCTTTTCCAGCACCATGCTGCGGTTTACAAAGTCCAGCGCGCTGTCCGGCTCGTCCATCAGCATGACGGGCGCATTTTGCACCAGCGCCCGGGCCAGAATCACCAGCTGCTTTTGCCCCTCGCTGAGAAGCGCGTAGTCCCTGCCGGCAATTTCCGGCAGTCCCAGCCGCTCCAGGGTTTCTATGGCCTTTTGCCGGTGGGCTGCGCCGGGGGACTCCAGCAGGTGGAGGTGGGCGTTAAAGCCCATCAGCACCACGTCCAGCACGGTCTTTCCCTGAATCAGGCTGCCCCGCTGGGGGATGTAGGACATCAGCCGGGCCCGCTGGCGCTCGTTCAGGTGGACGCAGTCTTCCCCGGCCACAGTGCACCGGCCCTGCCGAATGGGCAAAAGGCCGCAGATGGATTTGATCAGCGTGGTCTTGCCGCAGCCGTTCAGCCCCAGCAGTGCGCAGAACTCCCCCGCCTCCACCGACAGGTTCACATCCCGCAAAATGGACTTTTGTCCGTAGCCGCCGGAAAGGCCCTCTACGAAAAGCAGTGCGCTCATCCCGTCTGCCTCCCCTTTATACACATAAACCACACCAGAACCGGCACGCCGATCACGGTGGTCAAAATGCTGATGGGCAGCTCCGCCGCATACAGGGTGCGGGCCAGAATGTCGGCTGCCAGCAGCACCGCGCTGCCCACCAGGGCGCTTAAAACCATGGTCTCGGTGTTCTGCCGCCGTATCATCAGGTTGGCGATGTGGGGGGCGATCAGTCCGGCAAAGGAGATCAGCCCGGTGACGCTGATTACCGCGGCCACCAGCAGCGTGGACAGGGCCAGCACCGCCCGCCGCACCGGGCGCAGGCGCACGCCCAGAGTCCGGCACTCCTCTTCGTTCAAAGCCAGCAGGCCGATCTGCCGGTGCAGCAGCAAAAGCCCGATAAAGCCGGTCAGCCACAGAGGGAGGATGGCCAGCACCTTGCTGGCGGTGACGGAGGCCAGAGAGCCCATAGTCCAGTACTCAATGGCCGCCAGTTCAGACTCGGAGTCCGCATAGTATTTCAGCAGCATGATGGCCGCCTTTGCCACCGCCGAGATGATGATACCTGCCAGCACATAGGTGGAGGTGGAGGCGGAGCGAGTGGCGCGGACCAGCAGCATCACCAGCGCCACGGCCAGCAGCCCGCCGAGAAACGCCCCGGCTGCCACGCTGAGCATGGCGCCGCTGACGGCGACGATGGCCACCGCGGCTCCCAGGTTTGCGCCGGAGGAGATACCCACGATATCCGGGGAGGCCAGGGGATTTTTAAAAATGATTTGGTAGACGCTGCCGGCCAGTCCCAGCCCCGCGCCGCTGAGCACGGCCATGCAGGTGCGGGATACCCGCAGCGTGAAAAACACCTTGTATGTCATGGACGCCACCTCGCCCCCGGTGAGAATGCGCCAGATCTCCTCCAGAGAGATCGGGTACTTCCCCACGCAGAAGGAGCACAGCGCCGCCGCGATCAGCACCGCTCCTACCAGAGCGTAGGATACCGGGACGCGGCGGTCCCGTATTGACTGTTTCACAGTGGCTGTCATTTCCGCCACCTCCCTGTGAGCCGCCGGACTGGCGGTGTATAATACAACAGCAGGACGCCGCCGGTCATGGGCGGCGTCCTGTATGCGGGTTTGCCGGCATCAGGCGGCCAGCGCCGCGGCGTCGGGGGTGAAGCCGTAGAACGTCTGGTAGAAGTCTTGGGCGTCCGCCACAAACTGCTCGCTGTTATAGAGCTCGGGGTGCAGGGTCTTCAGCATCCACAGCGTGCCCAGGATACCGGAGGGAGCCGGGGAGTCCCAGGCCTCAAAGCCGGTGGTCATCTGGTAGACCGCGCCGTTTTTCACAGCGGTCACCTCGCTTAGCTGCGGGTCGGACAGGATGTCCTCCACCGTATACTCCGGCGCAGAGGTGGCGAAGTTGTTGGTGGGGATGACAATCACGTCCGGGTCCATGGCCAGAAGCTGCTCATAGCTGATCTCCGTCCAGGAGGTGCCCTCAATATCCTGGCCCGCGTTGATACCGCCGGCAGCAGTGATGAGGGAGGCCTGGTACATCCCGCCGGGGGCGGTGGTCAGGTAGCTGCTGGTTCCGCCGATGTAGACTACGGGCCGCTCTTCATCCGTGAGCGCCTGGGTGAGGTTTGCCGCATCAGCCAGCTTGCCGCCGTAATAGGCGGTCAGGGTGAGGACCTGCTCTGTAACGTTGGCGGCGGCGCCGATGAGGACAAACATCTCAATAATCTGCTCGTGGCTCTCCGGCAGCACCAGCATGGCGGGAATGCCCAGCTCGGCCAGGGCGTCCGCCGTGTCCTTCTGCTTCATGGGCAGGATGACGAGATCCGGCTCCGCTGCCACGCAGGTCTCCAGGTCGAAGGATTTGGCCGACCCCACGTTGGGCAGGTCGATCAGCTGAGGAGCGGCCAGGGAGTATATGGGGCGCTGGCCGGACTTGTCCTCCACGGCCACGATGCGGTCCGCCAGGCCCAGGGCAATGCAGGCGGAGGAGGAGATATAGTAGCCGCTGACGATCCGCTGGGGCTCGGACTCCAGCGTGACCTCCCGGCCCGCCATATCCGTAAAGGTAAAGGGATAGAGCGTTTCAGACGTTTCGGCGGGGCTGGCGGAGTCCGGCTCTCCCGCGGGCTCGTCCGCTGCGGGCGGGTCGGTCTCCGGGGGCGTGCCGGTGTTGGCAGTCCCGCCGCAGGCGGCCAGGGACAACACCATCAGCAAAGTTAAAAGCAGTGCAAGAAACTTCTTCATGTCTGTGACATCTCCTTTTCAAAACTAGGTGTTATTCTAGCAGAAATAGAACGCTCTGTCAACACTTGCCGGAGATGGCAGACGCTTACCAGCCCTGCTCCAGCAGCGCGCGGGGCAGGCTGTCGCGGTTTTCTGCGGTGACGGTGAATACCCGCACGTCCGGGTGGGCTTTGATCTTTTCCAAAAAGGGGGATTCCCCCTGCTGCAGTACGCCGTATACCGGAGTCGGACCGTCCAGCCGGGCCAGTACGGCCTGCTGGAATGCCTTGGCCTCTGATTCAGCCGGGCCCAGCTCGTCCATTACCAGCAGGCCGCAGTTTGCGCTTGCCTCCAACAGTGCGCAGCCCAGGTGGTCGAACCGGGCCGGGTCCACAGTCAATACGCCGTTTCGTTTGGTAAAAAGAAGATTTTCCGGGCCGCAGAGCGTTTTGCCGTCCACCGGCAGCATGTGGATATCGCCTCCCGCCGCCGTTCTGAGCCGGAGGGTCAAAAAGCCGCCCGGCGCCACGTCCCGCCCGTCCAGCAGCCGGTGGAGAACCGTGCTCTTTCCCACGCCCTTTGAACCGGTGAGGAACAGGTTTCGGGGGTGGGGAGCGGGCCTTTCGGGAAGGGGGCGAAAGTCTGGCCTGCGGGGCAGCAGTCCCGATACATTCTGGCGCGGCCGGGGGGATGGCGCGGCGGGGGCGCTGTAAAGGCGGCGGCTGTTTTCCACCAGCTGCGCCAAAGTCACGGGCCGGTAGCCGTTTACATCCACGCCGGCGTTCAGAACACGGGGCAGCATTTGAAGGATTTGGTGAAAGCGGCTGTCCGGTCGGTGGAGGTGTCCATGGATCATGTAACCTCCCTTGTTATATAGTATGGGGTAGTGGCAGAGGAGAAGGTGGGTATCGCCGTCGTCCAGCTCGGTAAAGTCGGTGACCGTTTCAAAGTAATGGTATAGAAGGGGGGCGTCCTGATAGCCGGTGTCGTGGTTGCCGCGAACCAGGTGCTTTTTTCCCTGAAGCTGCTCCAAAACACGGCAGGGCACATGCCCGCCGTGATATCCGATGTCCCCCACCAGATAGACGGTATCTTCTGAGGAGACAGTCTCGTTCCAGTTTTGAACCAGAGCCCGGTCCATCTCCTCCACGGTGGCAAAGGGCCGCTCCGCCAGGGCGGGCAGATAGTGAAAGTGCAGGTCTGCGGTGTAGTAGATCATGGCGTTTCCCCCTGTCCGGCGGCAGCGCACCCCGTGGAGTGCGTTTGCGCCGATTTTATCTCCAGTATAACACAGTATAACAAAATCTGGGGGGAATACAACTGCGGGTAAGCCTCCGAAAGAGCCCCCCCAATCTGCATAGCCCTGTCGTATACCACGGTTTTTCTGCCCTTTTCCATGAATCGGCGCCCTCTTGCCGGGAAACAGTATGCGTATAGGAGAAAACACGGGAAAAGTCTTGTAAAATATCCTCAAATAGGATACGATAAGAAAAAAGGCAGGAGGGCGTGACTATGGACTATTTGATTGTAGTGGATATGCAAAACGACTTTGTTTCCGGGGCGCTGGGCACAAAAGAGGCTGTGGAGGCGGCGCCCCGCGTGGTGCGCCGGGTGGCGGAGGGGGCCGCCAGGGGGGAAGAGATCCTCTTCACCCGGGATACCCACGGAGAGGACTATGCCCACACCCAGGAGGGCAAAAAGCTCCCCGTGCCCCACTGTATCCGGGGTACGGAGGGGTGGGAAATTATTCCCCAGCTGGCAGAGTACGCCGTGGGCCGCACGGTGCTGGATAAGCCCACCTTCGGCAGCCGGTCCCTGGGGGAGATACTGGCGGCGGAAAATGAAAAAGAGCCCGTGGGGAAGATCACCCTTATTGGGCTGTGCACAGATATCTGTGTCGTCTCCAACGCGCTGCTCATCAAGGCGTTTTTGCCGGAGGCGGAGGTGGCGGTGGACGCCGCCTGCTGTGCCGGTGTGACGCCACAGAGCCACAAAAACGCTCTGGAGGCCATGAAAATGTGCCAGATCACTGTGGAGAATGGGTGAAGCAATCGAAAAGACGGCCCCGAAGCATTTTTTGCTTCGGGGCCATTTGCTTAAACATAGCTCTGGCTGTTCACATCGAACACGCCTCTTGTGGTGATCCGCAGGGACGGGATTACCGGCAGGGCCATAAAGCTCAGGGTCATAAAGGGGTCGATCCCGTCTCCTACGCCCAGGGCGTGGGCCTTTGCCTTGGCGGTCTCCAGCTTCTCATTTACCACTTCCAGCGGCTCGTCGCTCATAATACCGGCGATGGACAAGGGCACTTCCGCTGCGGGGGCGTCTTTTTCCCACACCACAATGCCGCCGTTCAGCGCCACCACCCGGTTGACAGCGGCGGCCATTTCAGCCTCTCCGGTTCCCACTACGATGATGTTGTGGGAGTCGTGAGAGATGGAGGTGGCCACGGCGCCGGACTTTAAGCCGTAGCCCTGGAGGAATCCGATGCCGATATGACGGGTGTTTTTGTGCCGCTCCACCACGGCAATTTTCAGCACGTCGTACTCCACATCAATGCGGTCTGAGTACCCTGCGTCCACAGTGGTGATCTCCCCGTCCACCATACCGATGATGCCTCTGGGCCGGTGGTCATGGAAGTCCTGGGCGGTGAGGGTCCCCAGGTGGAAGGTGTTTTGGGCCCGCTCTGTCAGATACGGCTCGATCTCCGGCGCGGGGAAGTCCTGCAGAATGCCGTTTTCCACCATCAGCCGGCCCTTTTTAAATACCTTTTCAATGTGAAAGTTCCGGAAGTTGTCAATGATCACAAAATCCCCCAGATACCCCGGCGCAACAGCGCCCCGGTTGTTCAGCAAAAAGTACCGGGCGGCGTTGTGACAGGCCACCTTCACAGCGGTGATGGGATCTGCGCCCAGGGCGATGGCCCGCTTTACAATGTAGTCGATGTGTCCCTTTTCCAGCAGGTCGCTGGGGTGCTTGTCGTCCGTGCAGAACATGCACCGCTCGGAGTACTTGTCGCACAGCAGGGGGGCCAGAGATTCCAGATTTCGGGCGGCGGTGCCCTCCCGGATCATGATGAACTGACCTCGCTCCAGTTTGGCAATGGCGTCCTGCAAATCGTGGCACTCGTGGTCTGAATAGACCCCGGCGGCGATATAGGCGTTTAAGTCGTTGCCCACCAGGTCCGGTGCGTGGCCGTCGATCTTCTTGTGGTGCGCCTGGGCAGCCACGATTTTTTCCACCGGCTGGTCGTCCCCGGCGATAATGCCCACAAAGTTCATCATCTCCGCAAGGCCCTGGACCCTGGGGTGGTCGTAGAAGGAGTCGATGGCCCGGTAGTCCAGAATCGCACCGGACTCGTCCAGCGGGGTGGCCGGTACGCAGGATGGCAGCATAAACCGCACGTCTACCGGCAGACCCTCCGTGGCCTGCAGCATATATTCGATGCCGTCGGTTCCCATGACGTTGGCAATCTCGTGGGGGTCGGTGACCACAGTGGTGGTGCCGTGGGGCAAAACGGCCTTTACAAACTCCCGGGGGGAGACCAGAGAGCTCTCCAGGTGGATGTGGGCGTCCAGAAAACCGGGAAGGACGATCTTTCCGGTGCAGTCGGTCTCCACCGTGCCGGAGTAGCGCCCCATGCCAACGATGAGCCCCTCCGCCACGGCGATGTCGGCGGTGCACAGCCGGTTTGAGAACACATTGACATAAGTGGCATTTTTCAGTACCAGGTCCGCCGGTTCCCGTCCGGCGGCGGCCTCGATAATGCGGCGCTTTTTCAACAGTTTGCGGTTGATCCTGCCGGCGTAGCTCTCAGACATGGGATCACTCCTTTAATAAAGTTTAAATATTAGTTTCCCTAATGGTCTTTATAAAAGAAAATAATATTATTAGAGAGAGTATACGACAAAGGCGGGAAATTGTCCATATATTTTTGGGTGATTTGGCAAAAAATATTTAAGAGCGGGGAAGAAAAATGGAGAATTTAGCGCCCTTCCCCGGTTTGGAAAAAACCCGGACATAACCGCCCTGGCCCTCGGCGATCTGTCGGGCCAGATACAGGCCGATACCCACGCCCTCCCTGTCATAGGTGGACACGGAGCGATAGAAGCGCTGAAAGATTTTGGGCTGCTCCGCAGGGGGGATGCCGGGCCCCGTGTCGGTGACGTTGATGCGGCAGAAAAACGCATAGGGGATGGTCTGAACGGTAACAGAGCCGCCGGAGGGCGTGTATTTCACCGCGTTGTCCAGCAGATTGCAGAGAGCCTCCGCCGTCCATTTGGGGTCAAACACGGCGTCGCTGTCCTCCATCGGGATCAGAGTCAGGGCGATGCGCTTCTCCGCCGCTCTGGGGGCGAATTGAGCCACGCACGCCTCCACCATGGGGGCGAGGGGGGCGGATTTGGGATGCAGGACCAGGGCGCCGGTCTCCAGCCGGGAGGTTTTGACCAGGGCTTCAATCAGGGATTGGAGCTTTTGTGTCTGGCCCCCCAGCGCGGCGAGAGAGGCCTTGCCCGCAGGCGGAAGGGGCTGTTCGTCCAACAGCTGGGTGTAGAGCAGCACGTTTGCCAGAGGTGTTTTTGTCTGGTGGGCGATGTCGGCGATCAGGGATTTGATCTTGTCCTTTTCCAGCTGGAGACTTTGCTCGTTGGCGGCGGAGGCGGAGAGATAGCGGGCCAGTTTGGCCTCGACAGCGGAGAGGAGGCTTTCGTCAAAGGTCCTCTCCTGAAAGTCCCCGCGAATCGCTGCATCCAGCATTCGGTCCAGCTGCCGCATGGTGCGCCGGAGCCGGAAACGGCTCCACAAAACGGCGGCCGCGGCGATGCAGAGGGGGATGATGCAATACAGTCGTTCCATATCACGTTGCCGCCCAGGTATAGCCGATGCCGTAGACGGTTTTCAGGTATTGGGGCTTGGAGGGGGTGTCCTCCAGCTTGTCCCGCAGCCGCTTCACGGTTACGGACAGGGCGTTTTCATCCACATACTCCGCGCCGTCCGTCCAGATGCGGTCCACCAGATCGGCCCGGGTCAGCGTTCGGCCCCGATTTTCCACCAGCAGCCGCAAAAGCCGCTGTTCGGTTTTGCTCAGGTCCACCAAGTCCCTGTTTTTTCGGAACTCCATTCGCCTGAAGTCAAAGGAGAAGGGACCCAGTTCCACGGCGTCCACCCGGGCAGGGGTCCCCCGGCGCAGCTGGGTGTTGACCCGCGCCCGCAGCACTGCCAGGGAAAAGGGCTTGGTGATATAGTCGTCTGCGCCGGACTCCAGCCCGGTGACAATGTCCGTCTCCAGATCGTTGGCGGTGAGCAGGATGGCAGGCACGGCGCTGGTCTGCCGAATCTGCCGCAGCAGCTCCAGACCGCTGCCGTCCGGCAGGTTTACGTCGAGGATCAACAGGTCAAAACGCTGAGTGTCCAGAACGGCCCTGGTCTCTGCCGCTGTGCGGCAGAGAACGATCTCCAGCGACGGGTGCTGTAAGGCCAGCCGAACGCCGTCACCCAGGGTCCGGTCATCCTCTGCGATCAACAGTCGGGGCATATGGTTCTCCTTTCCAATCGGAAGCGGAGACGGGAAACCGTCTCCGCTCTAAGATTACACAGACAGAGAGTCCGCCAGCTCCAGGCCTGGGTTGTGCTTGGTGAGAAAGCCCACGGACCATTCGCCGCCAAAGGCCACCAGCAGCCGGTCACGAAAATCCTCTAAAATGGCGGAGCCGGTGCAGAGCACCAGATCCTCCGGCTTGCCGGGACAGGCGGTAATAAGCCGCAGGTGGTCGTAGGGCAGGCCGGTCATATACAGCTCCACACCGTATTCTGCCCTCATCCGGTATTCAAACACGTCAAATTGCAGTGTGCCCACCACGCCCACAATCACCTCTTCCATGCCGGCCCCCGGAAGCTTGAAGATCTGGATGGCGCCTTCCTGGGCGATCTGCTCTGTGCCCTTGATAAACTGTTTGCGCTTCATGGTGTCCTTGGGAGACACCCGCATAAAGTGCTCCGGCTCAAAGGTGGGAATGCCGGAGTATTTAAATTTTTTCCCCGGTACGGTGACGGTATCCCCAATGGCGAAGAGGCCGGGGTCGAATACGCCGATGATGTCTCCGGCGTAGGCCTCGTCCACGATCTCCCGCTCTGCGGCCATCATCTGCTGGGGCTGCGACAGGCGCAGCTTTTTGCCGCTTTGCACATGAAAATACTCGCTGTCCCGCTGGAACCGGCCGGAACAGATCCGCATAAAGGCCAGCCGGTCCCGATGGGCCTTGTTCATATTGGCCTGAATCTTGAAGACAAAGGCGGAGAAGTCCTCTGAAAAGGCGTCTACCTCGCCCTGATCGGAAACCCGGCTTAAAGGCGGCGTGGTCATGCGGAGAAATTCCTCCAAAAAGGGCTCCACGCCGAAGTTGGTGAGGGCTGACCCGAAGAAGACCGGGGAGAGGCTGCCGTTTTGCACGGCCTCCATATCAAAATCCCGGCCCGCGCCCAGCAGCTCCACCTCATCCCGCAAGGCGGCGGCCCGCTGCTGCCCCAGAAGGCTGTCCAGCTCCGCGCTGTTCAGCTCCACCTCGGTGGCGGTGGCCTTTTTGGCGTGGCCCTCGCCGGAGAAGAAGAGGATGCGGCGTTTCTCCCGGTCATAGACGCCCTGAAAATCCCTGCCGGAACCGATGGGCCAGTTGACGGCGTAGGTGTCGATGCCCAGCTCCCGTTCCACCTCCTCGCACAGCTCCAGGGGGTCCCGTGTCTCCCGGTCCATTTTGTTGATGAAGGTAAAGATGGGGATGTGCCGCAGAGCGCAGACCTTAAAGAGCTTGCGTGTTTGGGGTTCCACGCCCTTGGCCCCGTCAATGACCATGACGGCGGAGTCCGCCGCCATGAGGGTGCGGTAGGTGTCCTCGGAGAAGTCCTGGTGTCCCGGGGTGTCCAGGATATTGACGCAGTAGCCGTCGTGCTGGAACTGCATAACGGAGGAGGTGACGGAAATGCCCCTCTGCTTTTCAATCTCCATCCAGTCGGAGGTAGCGGCCCGGGCCCGCTTGCCCTTGACCTCGCCGGCCTGGGCGATGGCCCCGCCGTAGAGGAGGAGCTTTTCCGTGAGGGTGGTTTTGCCCGCGTCGGGGTGGGAGATGATGGCAAAGGTTCGTCTCCGGGCGATTTCGTCCTTGAAAGCGGCCATGTTGCAGCCTCCTGGTTTTTAATAATGGGAGTGTTTCCACAAATTTAATAATATAGCATAGATTGAAATGGTTTGCAAGTGCCCGCTTGCCCTTCCTCCCAGCCCATGATATAATGAGGCCCGGCGGTTCGCCGGGGAGGTGGCGCATATGATCTGGTGGGGAGCGGCGGCAGTCTGCGCCTTTTTTGTCAAGGGTCTGTGCGGCTTTGCCAACACCCTGGTCTTCACAACCATTCTGAGCTTTGCCGTGGATAACGCCAGCATTTCCCCGGTTGAACTGCTGCTGGGCTATCCCTCCAATCTGATTTTGCTGTGGAGGGAGCGGCGCTCCATCCGCTGGAAGCTCTGTCTGCCCCTGGCGGCTCTGGTGGCCGCTGGCAGCGTTCCGGGCATTCTGTTTTTGAAAAACGCGGACGCCGGCGTCACCAAAGTGATCTTCGGCACGGTGATTGTCTTGCTGGGCCTGGAGATGCTGCTGCGGGAATACCGGCCCAAAAAGGCCCGGCAGTCCCAGGCGGTTCTGGCCGCCGTCGGCGTCCTCTCGGGGCTCTTGTGCGGACTATATGGCGTTGGGGCGCTGCTGGGGGCCTATCTGAGCCGGGTCACGGAGGACAGCGCCTCCTTCAAGGCCAACATCTGCGTGGTGTTTCTGGTGGAAAATACTCTGCGGATTTTCCTGTACGCCCTGTGGGGCATCCTCACCGTGGATATCCTGAAACGGGCCGCCCTGCTGATTCCCTGTATGCTGGCGGGCCTGGGCCTGGGGATGCTGAGCGGCCGCGTGCTGGATGAAAAACTGGTGCGGAAATGCGTGACCGTGATGCTGACGCTCTCCGGCGCGGCGCTGATCCTCAACAGCCTGTAAGCCCTCCCGATATTTTACAAAAATCCAGGGGAAACCAATTGACGGCTCTTCCCCTATATGTTAAACTGAAAACAATGTGTCAATGGCAGGACACGGGCTCTAACATTACAACCATGACATGATCGGGAAAGAAGGAAGCATATGTACAAGATCGTCAGAAAAGAGGCTCTGCGCCCCACCGTCACCCTGTATGAGATTGAGGCCCCGCTGATCGCCAAGAAAGCCCAGCCGGGACAGTTCATCATCCTCCGGGTGGACGAGCAGGGCGAGCGCATCCCCATCACCATCAACGCCTACGACCCCGAAAAAGGCACCGTCACCATCATCGTCCAGACTGTGGGCGCGACGACGGAGAAGCTCTCCCACCTCAACGAGGGCGACTGCCTCCAGGACTTCGTGGGCCCCCTGGGCAAGGCCACCGAGACCGAGGGCAAGAAAAAGGTCTGCGTGGTCGGCGGCGGCGTGGGCTGCGCCATCGCTTACCCGGTGCTGAAAAAGTTCCACGACGACGGGGCCGAGGTCCACGCCGTTGTCGGCTTCCGCACCGAGGACCTGGTGATTCTCGAGGACGAGTTCAAGAAGTCCTCCGACAAGCTCATCGTCTGCACGGACGACGGAAGCTATGGCCGCAAGGGCTTGGTCACCGAGGCTTTGAAGGAGCTCATTGAAGAAGGGAACCAGTACGACGAGGTCTTCGCCATCGGCCCCATGGTCATGATGAAGTTCGTCTCCAAGACCACGGAGCCCTACGGCGTCCCCACCACCGTCTCCATGAGCCCCATCATGATCGACGGCACCGGCATGTGCGGCGGCTGCCGCCTGAGCGTGGGCGGCGAGACCAAGTTCGCCTGTGTGGACGGCCCGGAGTTCGACGGCCACAAGGTGGACTTCGACGAGGCCATGGCCCGGGGCGCCATGTACCGGGACTTCGAGCTTCACGCCCGGGAGGAAACCTGTAATCTGTTCAAGCAGGAGGTAAAGTAAGATGGCCAACATGTGTCCCAACAAGAACCCCATGCCCCACCAGGACCCGGTGGTCCGCAGCGGAAACTTCCAGGAGGTGGCCCTGGGCTACACCAAGGAGCAGGCCATTGACGAGGCCCAGCGCTGCCTCAACTGCAAGAACATGCCCTGCGTGTCCGGCTGCCCGGTGAAGATCCGGATCCCCGAGTTCATCGCCAAGGTGGCGGAGGGCGACTTTGAGGCCGCCTATCAGATCATTGCTCAGGACAGCGCCCTGCCCGCCGTGTGCGGCCGGGTCTGCCCCCAGGAGACCCAGTGCGAGAGCAAGTGCGTGCGGGGCATCAAGCACGAGAGCGTGGGCATCGGCCGCCTGGAGCGGTTCGTGGCCGACTGGCACAACGCCAACGCCACCGAGAAGGCCGTGAAGCCCGCCTCCAA
>CATNDT010000079.1:0-2626 GCA_950097035.1 uncultured Oscillibacter sp.
CGTCAATGGCGAGGCCCCGGGCCAGGGCGGAGTAGATGTGGGTGTGGGCGTTGATAAGGCCGGGCATGATGACGCCGCCCCGGGCATCCACAAACTCCGCCCGGGGGTATTTGGCCTTGAGCGCTGCGGTGGTCCCCACCTCCAGGATTTTGCCGCCCTCGGTGACCACGCCGCCGTCAGACAGGTAGCCAGGGCCGCCGGGGTCACGGGTGATGACTTTGCCGTTTGCCAGTAAGATCATGGTGAAACCTCCTGTAAAAAAGAAGAGGCGCTCCAAACCGAATGGTTTGAAACACCTGCCAAAAAAAGAATGATAGGTGTCAGCCCGTGCGCACGGCACTCCGTTACAGCTATCATTCTGCGTTTGTATTTTGTATTCTATCAGAGAAACCGTGAAAATGCAAGCGGCGGAATTGAGAAAAAACAGGGAGAATTTGTGCAGGTCAGACAAAGACGGGCAGCAGTGGGAACTTTTTCACGCCGTTTCCGTCTAAAGAAACAGAGGTGAGGATGATGAAAAGAAGTTTACTCTGTGTGGTATCCGTTATACTGCTGCTGGCCCTGGCGGCGGGCTGCGGCGCGCTGCCGGAGGGGGGAGCGCCGCGGGAACCGGGGGAGACCCGGCAGCAGACCGCCCTGCCGGAGCCGGAGGAAGCTGCGGATCTGCCGAAGGGACTGATCCTGGAGCTGGAGCGGGCGGTGTACGACCCCTCCCTGACGCAGTATGTCTATTTTGTCCGCAACGGCACGGAGGAGACGGTGGAGTTTGGACAGCACTACGCTATCCAGCGCAAAACGGAGGACGGGTGGCAGGACCTGACCATGGCGGAAAACGCCGCCTTCTGGGCCGTCGGCTATATGCTGGGCGCCGGGAAAACCATGGCCCTCTCCTGCTCCATGGACCTCTACGAGGAGATACCCGAGGCGGGGGAGTATCGCCTGATAAAGACCGTGGGCGATTACACGCTGTCCGCGCCCTTCCGGCTGGGAGACAGCCCCTATACCGCCGAAACGCCCTACGGCCTCCAACCCCTGGAGCGCTTGCCGGAGGACTACGGCGCGGACACGGCGGCGGACACGGACGTGGTATTCACCAATGACGGCGGACAGAACGCGGAGATGGCGGCGGAGTTTTTACAAAAGGTGTTTTTGGGCGTTCCCTGCCAGCTGCGTGTGGTGCAGGACTACGGCGAGGGGACAGTTATGGTCACCGACGTGGTGAATGAGAAAAACGCTCTCCTCTGGCGGCTGCGAAGCGGCGGCACGGTGACGGAGCGGCGCTTTTCCTACATCGTGAGCGACGGGGCCGATCTGTATCTGGCCGACGGCGCGGACTGGGAGAACACGGAGAAGTACAACGCCCAGCGGCTCTACCTCCTGCCGGAGGGGACGGCGGCCCCGGAGCTGCTGGCTCTGGCGGAGGAGGCGGCATCCGCCCGGCTGGAGGGGAACGTAACCCGCTGCCGGGTCTGGTCGGCGGACGGCCGGTGGAGTGCGGCCCTGACGGAGGCGCCCACGGAATTCTCCATCAGCTATTACGCCCGCCCGGAGGGCGGCTGGGGCGAGATGTTTGACCTGCAGAACTGGGACGGCATGGAGACCGCCATCAAGACCTTGGCCTGGCAGCCGGACAACACGCTGCTGCTGACCTGCGAGACCTCGGCGGGAACAGAGAGCGAGCTGTGCTTTGACCCGGAGACCAAGCAGCTGACAAACACGGACACATAAAGGGGGGAAGGGGACGCGAAGGCGTCCTCTTCTTTTTGGTGAAATTTTCACGGAATGACCGGAGAAATTTTGAAAAAACTACTTGCAATTAAGAATGATATCGTGTAATATAGTTTTATAAACCATATTACACGATGCGAATGGTGACATAGCGTTCGATTAGAGGAGAATTTAAATGGAAGCGATAACGATGACAAATGAGATGTGCCGGGCAAGAGCCAGGGCGATCCGGCGGGCGAAGGTCCAGGCCAGGAACGAGCCGCCCCGCCTGACGGTAGGGGAGGAGATCTTCAACACTGTGAGTCACGGCGTGGGGGCGGTTTTGGCGGCGGGGGCCATGGCGGCTCTGCTGCTGCGGTCCGACACGCCCCTGAAGGTCATGGCCACCTGCTTTTACGGCGTCAGCATGGTGTTGATGATGGTCATGAGCAGCGTGTACCACGGCATGCCGGCGGGCTCCGCCGCCAAGCGGATCTGCCGCCGGTTTGACTATACCTCCATCTATCTTCTCATCGGCGGCACCTTTGCCCCCATTTTGCTGGTGTATCTGGGAGGGGCGCCGGGCCTTACGCTTTTTTGCGTCCAGTGGGGCGTCATCCTCACCGGCGTCACGCTGATTTTGGTATTTGGAACGGGCCGCTGGCGTGCGCTGCACTTTACGCTGTATTTTCTTATCGGCTGGAGCGGCCTGATGTTTCTGCCCAGTTTTTACCGTAACGACCAGACGCTGCTGTGGTTTATTCTGGCGGGGGGACTGGTGTATACCTTCGGCATGATTCCCTTTGCCCGGGGCCGGAAAAACGACCACTGCGTCTGGCACCTCTTCGTGCTGGCCGCCGCGGCGCTGCACTGGGTGGGGATTTACACAAGGATTTATTGAGCATATGAAAAAGAGAGG
>CATNDT010000079.1:2664-5876 GCA_950097035.1 uncultured Oscillibacter sp.
AGTCTCTGTTACTTTGTCCCGAAAATCCGGTCTCCGGCGTCGCCCAGGCCGGGGACAATATAGCCCTTGTCGTTCAGCTTTTCATCTACTGCGCCGCAGTAAATGTCCACGTCCGGATGGGATTTCTGGATGCGCTCAATGCCCTCCGGTGCGGCCAGCAGCACCATCAGCTTGATGTTGGTGCAGCCGTATTCCTTCATAAAGCCGATGGCGGCGTCAGCGCTGCCGCCGGTGGCCAGCATGGGGTCCACGATCAAAACGTCCCGCTCGGCCACGTCTTTGGGCATCTTGCAGAAGTATTTTACGGGCTCCAGGGTCTCTTCATTACGGTAGAGGCCGATGTGGCCTACCCGGGCGCCGGGCACCATCCGCAGCACGCCCTCCACCAGGCCTAGGCCGGCCCGCAGGATAGGTACCACGGCGAACTTTTTGCCCTTTAAGGTGGGGGCGTCGGTTTTGCAGATGGGGGTTTCCACCTCCCGGGTGGTCAGGGGCAGATCCCGGGTGGCCTCATAGGTGATCAGCATGCCGATCTCCGATACGATCTCCCGAAAGTCCTTAACGCTGGTCTCCTTGTCCCGCAGAATGGTCAGCTTGTGGGCCACCAGGGGGTGGTCCATAACGTGTACTTTTCCGTTCATAACGATTCTCCTTTATCTGAAATTGTGTGGGGTATTCTCTTTTCGCAGGCGTTCCGCCTGGGGCGGACGTAGATAGACCGGTTCCAGCGCCTGGGCGGTGACCAGGTTCCCGGCGGCGGCCAGGGCCTCGGCCTCCAGCGCCACAGACATGGCGTTTTGCATGATCAGATGGGCCGGGGCCGGACGGCAGGATACGCCATGGGCCAGCAGCGCGTCTACGCAGAGATGAGCGCCGTCTCCCACCACGGTTTTAGGGCGGGGGTCCTCCCGCAGCTCCTCCGCCAGCTCCGCAAGGCCGATGGCCCGGTCCGGCGTGAGGCGGGTCAGCGCGCCGTCTCTGGATTCAAACAGGGCGTTGTAGATCTGGCTGCGGCGGGCGTCCATGGCACACACCACCAACCCACCGGCAAAGGATACGTTCCGGGCCATGGCCGCCAGGGTGGACACCCCGGCGGCGGGCTTGTCCAGCGAAAAGGCCAGGCCCTTGGCTGCGGCCACGCCGATGCGGATGCCGGTAAAAGAACCGGGGCCCACGGCCACGGCCACGGCGCCGATGTCCGCCGGGGCGATATCCGCATTTTTCAGGATGTGTTCCACAATCGGCATCAGGGTGCGGCTGTGGGTGAGGCCGGTGTCCTGATAGCCGGCGGCCAGCACCCGCCCGTCCTCCGTCACAGCGGCGGAGACGGCTTTGGCCGAGGTCTCCAGAGCGAGGATTTTCAAAGCGTATCCACCCCTTCCAAGGTAATGGCGCGAAGGCAGTCGTCCTCCGGACAGCGGCTTAGAGAGACGGTCAGGGTCTCGGGCGGCAGCGCCCCGGCCACCAGCTCGCTCCACTCCACGGCGCACACGCCGCCCCGGTCCAGATAGTCATCCCAGCCGATGTCGAACAGCTCCCCGGCGCCGCCCAGCCGGTACATATCGAAGTGGAAGAGGGGGAGGCGGCCCCCCTCGTACTCGTTGACGATAGTGAAGGTGGGGCTGGTGACCCGCCCCGGGTACCCGAGACCCTGGGCCAGTCCCCGGACAAAGGCGGTTTTTCCCATGCCCAGCCCTCCCCGGCAGGCGATTACCGCGCCGGGGGAGAGGCGGTCCGCCAGGCGCCGCCCCAGGGCCTCCGTCTCGCTTTCACTGTGTGAGAGAAATTCCACGGTGTGCTCCTTTCCGGCAAAGCATCTGTTTAATCCCTCTAAGTATACCATAATTTACCCGGACTGTAAAAACAAATTTACGCCGTTCGTACCCTTCACATAAGGAAGTGAAGGGTACGAGGGCATCTCTGCATCAAATTACGGTATAGTCTTCGTGGCTATGCCGTTTTTTCTTTTTCTGAATGTTTCTGTTTCAAGCGTTCTTGGAACATTTCTTCATATTCTTCAGCAGATGGGGCGTTTATAATACCGATACTACAATAGTAAATATCAATCGGATATACGGTCTTTTCATCTATCATCTGTTTCTTAGATACCATAATGCAATCGATAAACTCATTGATGATGGCAGGCGTAAGTTCCTTGATTTTCGTATAACGCCTGACTTTCTCCACAAATTCTGACACATTTGCGGCTTTGTCATTCTGCATTTCAATGTTTGCTTTTAACTGGACAAGAGATTCTTTTAAGGCTTTTTGCTCAGTTTCGTAGTTTGCTGACATTGTTGCAAAACGCTCATCGCTCAGTTTGCCCACTACGTTATCCTCAGATAAACTTTGTCAAGGGTATTTTAGGAAAATATGCAAACCTAAAACAGCACACCCTGATTTTATAATCAAGGCGTGCTGTTCATAATGAATCGAACAAGGGCGCTGAGAGGCAATCGAAGCAATCATCAAATAGAAAACCACCAGATTTCATAAGACAACTGGCACGCCTACATTGAATACGCACATTTGGGAACATGGTTGCCAGTCTTATTTGAGCGGTATACTGGAGCGGGGCGCAAACAATTCTAGGCTATCCCATTTTGGCTGGGTACCTCAAAAAAGGAGTGCGAGACATTGTCCCTTCGCATGAACAGGAGGCCGAAGGAACCGGGACCGCAGTTGCTGGCAATGGCAGAAGACGCTTTTTGCAGGTAGACCCGTTCAAATGTACAATATTGCTGCACTAAGTTTTTGATGTACTGGAGCTTCTCCTTATCTAGCCCGGAATATGTGATAAACAGAATGCGGCGGTCGATATTTCTCGCTTCTTGCAGCGTTTTCTTGATATACCTTTTGGCCATGTGTGAAAAGCTGCCCATTTCCACACGCCTGACTACCATTTTACTCTTTTTCAGCATAAGCACCGGATGCAGCAGAAGCGCGTCACAGAGAACCTGTATCTTCTTGGATATCAGCCCGGCACTGCACATCATATGGGTAGTGTCTATGATAAACGCCGAAGAAATGAACCGCCGCATTCGTTTCACGGACTCCACGATATCCTCCTTTGATGCGTGATGCTCTGCCATGTGGGCTGCGCACAATACCAGCAGACCCATACTGCTGGAGAGATGGCCCGAGTCGACCACCGTAACATTTTCAAAGGATTTTGCCGCCTCAAGAGCGTTTTGGTATCCCTTGCTGACGTG
>CATNDT010000079.1:5976-13034 GCA_950097035.1 uncultured Oscillibacter sp.
TCCTTGGGAAGAATACTCAGCACAGCCGCCTCCAGCAGCGCGCCGCTGACCGGCTTGGCAAGATATCCGCTGAATCCCTCTTTCCGGTAGAGAAGCTGGTTGTCGCTGCCCGCGTTGGCGGTCAAAGCAACCACAGGGACATTCTGGCACAATCCCGTTGGCTGTGCCCGCAGCGCATGGAGGCATTCGATCCCATCCATTTCTGGCATCAAATGATCCATAAGGATGCAGTCGTAGTGGTAGTTTTGTGTTAGGCTTAAGCATTCGGCGCCGCTGGAGGCTGTATCGATCTGAATCTTTGTCTCCGCAAGCAGCTTTTTTATCACCAACAGATTCATATCGTTATCGTCCACCACAAGAATATGGGCATCCGGCGCTTCAAAACTTTGCTGGTAAGTTTCGCTTTCGTGTACTTTTGTGCGGGAGGCAAGGGTAAACGTTCCCAGCTCCCTGTCGTCAACGATGTCCTGCTCCAGCATGACCACAAATGTTGAGCCTATTGTATAGACGCTGTTCACGCTGATCTCGCCGCCCATCAGTTCCACCAGTTGGTGGACGATGCTCAATCCCAGCCCAGTCCCCTCGATATAACGGTTCCGCTCTTCATCTACCCGCCGGAATGCGTTAAAAATATAAGGGATGTTCTCCTTTTTTACGCCCTGTCCGGTATCCTCCACAGAGTACCAAACACGCCCTCGGTTAATCGCCTGTCGTTCGCACCGGACGGAGAGGGTCACAGATCCTTCGCTGGTATACTTTACTGCGTTGTTCAGCAGGTTGATTAAAATCTGCTTGATACGAACCTCGTCCCCGCAGAGCATACTTGGGATGGATGAGTCCACCTGGAGCTTGAACTCCAGCCCTTTTTCCTTTGCCTTGATCCATATCATATTGACGATTTCGGAAAAGAGAGCGCCTGTCTCATAGGAAACGTTGACGATTTCCATCTTTCCCGATTTGATCTTGGATATGTCCAGAATGTCATTGATCAGCGAGAGCAGCAGTTTACTGGCCCCTTGGATATTCCTGGCGTTCTCCGCCACCTCTTCGGAAGTATTTTCCCGCAAAATGATCTCGTTCAGGCCAATGATCGTGTTGATGGGCGTGCGGATCTCATGGCTCATGCTGGAGAAGAAGTGATTTTCCGCGCGGTTCAACTCCTCGATCTCTTTTTTCTGCTTCTGGGTGAGGGCGTTCTCCTCTTCATACATCCTGTTCAGGAACATGAGCAGGACACAGGTCAGCAGGCCGACCATGATCACAGAGAACGCAGAGTCGAAAAAGGCGTGATGCTGCTCGTTTTGAGCGACCAGCTCCGGGTAATAAAAAGCCATGCCATAGCAGCACAAGGTTTCCAGCGTACAGAGTACAAAAAAAGCATTCCTGCGCCGCCCCTGCAGGGTAATGCAGACATAAACAAAGCAAAAGACAAACCATTCCGGCACTCCACTGTAAAACCCGCCCGCCGTAAAAAAGCAGACGGGAAAAAGTGTTAGAAGCAGTATCGCAATAATAGTGGCCCCTGTATGAACACATTTCTTTTTAATGCTGTATTTGACAATCAGTGCCATAGCGATCAGGTAAACTAGCATGATAAGAATGTTCCATAGCGTTCGGCCCATGGGCATGGTAAATACCAGCGCAAGCATGCAGATGCCCGTGACAAGGCGGAACATACGCTCATACAGGCTGATCCTGTGATCGGTGATGATTTCAAACCATTTTTTTATCACGCGGTTTCCCACTCCTCAAATCGTAATATTTCCAGGAAAACACAAAAAAAGCTACAGCCCGATAATTTGTGCGCAGAGTTCTTCATGCGCACTCAGCAGCGCATGGTGATGTGCCCGGATAAAGTCAACATCGCCCCGCTTTCCCGCCAGCTCCAGGTCTTTTGCCTGTACGGAAAGCGCCTCAGCCCCGATGGTCAGCGACGTGCTCTTCAGCGCATGGACCTTGATGGCATAGTCCGCCCAGTTGGCGCTTTCATATAACGCAGCAATCTCTGTCCGCTTTTCCTCGCCCTGGACGCTGAAAAGCCGAAGCATTTCCCGATAAAAATCCTCGTCCCCGGCACAATAATCCAGTCCCACGTCCACGTTGATGCCGGACTGAACAAGCCGGTCATAGGGGACCGCTGAGGTATCCGTCTGACGTGCCGGAGGCTCAGGCGGCCCAGGCTGCTCCGGGCCGCCTGCTGGGACGCTCTGCGCGGCTCCCGGAAGTTCTTTCACAGGCATCTCCCCGTTTACAGGCGCTGCGCTGTACTGGATGCAGCTCTTGGGCAAAACCTTCCGCAACACCCGCTCCAGAACCATCCGTTCGATTGGTTTGGGGATAAATTCAGTGAACCCCTCGTTGCGGAACATTTCCCTCGCGCCGCTGACGGTATTGGCGGTCAGCGCAATCACCGGCAGGTCCTGGTACATTCCATTCCGAAGCTCCCGGATCCTCTTCAGCGTCTCCACGCCGTCGAAGCCGGGCATCATATGATCCAGAAAGATGATGTCGTAGGCGGTGGTCTCGCACCGGGCAATGGCCTCTTTTCCGCTCAGGCAGGTATCCACCTCGATCCCATAGTTTCCCAAAACGCCCTTTGCGACCATGAGGTTCATCTCTTCATCATCCACCGCCAAGGCTCGGACGCCAATGCAGGTAAAGGGCTTCCGGCCCGCAGCCTGATCCTCCGCGAACCCGCGTTCCCCCATCTCGCCGTTCAGCAAATTCGCCACGGAAAGGGCGGAAAACGGCTTATGTATCACAAGCAGACGGCTTTCAGCGCTCAACGTGAAATCCCTCTCTGCGATCACGATAACACGGAGCGTATTCGTCAGCTCCTCGTAATACTCCCGGTTCTCATTATACTCCGACTGGGCAATGAACACATGAGTCAGCTTGTGGCTGCGCCGCAATTTGAGCAGGGCCTCAAAATTATGCGCCTGGTGCCCTTGGATGCCAAGCCCATGTATCAGATTATAAATCAGCCCGTCGTAATATCCCCGGACCTCATCACAGACATATTTCTCCGGCCTGAAATAGCAAGCTACACACAGCTGTTCCGGGTGATTGAGTACAATGCATGGCCGTTCATCCGAAACCCCCTGGGGGATCACGATATGGGCGGACAGTCCATGCCTTTCCTCACTGTTGAAATGGATAAAACCGCCCATGGCGGTCAAAAGCCCCTGCGCGATGGGGAGGCCAAGGCCGAGCCCTCCCGCAAGACGGCTGCTCCCGGTATCCGCCTGATAAAAGACATCATACATCTGTGTCAGCTGGGAATCGGTCATGCCGATACCGGTGTCACAGATATCAATGACCAGATTGGCTCCGTAATTTTCCTGGCGGTGCTTGATACGGACATTCACGCCGCCCTCTTCTGTAAACTTGATGGAATTTTCTACCAGGATTTTGAGTACATGGGAAATCTTTTCCGCATCGCCGATAAGGATTGCCGGCACATTGGGGTCGATATCAAACACCAGCTCCAAATGCTGTCGGTTGGTTTGCAGCGCAATCGTTGTGATCACGTCGTTCAGCACCGAGGTGATCATATATTCTTTTTTGGCCGGGGTCAGCGTGCCTTCCAAGATCTCCGTATAGTCCAGCATATTGTTGATCTGGTTGGACAGGCGCTTTCCGGCCAGTTTTATGGATGACATATCCGAGCGGATATCCGGAGAAAGCTCCTTCGCCAGGGCTACCTCGCTGATGCCGATCACCATATTGATCGGCGTGCGGAGCTCATGGGATACATTGGATAGAAAGACGGCATTTTGCTTCCCCGCCGTCTCCAGCTCTTCAAATACATGCTCATACCACTTCCGCTGCACATTCCGTCGGTTGACCCAGTACCGCGCCAGCGCAATTCCTCCAAGGGTCACAACAGCGCCAAGGCCTATGCGGACGATGTCCCGGAGTCCCATTTGAGCTGAGATGGTATGGAGGATCAGGCCGTGGTACAGCAACGCCAGCACATACAGGGCGGCTACCGCATGCAATATCCACTTTTTATTCAGCATGAATAGCGCAAGGACAAGAATACAGGCCAAGGCTGGTATATCATAAAGGCTGGATTCATGTACGCTGAAGAAAAAGAATTCGATCAGCATCACTCCCGCGCACAGATTCTCATAAAACGTATCCACCCCAAGCTTTGTAATGTGCAAAATCCACACGCTGAAACATCCTGCTGTTATCAGCAGAATCATCCAAAATTCCCATGACATGACCAATGTGACAAAACTCAATATACCGCTAAGTACCGTAATAATGACCGCCAGCAGAAGGCGTCTGCTTGTCTGTTCCTCCGGCCTCATCGCTTTTCAAACTCCTGGGAGATCCGTTTTAGCAGTTCCTGGGGACGGTAGGGTTTTTTAAGATAGTTCACCGCGCCCAGCTTGATGGCGCTGACCACATCCTCCTCCAGCCCCGATGCAGTCAAAAAGATCACGGGGATCTTGGGGGCAAAGCCCTTCATGCGTTCAAAGGTCTCAATGCCGTTCATCTCTGGCATATCAATGTCCAGAAGAACCATGTCTACCTTCGTGTCCTTCAACCTTATCAGCGCGTCCAGCCCTGATCCCACCGTGAGTACGTCATATTCTTTCCCGAGGATGATCTGTGTCCTGGCCAAATTCATACTGTCGTCATCGACAACTAAAATGCACTTTTTCATGTGGCTACCTCCAGCTTTATTATTGCAAAGTCGCATGAAGCGATACATAATTTATCTTAATTAAAAACCGCAGAAAAGTCAAGCCTATGTTTTCGCTTGCCAGGGTAAGCAAGGCTGCAAATTTAGGATTGAATTCTTTATGGCGTCATGCTAGTATATGATGGGATCGGAATGTATTTGCAAATTATGGTATACCCTGGAGAGGAATGCGCCTCTTTCCCCACATCAAAATACATGAAGAGAGGAAGATGATACATGAAGTCGATCAAATCAAAAATACAAGTCAGTATGTTGTCGGTGGTGCTGATCAGCTCAGTGCTGATCGGTGTGATCACAGCCCTGCTCAATGCTACCGGAATCGATGATGTTATGACAAAGACCCTGGGCCCCGCTACACAGATGGCTGCGAACGCGGTGGAATGGAGGATGGGGAACTATTGGACGGCGCTTCAGGAGGCCGCCGCCTCTGATATTTTCCGCGACTCCGACCCCATGGACCAGGAGCTGGTGCCTGTCCGGGATGAAATTGCCCAGCGAAATGGGTTTTTGTACACGGGGAAAATGGATGCCAACGGCTTTTCCTCCACAGGCTACAGCTACACAGAGGAAGATTATTTCCAGCAGTGTAAGGCCACTATGCAGCCCTACATCTCCGATATTATGAGCGACGGCCAGCAGATGATTTTCCTGCTTGAGGTTCCCATCATTACCAGCGGTCGCTTTGACGGCATCGTTTACGGCGGGATCAGCGCGGATTTCCTGTCGGACATCGTAGTTGACCTGTCCATGGGCCGCGATGGCGTGGCCTATGTGCTGGACCACCGGGGCAATGTCATCGGTCATCGGGACGCCTCCATCGTGGAGTCGGGTTCCAACATGATCGAGGCCGCAAAAACAGATTCCAGCGTAGCTGATGTGGCCGCCGTAAACCAGCGTATGCTCCAGGGGGAGACCGGTTTCGGGGCCTACAACTTTTATGGCGACAATAAATTCGTTGGTTTTGCCCCCATTGGAGGTTATCAGAAGTGGAGCATCGCCATAGAAGCCAGCCAGCGGGAATTCAAGTCCACACTGGACCGCAGCCTTATGCTGACGGTCTTGGTGGTGGTTCTTGTTGTGCTGGCCACTTTCCCCGTGGCGGTCAAGGTGGGACAGTCCATTTCCGGCCCCATCCAGTCCTGCGTTGTCCGGTTGGAGCAGCTGGCAGACGGCGATCTGCGCTCGCCGACCCCAATGGTCCGCTCCAAGGATGAGACCGCCAAGCTGACAATGGCGCTGGACACGACGATTCTCCGCCTGAACGACGTGTTACAGGACGCGTCTCACCACCTGGGAAAAATGGCGCAGGGAGATTTCCGTGAGAATATCACCCGTACATACTGGGGAGATTTTGTGACCATGGAGCAGTCCATGAAGGCGATACACAATTCTCTGCGGCATACGCTTTCCCAGATCAGCCAATCCGCTGGAGCCGTGGCCAGCAGCGCCGTTCAAGTATCCAACAGCGCACAGTCCCTGAGTCAGGGGGCCACAGAGCAGACCAGCGCCGTTCAGAAACTTTTTTTCACCGCCGCCAGCATCGCAGAGAGCGCAAACCAGACCGTTTCCACGGCTGAGGAAGCGGGAGATTTTGTGACGCAGGTAGGAGCACAGCTTGGGATCTGTGTAGACTATGTCAAGGAGCTGAATACCGCGATGCGGAAAATCTCCGGTTCGTCCACGGAAATCAGCAAAATTATTGACACAATTGAAAATATTGCATTTCAGACAAATATCTTGGCATTAAACGCCGCTGTAGAGGCGGCCCGGGCGGGCAGCGCAGGCAAAGGCTTTGCTGTGGTAGCCGATGAGGTACGTAATCTGGCTTCCAGATCTGATGAGGCGGCCAAGGCGACCAAGGAACTGATAGAGGCTTCTATCGCCGCTGTCACGGAGGGTGGCCAAGTCTTTGAGAAGGTGACGGGATCGCTGGATGCGACCAGCGCAATCGCGGAAAATGTGACCGCCAAAATGAGCGCAATGGTAGAAGCCGTTGGAGGGCAGACCGCCGCGATCGCTCAGGTTACAGAGGGGATCGAACAAATATCCTCCATTGTTCAAAGTACCTCGGCGACTTCCGAGCAAAGCGCCGCTACGGCGCAGGAGCTGTCGGATCAGTCGCTGCGGATGAACAATCTGGTGCATAAGTTTCAATTGAATTAAAAGTGGCCGCCCCTTGCGCTATGGAGCTTGACCGGTAAAAAGCAGAAGTCCCTCCGACAGTGTAGAGGTACAATAAGAATGGAGAAGGAGAGGCCATGGATAGGGACGCGTTTTATGGCAGCAGCAAGCAAGGCACCGGTATATACCCGGTGCGTGCTTGTTGGTGGCTGACCGCCCC